>JBAZYX010000001.1:0-126001 GCA_041659105.1 Acidimicrobiia bacterium
GTCGCCCGCGACCGCGGCGTATCGCATTGGAACCAGGCGCAGAACTCGGCGTCATCCGGGTGCGTAAGACCGGGCCGGACCCGAAAATTGACGTGGACGCCCAATTTCAAGTTGGGATCGGAGCGACTGACCGCTTCCCACTGGCTGCCTGGCTCCAGGGCACGTCCCGGATCGTCAGCACCGTCCTGGGTCTGTTCGCGGATCCGCCCGACGAGATAGTGCAGTTGGGTGACCCGGCGCTGTTCTTCTCCGGGTCGTAGAGCGCTCACCGCGCACCGCCCGGATTGTCAGGTCGCATAGGCTCCGGCCCGTGGCTGAGACGCCCCAACCGGAGGAGACGCGCGAGGAGTGGCTGGTGCGCATGGCGCAGCACGTCACCGCCCCTGTGGAGCCGCTGCCGAAGGGGCCCCGACCGATCACCGGAGGGACCTGCCCGAAATGCGGCGGGACGTCGTTCGTCGTCCGGCGGAAACGGTCCACGAAACTCGCGTTCGGCCTCGCGTCGATGCTCGGCAAGGCGAAGCACGTCGAGTGCGTCACCTGCGGCACCCTCCACAAGCGCGGTTGATCCGCTGGGGTACACCACCCCGCGATCTGGGGTACCAGCTGGACAGCGAGGCCGGAAACCCTTGTCCTGGTATCCACTCACGTTTCGTCAATTCCTCGTAGGATCGAACTCGTGTTCGACGCCGTCCTCGGGATCGACCCCGGCCTGTCACGCTGTGGCTACGGGGTGGTGCGCCGCGACGGTCACCGGCTCGTGCCCGTCGCGTTCGGGGTGATGCGCACCCCGCCCGACATGGCGCTGCCCGAGCGGCTGGCCATGCTCCAGGCCGATCTCGACGACCTGTTCGACGAGGTCCGCCCCGTGGCGCTGGCCGTGGAGCGGATCCTGTTCCAGGTCAACGCCCGCACCGCCATCGCGGTGGGCCAGGCCAGCGGGCTCGCGCTGGCGGCCGCAGCCCGCCGCCACATCCCGGTCACGCACTACAGCCCCAACGAGGTGAAGCTCGCGGTCACCGGGTACGGCGCGGCCGACAAGGCGCAGGTGCAGGCCATGGTCACCCGCCTCTGCTGCCTCGACGCGCCGCCGAGCCCGCCCGACGCCGCCGACGCGCTCGCCCTCGCGATCTGCCACCTGTGGGCTGCGCCGATGCGGGAGCAGACCGGCGGCACGGCCGGCGCCGCCGCGGCCGACGCCGCCACCAGCGCCTTCGACCGCGCCGTCGCCGCCGCGCTGGCCAAAGAGGGAGCGAGCGGAGGCGACTCCGGGCGCACGGAATCCGCAGGCCGCAGCGAGCGACCCATCGAGAAGGAGAGCGCCAAGTGATCGGGTCGGTGCGGGGCGTGGTGCTCGAACGGCTGGGGACCGGTGAGGTGCTCGTCGAAGTCGGGGGCGTGGGCTACCGCGTGCTCGTCCCGCTCGGTGCGCTGCCCGCGCTCTCGGCGGGTGCGCCCGCGTTCTTGGTCACGCACCTGCACGTCCGCGAGGACGCGATGGTGCTCTACGGCTTCCCCACGCGCGACGAGCGCGACACCTTCGAGGTGCTGCTCGGCGCGTCGGGCGTGGGGCCGAAGCTCGCGCTGGCGATCCTGTCGGTGCACTCGCCGTCGGTGCTGCGCCGCGCGCTGATCGAGGACGACCTCGACGCGCTCACGCTCGTGCCCGGAGTGGGCAAGCGCACCGCGCAGCGCCTGCTCGTCGACCTGAAGGCGCGGCTCGACGTGCCCGAGATCGACCTCGTCGAAGCGGAGGTGGGCTCGGCGAACCGCGCCCGGGCCGAGGTGCGCGAGGCGCTCACCGGGCTCGGCTACGCGTCCGACGAAGTGCGCGCGGTCATGGGCCAGCTCCCCGACGACGGCCCGGTGGAGGACCTCCTCCGCGACGCCCTGAAGCTCCTGTCGGTGTCGCGGTGAGCGAGCGCGTCGAGCGACCCATGATGCCGGATCGGCGCGGGTAGATGGCGCGCGACGAGCTGCTGCGACCCGAGGCCGACCCGGTCGAGGCGGCCGAGGAGACCACCCTCCGGCCGCGCCGCCTGGCCGAGTTCGTGGGTCAGCCCCGGCTCAAGGAGCACCTCGAGATCATGCTCGGCGCCGCCCGCAAGCGGGG
This sequence comes from Acidimicrobiia bacterium, assembly GCA_041659105.1. Lineage (GTDB taxonomy): Bacteria > Actinomycetota > Acidimicrobiia > IMCC26256 > PALSA-555 > CAIUKV01. Next base: position 2,114 of record JBAZYX010000001.1, read on the forward strand.
CCAGGCGGTCGACCACATGCTGTTCGCGGGCCCGCCCGGCCTGGGCAAGACCACCCTCGCCGGGATCGTCGCGGCCGAGCTCGAGGTCGCGTGCCGGATCACCAGCGGCCCCGCGCTCGAGCGGGCGGGCGACCTCGCGGCGATCCTCACCAACCTCGACGACGGCGACGTGCTGTTCATCGACGAGATCCACCGGCTGCCCCGCACGGTGGAAGAGGTGCTCTATCCGGCGATGGAGGACTTCCAGCTCGACATCGTGATCGGGAAGGGCCCGTCGGCCCGGTCGATCCGGCTCGACCTGCCCCGGTTCACGCTCGTCGGGGCCACCACCCGAAGCGGGATGATCGCCGGCCCGCTGCGCGACCGCTTCGGCTTCGTCACCCGCCTCGACTACTACGAGCCGGAAGACCTCGTCACGATCATCGAGCGCGCCGCGGGGATCCTGGGTGTGCCGGTCGATGCCGAGGGTGCGACCGAGATCGCCCGCCGCGCCCGGGGCACGCCCCGGGTGGCCAACCGGCTCCTGCGTCGCGTCCGCGACTTCGCCGAGGTGCGCGCCGACGGCGTGGTCACCGCGGCGGTGGCCCACGAGGCCCTCGCCCTCTTCGACGTCGACACGCTCGGGCTCGACAAGGTCGACCGCGCGATCCTGCGGGCGCTGTGCGCGACGTTCGCCGGCCAGCCGGTGGGCCTCGGCACGCTCGCGGTTTCGGTGGCCGAGGAGCCCGACACCGTGGAGGACGTCTACGAGCCGTTCCTCCTCAAGTGCGGCCTGCTGCGCCGCACCCCTCGGGGTCGGGTGGCCACGGCCGCGGCGTACGCCCACCTGGGCCTGGCGATCCCGGCGAGCGCGGGGCCCAACCTCTTCGGCGACACCTGATCGTCGCCGGGTCGTTCCCCGCCGATTCCCAGCTGACCCTCGTCCCGGGTCGGAGGCTGGCTAGCATCGCCCGGCCCCTCACGCCGCACTCCTGGCGCTCCATCTCACCCGACTGAACCGGACGTCTCCCGTGGTCATCGCGATCTACCTGGTCCTCCTGGTCGCCGCCTTCTACCTCCTGATCGTGCGGCCCCAGCGACGCCAGCAGATGGTCCGGCGCCAGCTCCTGGCCACGGTCGGGGTGGGCGACGAGGTGATCACCAACGGCGGGATCTTCGGCACCGTGGTCTCCCTCGACGACGAGACCCTCGACCTCGAGATCGCGGCCGGTGTCGTGATCAAGGTCGCCCGGGCCGCGATCGCCCAGAAGCTCACCGAGCCGGAGTACGACGAGGACGACGAGGACGAGGACGACACCGGCTCCGACGACGACGGGGACGACGACCGCCAGTCATGAACGTCGGTCGCCTGCGGGCCAAGCTGTTCGGGTTCCTCGCCGTGGTCCTGGTGCTCGTGGGCATCACGCTGGCCTCGGGCAACGCGCCGCTCCTCGGCCTCGACCTCCAGGGCGGCATCTCGGTCGTGCTCGAGCCGGTCGGCAAGGTGAAGACGGGCTCGCTCGACGTCGCGGTCGACATCATCCGCAGCCGCGTCGACAGCCTGGGCGTGTCCGAGCCGGAGATCAGCCGGCAGGGCGGCAACATCGTCGTCGACCTCCCCGGTGTCAGCAATCGCGACAAGGCCCGCCGTCTCGTGGGCCAGACCGCCGAGCTGCGCTTCCGGCCCGTGCTCGCGACGCTGCCGGCCGAGGGGGACAAGGCCGGCTCGTCGACCACCACGACCACCGCGCCGGGATCGACCACCACCACAGGGGCCGACGGCGCGACCACGCCCACCACGGTCCCGGCCGACGAGGCCGCAGCCCAGGCGGCCGTCGCGTCGTGCGACCCGACCGCGATCAGCGCGCTCACCAAGATCCCCACCACGAGCCGGGTGAACGACAAGCGCGACGTCTGCGTGGTGCTCCCGCTGCGGGCGACGTCCGACAACAAGGACCCGGGCCGGCTCCTCCTCGGCCCGACCGAGCTGACCGGGAAGGACGTCGACAAGGCCAGGAGCCGGTTCCAGAACGAGTACATCGTGCTCGTGACGCTGACCGGCGACGGACTCACGAAGTTCAACGCCCTCGCGGCGAGGTCGTTCGGCCAGACGCCGCCGCAGGACGAGGTCGCGATCGTGCTCGACGGCGTCGTGCAGTCGAACCCCTCGTTCCGGGAGCCCAACTTCTCCGGCGACGTCTCGATCACGGGCAACTTCACGTCGACCGAGGCGTCCGACCTCGCCAAGCTCATCAACTACGGCGCGCTGCCGGTGCAGCTCCAGGAGCTCACCGTCCAGAACGTGTCGCCCACCCTGGGCAAGGACCAGCTCCGGGCCGGGATCATCGCCGGCATCGTCGGCCTCGTCCTGGTCTCCATCTACATGCTCGTGTACTACCGCATCCTCGGGCTCGTCGTGATCGCGGGAATCATGCTCAGCGCCGCGCTGCTCCTGGTGGTGGTCACCTCGGTGGTCGGCGAGGCGATCCTCGGCTTCCTCGGTGGGAGCGGCAGACCCGTGCTCACGCTGGCCGGGGTGACCGGCCTCATCGTGTCGATCGGCGTGACCGTCGACTCGTACATCGTCTACTACGAGCGGTTGAAGGACGAGGTGCGGTCGGGACGAACGGTCCGCACGTCGGCCGACCGGGGCTTCACCCGCTCGTTCCGCACCATCGTCGCCGCCGACCTCGTGTCGTTCATCGGCGCCGCGATCCTGTTCCTCGTCGCGGTCGGCTCGGTGAAGGGCTTCGCGTTCTTCCTCGGGCTCTCCACCCTGCTCGACCTGATCGTGGCCTACTTCTTCATGCACCCGCTGGTGTCGCTGATGTCGCGCCGCACCGGCCTGGTGCGCACGAAGCCCTTCGGCATCGCCGCCGGCCTCGACGCCCCGGAGGCCCGGGCATGAGGGGGAGGGGAGGCGACGACCGGATGAACCTCACCCGCACCCCCGCGGCCGACCCGTCGCAGCCCGGCCCGGGCGGGCGCCGGCACACGTTCCGCGACCTGTACCACGAGCACACCAACTACCAGTTCATCGACCGCTCGTGGCGCTGGGCCGTGCTCTCGGGCTCGATGGTGCTGATCTCGCTGCTGTTCCTCGTCTTCTCCGGTCTGAACCTCGGCATCGACTTCACCGGCGGCACGCAGTGGTCGTTCACGGTCGACGGCGCCAGCGCGAGCGCCGCCGACGTCCGCGACGTGCTGTCGAGCCAGGGCCAGGCCAACGCGAAGGTGCTGATCCTCGGGAGCTCGGGCGTGCGCGTCCAGACCGAGGAGCTCAAGCCCGCGGAGCGCACGAAGATCACCGACGCGCTCGCGAAGTACGCGAACGTCGACGTGTCCAAGGTCAGCGTCACCAACGTCGGGCCGACGTGGGGTGATCGTGTCTCGAAGAAGGCGCTCCAGGCGCTCGTCGTGTTCTTCATCGCGATCGCGCTGTACCTGAGCCTCCGCTTCGAGGCCCGAATGGCGCTCGCCGCGATCATCGCGGTGGTTCACGACATCATCATCACTGCAGGCGTCTACGCGATCACCGGGTTCGAGGTCACGCCCGGGACGGTCGTCGCGTTCCTGACCATTCTCGGGTTCTCCTTGTACGACACCGTCGTCGTGTTCGACAAGGTGAAGGAGAACGAGGACACCCTTGCCACCAGCAAGGGCGACACCTACTCGATGATGGTGAACCGGTCGCTGAACCAGGTGCTCATGCGCTCGTTGAACACCTCGTTCGTCGCGGTGCTCCCGGTGGTGTCGCTGCTGGTGGTGGGCCGGTTCGGCCTCGGCGCCGTGGGCCTCCAGGACTTCGCCCTCGCGCTGTTCGTCGGCTTGATGACCGGCGCGTACTCGTCGATCTACGTGGCCACGCCCATCGTCGCGGTGCTCAAGGAGCGCGAGCCCAAGTTCCGCTCGATCCGCGAGCGCATCGCGGTGCAGCGGTCGCGCGAGGGCGTCGCCCCGCCCGCCGCCCGTCCGGCCGTGGCCAAGCCGGCCCCAGCGGTGGCCGCGCCCGCCGCCGCGGTCGCCACCCTCGAACCCGATGCCGAGGTGCTCGAGGCCGGAGCCGACGCCGCACCGACCGAGGCCGAAGCTCGGGCTGCGCCTCCCGAGGCCACCCCGGCGCCGCCGGCCGCGAAGCCGACCCCGAGGCCGGCGTCCGGCGGCGTGGCCCCCCGCCCCCGCCAGCAGCGCCGCAAGCGCAAGTAGCGCAGCCGGACGCGCCGGGTCGGCTCCGTCCGGCACACGCGTGCCCCGATCGGGCAGAATGGCCCGATCCCGACCTTTCGTGCGGGGCCGAGGGGGGAACCGAGATGGGGCGCAGGCTCCGCGCGGGATGCTGGTCGCGGTCGTCGTGCTGGCCGGGCTGCCGGTGGTGCTGGCGACCTCGACCGCGTCGGCGGCGGGACCGCAGGCCTCGGTGTCGACCGTCGCGGAGTTCTGGGCCGCGTGGACCGATCCCGACGTCACCCAGATCGACCTCCTGAACGACATCGACCTGATCACCTACAACAACGACAGCAACGACTACTCGACCTGCGACGACCCCGGTGAGGACACCTATCCGGAGCGGCACACCAACGGTGACACCCTCGTCGACGGCCACGGGTTCACCTTGACGATGACCTGCACCGACAACGCGGTGCTCGATTCCTTCGGCGCGCACACCCTCACGGTCCAGGACATCACCGTGACCCACGCCGGCCTCACCTCCGGCAACGGCATCGCGATGGAGGACCTCGGCGGGGACGTGGTCGTGATCGACTCGACGATCGTCGACAACTGGGTCGACGAGGACAGCTGTGGGAGCATCGGTGCGCCGGCGGTCGGCACGGCTTCGCTGTGCATCCCGCTCGGCGGCGGGATCGCCGGTGGCGGTGATGTGACTGTGTCCGGCTCCACGATCGCGAGGAACCGGACCTCGACCTTCGGGGTTGGCATCTTCGCCAACGGCTTCCTGACCGTCACCGACTCCGTCATCGCCGAGAACATCGCCGAGGGGACCATCGACCAGGACGCCTTCGGCGGGGGCGGCGCGTTCGCCAACGAGGGAGCGCTGGTGGACGGCGTCCGGTTCGAAGGCAATCTCGCCCGGTGCCCGGGCGATTGCGAGCAGTACGGCGGTGGCCTGGTCACGGGTCCGGCCCGCGTGACGAACTCGTCGTTCACCGACAACTCCGTGGGGTGCCAGGCCTTCTGCACCAACGTCGGTGGCGCGGTCTACGTCGTCGGCGACCTCGATCTCGCGGGCTCGACGTTCGAGAACAACGAAGCGAGCTGCTTCCACGGCTGCGCGGCAGCCGGTGCCGGCATCTACGCCGACGGGTCGAGTGCGTTCGACGGAGCCACGGTCGTGGCGGCGTGGGGCGCCGCCGGGCTGGCGGCGGCGATCGAGCCCGGCGAGGTGACCATCGTCGACTCCGAGTTCTCCGGGAACCGTGGCACGATCCTCGACGACCCGATCTACTTCAGCACCTGTGAATGCGCCGGTGGAGGCCTCGCGGTCAACGGCGAGACCGCAGTGTCGGTCACGGGCTCGACGTTCTCCGGGAACGAGGCGTACGGGTCTGGTGGTGCCGTCTCGATCGCCGGTGCGGTACCGCTCGCGCTGACGAACTCCACCCTGACCGGGAACGTGAGTCGGCGCGGCGCGGTCACTTCCGAAGGACCGGTGACCACCGCCTACGTCACGATCACCGACAACGTCATCCCGCCACCGGCCGACGAGCTCGAGCCCGACCCGATCACGAGCATGTCCGTCGGCGAGCTGCGCTCCTTCGCAACGGTCGTGGTGGGTGCCGGCTCGTGGCCGAACTGCTTCGTCGACGGGTCCAGCACGAGTGAAGGCTGGAACTTCTCCGACGACTCGTCGTGCGGGTTCACCGACGCGGCGAAGGGCGACTCGGAGGCAGCGGGCAACGATCCGAAGCTCGGGGTGCTGGCGGACAACGGTGGTCCGACGCGTACGCGCCTGCCCGCGCCGGCGAGCCCGTTGCTCGACCGGATCCCGATCGCGTCGTGCCAGGCCGGCGTGGCGACGGGAGTCACCACCGACCAGCGCGGTGTGACCCGACCGCAGGGGACGGGCTGCGACATCGGTGCGGTCGAGGTCGTGGTCCCCGTGCCCGTGATCCAGCCGACCTTCACCGGCTGACCGCCGGCGACCGGGGGCGCCGGTAGCCTGGTCGCGACCATGACGTCGACGGACCTGCGCCATGAGGGGAAGGGCGACCGGCGATCCGTCCTGGGCCGGCCCTGGCGCCGCGCCGCCGTCGACGCCGAGCTCCAGGGGCTGCTGGCGGCCTACCGCGAGCGCCACCGCCGGGCCGACACCACCCGCATCGAGCAGGCCTACGCCCTCGCCCGCGAGGCGCACGCCGACCAGGTCCGCCGCTCGGGCGAGCCCTACATCGCGCACCCGCTCGGCGTCGCGATGATCCTCGCCCGCCTGGGCCTGGACGACATCACCCTCGCCGGCGCGCTCCTGCACGACTCCGTGGAGGACACCCGGGTCACGCTCGACGAGGTGGAGGCCGGGTTCGGGTCCGAGGTCTCCCGGATCGTCGACGGCGTGACCAAGCTCGACCGCCTCCAGTTCGACTCCAAGGAGGCCCAGCAGGCCGCGACGTTGCGCAAGATGCTCGTGGCGATGGCGAAGGACATCCGCGTCCTGCTCATCAAGCTCGCCGACCGCCTGCACAACATGCAGACGATCGCGTCGCTCCCGGAGGCGAAGCAGCGCCGCATCGCGCAGGAGAGCCTCGACGTGTACGCGCCCCTCGCGCACCGGCTCGGCATCGCCGAGGTGAAGTGGCAGCTGGAGGACCTCGCGTTCGCGGTGCTGTACCCGAAGCGGTACGCGGAGATCGAGCAGATGGTGTGGACTCGCTCGCCCGAGCGCGAGGAGCGGTTGCGCCAGGTCACCTCGCAGCTGCGCGACACCCTCGCCGACCTCGACATCCACGCGCTCGTGCAGGGCCGCCCGAAGCACTACTGGTCGATCTACGAGAAGATGGTGGTGCGGGGCAAGGAGTTCGACGAGGTCCAGGACCTCGTCGGCGTGCGCGTCGTCGTCGACTCGGTCAAGGACTGCTACGGCGCGCTCGGGTCGATCCACGCGTTGTGGGCACCGGTGCTGGGCCGGTTCAAGGACTACATCGCGATGCCCAAGTTCAACCTCTACCAGTCGTTGCACACGACCGTGGTGGGCCCGTACGGCAAGCCGGTGGAGGTCCAGATCCGCACCCAGGAGATGCACCGGCGCGCGGAGTTCGGCATCGCCGCCCACTGGGGCTACAAGGAGCACTCCGACGCCGCCGACCTCGCCTGGCTCCAGCGCATGGCCGACTGGCAGCAGGACGCCGACGACCCGTCGGAGTTCATGGAGACCCTGAAGATCGACCTCGAGCAGGACGAGGTCTTCGTCTTCACGCCCAAGGGCAAGGTCATCACGCTCGTCGCCGGGTCCACGCCCGTCGACTTCGCGTACGCGATCCACACCGAGGTCGGCCACCGTTGCATCGGCGCGCGGGTCAACGGGCGGCTGGTCGCGCTCGACTCGTCGCTCAACAGCGGTGACAGCGTCGAGATCTTCACGAGCAAGGTCGAGGGCGCGGGTCCGAGCCGCGACTGGCTGCAGTTCGCGCAGACGCCGAAGGCCAAGGCGAAGATCCGCCAGTGGTTCTCCCGCGAGCGCCGGGTCGACGCGATGGACACCGGGCGCGACGAGCTGGCCAAGGCGCTGCGGCGGGAAGGCCTGCCCGTGCAACGGCTCGCGAAGTCGCAGGCGCTCACGGCGGTCGCCGAGGCGATGCACTACGCGGACATCGACGCGCTCCATGCCGCGATCGGCGAAGGCCACATCGGGGCGCAGGCGGTGGCCCAGCGGCTCCAGCGCGAGCTCCTCGACGGCGAGGAGCAGCTCCCGATCACCACGCAGCGCCCGCCCCGCGGCGCGAAGGCCGATCACCGCCGCACCGTGGGTGTCCACGTCGAAGGGCTCGACGACGTGATGGTGCGGCTGTCGCGCTGCTGCACCCCCGTGCCCGGCGACGAGATCATGGGCTTCGTCACCCGCGGTCGCGGTGTGTCGGTGCACCGCACCGACTGCGCGAACGCGGCGGCGCTCTCGGCCCAGACCCACCGCTTCATCGAGGTCGAGTGGGACCACGACCAGCCGGCCACGTTCGTGGTGTCGATCGAGATCGAGGCACTCGACCGGGCGCGCTTGCTGCGCGACATCGCGCAGGTGCTCTCGGAGAACCACGTGAGCATCCGGTCCAGCTCCTCCCAGACCTCGGCCGACCGCGTGGCCCGCATGCGCTTCGACTTCGAGATGGCCGACACCGGGCACCTCGAGTCGGTGCTGAAGGCGATCAAGCGGGTCGACTCCGTGTACGACGCCTACCGCCTGCTCCCGGGCCACGCCAAGGCCTGAGCGCGCTCCGGTGGGGCTGATCAACCTCGCCGGGACGAAGGTCACCGGCCAGGGCATCGGGTGGGGAACCACCCGGGGATCGCGTCGGTCCCGGCGGTAGCCTGCGCGGGTGAGCGAGGGAGTCGGATCGGGCGCGCGCGGCGAGGCGGGATTCGACCCGTCCGTGTACCGGGCGCCAATCGGCACCCACGATGTCCTCCCGCCCGAATCGGACCTCTGGGTCGCGGCGGTCGCCGCGTTCGCGGACCGGGCCCGCCGGTTCGGGTACGGGCTCGTGGTCACGCCGATCTTCGAGCACCTCGAGGTGTTCCAGCGGGTCGGGGCCTCCACCGACGTCGTCCGCAAGGAGATGTACGAGTTCGAGGACAAGGGCGGCCGCCACCTGGCGCTGCGGCCCGAGGGCACCGCCCCGGTGGTGCGGGCCTTCGTGCAGCACCGGCCCACGGTGCCGTGGAAGGTCTGGTACCTCGCCCCGCACTTCCGCTACGAGCGACCCCAGAAGGGGCGCTACCGCCAGCACTGGCAGCTCGGCGCGGAGGTCATGGGCGTCGACGACCCCGACGTCGACGTCGAGGTCATCGCGCTCGCGCACGGCTTCTACCGCGACCTCGGCCTCACCCGGACCCGCCTGCTCCTCAACTCGATGGGCGACGCGCGGTCGCGCCCTGCATTCGTGGCAGCGCTGCGCGCGTACCTCCTCGACCACGGCGGCGCGTTCGGCGACGAGTTCCGCGCGCGCGTCGAGCAGAACCCCCTCCGCGTGCTCGACGCGAAGAACGAGGACTGGCAGGACGTCATCGAGCGTGCTCCCCAGCTCACCGAGTACCTGAGCGATGCCGCGGCGGCCCACTTCGAGCGGGTGCAGCAGGGTCTCACCGCGCTGGGGATCCGCTACGAGCTCACGCCGCGGCTCGTGCGCGGGTTCGACTACTACACGGCCACCACGTTCGAGTTCGTGACCGACGCGCTCGACGCCGCCCAGAACGCGGTCGGCGGCGGCGGCCGCTACGACCAGCTCGCCGAGGACATGGGGGGCCCGCCCACGCCGAGCATCGGGTTCGGGATCGGCATCGAGCGCGTCCTGATCGCGCGCGAGGCCGAGCTGGGGCACGTCGCGCCCGCGCGCCCGCGCCTCGACGCCTTCGTGGTGGACGCGCTGGGCGAGGGGGCGGCGACGCTGCTGGTGGCCGAGCTCCGGGAAGTCGGGCTCGCGGCCGACCGCGCGTACGGCGGTCGGTCGGTGAAGGCGCAGTGGAAGGTGGCCGACCGCTCCGGCGCGCGATACGCCGTGATGCTCGGACGGCGCGAGGCCGAGCACGACGCCGTCGCGGTGAAGGACCTCCGTGACCCCGACGGCACCCAGACCGAGGTCCCGCGTCGCGAGGTGGCCGGATGGCTGCAGGCGCGTCGCGAGCAGGACCCCCATCACGATCCAGGAGTCAACAGGTGATGCGCTCTCATCGGGCCGGCGACGTCCGGCCCGACCACGTCGGGCAGTCGGTCGAGCTGTGCGGCTGGGTTGCCGCACGGCGCGACCACGGCGGCGTGGTGTTCCTCGACCTCCGCGACACCGCGGGGATCGTGCAGGTCGTGGTCGACCCGGATGCCGTCTCCGGCGCGGACGTCCACGGCGTGCGGGCCGAGTTCTGCCTGCGGGTCACCGGCACCGTCCGGCCCCGCCCCGAGGGCACCGTGAACAACGACCTCGCCACCGGCGCGGTCGAGGTCGCGGCCGACGTGCTCGAGGTGCTCAACCCGTCGGAGCCACCGCCGATCCCGATCGACGACCGCACCATGGCCGACGAGATGCTGCGCCTGCGTCACCGCTATCTCGACCTGCGCGGCGAGCGGCTCCAGCGCAACCTGCGCCTGCGGGCGCGCGTGAACAGCGCGATCCGCACCGCGATGGAGGCGCACGACTTCGTCGAGGTCGAGACGCCCATGCTGGTCGCCTCGACGCCCGAGGGCGCCCGCGACTTCGTGGTGCCGTCGCGGCTCTCGCCGGGCGAGTTCTACGCGCTGCCCCAGAGCCCGCAGCTGTTCAAGCAGCTGCTCATGGTCGGCGGCCTCGACCGCTACTACCAGATCGCCCGCTGCCTGCGCGACGAGGACCTGCGGGCCGACCGCCAGTTCGAGTTCATGCAGCTCGACGCGGAGATGAGCTTCGCCGACGGCGACGACGTGCGCGCGGTGATCTCCGAAGCGGTGAAGGCCGCGGCCGAGCACGTCACCGGAACACCCGTGGGCGACATCCCCACGCTCACCTACGCCGAGGCCATGGCCCGGTTCGGCTCCGACAAGCCCGACCTGCGCTTCGGGCTCGAGCTCGTCGACCTGAACCACGTGTTCGCGACCACGGAGTTCCGCGCGTTCCAGGCCCACTCCGTGAAGGCCGTGCGCGTGCCCGGCCAGGGCGACCTCGGCCGCGGGCGCCTCGACGCGCTCATCGACCGGGCGAAGCAGCTCGGCGCGGCCGGCCTCGTGTGGGTGAAGGTCCGCGACGGCGGTGCGCTCGAGTCGCCGACCGTGAAGTTCATGAGCGAGGCCGAGCAGCTCGGGCTCGTCGACGTGACCGGCGCGCAGTCGGGTGACCTGCTGCTCGTCGTCGCGGGCGCGCGGCGCATGGTCGACCACGTGCTGGGCACCATCCGCAACGACCTCGCCCGCCCGCCGGTGCACCAAGGCGGTCTGCACTTCTGCTGGGTGGTCGACTTCCCGCTGTTCGAGCTCATCGGCGAAGACGGCCGGCCGGTGCCGGCGCACCACCCGTTCACCGCCCCCCACCCCGACGACATCGAGCTGCTCACCACGGCGCAGGGCGACGACCTCCTCACCGTCCGCTCGCAGTCGTACGACCTCGTGTGCAACGGCTGGGAGCTCGGCTCGGGCAGCGTGCGGATCCACCAGTCCGACCTCCAGGCCCGCATCTTCGACCTCATCGGGATCGACGAGGAGACGGCCCAGGCCCGGTTCGGCTTCCTGCTCGACGCCTTCCGCTACGGCGCGCCGCCCCACGCGGGCTTCGCATTCGGGATCGACCGGCTCGTGGGCATCCTGGCGGGGGAGGAGAACATCCGCGAGGTGATCGCCTTCCCGAAGACCCAGTCGGGCGCCGACCCGCTCACCGGCGCGCCCACGCCGGTCGACGAGAAGCACCTGCGCGAGCTCGGCATCCAGGTGCGCCCCAAGAAGTAGCCCCAACCCTCGTTTTGGCGTCACTCGTGCCGCTGACAGCGGCACGAGTGACGCCAAAAGGGATCAGTCGACGAGCTGCAGCGCGATCAGCACGGCCAGCAATGCGAGGCCGGCGACCAGCGCGACCAGGAGGCGGCGGCGGTTGGGGCCCGCGGTGTCCACGCCCGTGAGGCTACGCCTCGCACCGGGTGGCATGGCGCGGTCGTAGCATCCCCACCAGTGGCCGGGGACCTGTTCAGCGCGGCGGTGGAGGACCGGCTCTCGCGGCGCGCCCCGTTGGCCGCCCGGCTGCGGCCCCGGTCGCTCGACGAGGTGGTGGGCCAGGAGCACCTGCTCGGCCGCAACCGCCCGCTCCGGGCGCTGATCGAGGCCGACCGGCTCTCGTCGGTGGTGCTGTGGGGGCCGCCCGGCACCGGCAAGACGACCATCGCGCGCCTGGTGGCCGGGGCCACCGAGAAGGCGTTCGAGCCGCTGTCGGCCGTGACCGCGGGCGTGAAGGACGTGCGCGAGGTGGTCGACCGCGCCCGGGCCCGGTTGGGGGAGCGGGGGCAGGGCACGATCCTGTTCCTCGACGAGGTGCACCGGTTCACCCGCACCCAGCAGGACGCGTTGCTCCCGCACGTGGAGGAAGGCCTCCTGGTCCTCGTGAGCGCCACCACCGAGAACCCGTTCTTCTCGCTGACCGGCCCGTTGCTCTCCCGGTCCACGCTCCTACGGCTCGAACCGCTCTCGGTCGACGCGCTGCGCACGCTGCTCGACCGCGCGATCACCGACCGCGAGCGCGGCCTCGGGTCCGACGGGCTGTCCCTCGACGCCGACGCGGCGATGCACATCGCCGAGCGCTCCGAGGGCGACGCCCGCCACGCGCTCACCGCGCTCGAGGTCGCGGCGGCGCTGTGCCTCGAGGCGGGCCGCGCCGCGGTGTCGCTCGCCGACGCCGAAGCCGCGCTGTCGCTGCGCGCGCTCCACTACGGCGACGACGAGCACTACGACGTGCTCTCGGCGTTCATCAAGAGCATCCGGGGCTCCGACCCGGACGCCGGCCTCTACTGGCTCGCGCGGATGCTGGAGGCGGGCGAGGACCCGCGCCTCATCGTCCGGCGCCTGGTGATCCTCGCGTCGGAGGACATCGGGCTCGCCGACCCGCAGTCGCTCCTCGTGGCCGACGCCGCGGCGCGCGCCCTGGAGTTCGTCGGGCTGCCCGAGGCGCGGCTCAACCTCGCGCAGGCCGTCATCCACCTCTCGCTCGCGCCGAAGTCCAACGCCGTGCTGCGCGCGCTCGACGCCGCGACCGCAGACGTGCGCGACCGGCCATCCGGGAGGGTCCCCGCTCACCTGCGGGACGCTCATTACCCTGGCGCCGCGCGGCTCGGCCACGGGGAGGGGTACCGCTATCCCCACGACGAGCCGAGTGGATGGGTGGAGCAGGAGTACCGGCCCGCCGAGGTCGCCGGACGTCGGTACTTCGATCCGCCGCAATCCGACGAGGGTTCCGACAGCAGGTAGGGCAGCAGGGGAGGAGCGTCCGTGACCGCGGTCCTGGCAGTGGCAGCACTGATCGGCGTCGGGGTGTGCGGGCTCGGCTGGTGGCGGGCCTCGGGCCGAGTCGCCGCGCTCTCGGGCCGGGTCGCCCGGCTCGAGCGTGAGGTGCACGACGATGTCGTACCCACGCTCGACCTCACCCGCAGGGAGAGCGAGGAGGCCTACGTGGCCGCCCGGATGGCGAAGCACGCGGTGGGCATCGAGGACCCTCCGCCGCGCCTCGCGGGCGAGGCCGTCACCGGGCCCGTCGTGCGTGCGGTCGCGTTCGGCGCCGGGGCGCGGCGCGCGTTCGCCCGCCTCGCGGCCGACGTCACGCCCATGGCGCGCACGCGCCGCAACACGCTTCGCATCGTGAGCGCGGCGACGCGCACCGGTCGGGGTGACGCGAAGGCCGCCACCACGAAGCAGTCCGACAAGCGGAAGCGGAAGGCGGGATGAAGCGGGAGCGGAGGAGATGAAGCGCACGATCTGGCTGGCGGCCGGGTTCGGCCTCGGCGTGTACGCGGGCGAGCGGATGCGGCGCACCGTGGTGAAGCTCACCCCCGAGACCTTCGGCGACCGGATGCGCGAGCTCGTGTCGGATGCCGTCGCCGCGGGGAGGACCGAGATGGACGCACGCGAGCGGTCACTGCGCGAGGCGTTCGCGGCACCCGACCGGGCCCGGAGCGGGTCGCGCCGCCCGTCCGGAGGGCTCGCCGCGGGCCGTCCGACCACTGGGGCCGCCGGACGGGCCGAGCGAACCGGGCGGTAGCCTGACGGGGTGCCGCCCCGGACCGCCGACGAGCTCCGCGCCGCGTTCTGCGACTTCTTCGCGTCGCGCGCGCACACCGTCGTGCCGTCGGCCAGCCTGATCCCGATCGACGCTTCGCTGCTGTTCACCAACTCGGGGATGGTGCCGTTCAAGCCGTACTTCGTGGGCGACGAGACGCCGCCGTACCGGCGCGCGACCTCGGTGCAGAAGTGCGTGCGCGCGGGCGGCAAGCACAACGACCTCGACGACGTCGGCCGAACGAACCGGCACTTCACGTTCTTCGAGATGCTCGGCAACTTCAGCTTCGGCGACTACTTCAAGACCGACGCGATCAAGTGGGCGTGGGAGCTCTACACCGACGTGCTCGGGCTCGACCCCGACCGCCTCTGGACCACCGTCCACACCACTGATGACGAGGCCGAGCAGATCTGGCGCGACGTCGTGGGCCTCCCGGCCGAACGGATCCAGCGCCTCGGCGACGACAACTTCTGGCGCATGGCCGAGACCGGGCCCTGTGGCCCGAGCTCCGAGATCTTCTGGGACCTCGGCCCCGATCACGGGCCCGCCCTCGGCCCGGCCGGCAACGAGGACCGCTACGTCGAGATCTGGAACCTCGTGTTCATGCAGTTCGACGCCAAGCCCGACGGCGAGCTGGTGCCGCTCCCGGCTCCGAGCGTCGACACCGGTGCCGGCCTCGAGCGCAACCTCGCCGTGCTCCAGGGGGTGGAGTCGGCCTGGGACATCGACGTCTTCCAGCCGCTGCTGGCCGCGGCGGAATCCGTCACCGGGATGCGCTACGGCGGGTTCCCGGGCGCCGACGCCGACGTGTCGCTGCGCATCCTCGCCGAGCACGGCCGATCCATGACGTTCCTCGTCGCCGACGGTGTGGTGCCGTCCAACGAGGAGCGCGGCTACGTGCTGCGGCGCATCATCAGGCGGGCCGTGCGCCACGCGTTCCTGCTCGGCTCGGAAGACCTCGTCACGCCCGCGCTCGTCGACGCGACGGTCGGGGTGATGGGCACGGCGTACCCCGAGCTCGTGAGGCAGCACGGCCTCGTGGTGGACATCGTCCGGCGCGAGGAGGAGCGCTTCCGCACCACGCTCACGCGCGGCCTCGAGTTCCTCGACGGCGTGCTGCGCGACGGCGACGTCAACGGTGACGACGCGTTCTTCCTCCACGACACCCTCGGCTTCCCGATCGACCTCACCCGGGAGATCGCCGGCGAGCGCGGCCGCGGCATCGACCTCGACGGCTTCCGCGACCTCATGGGGGAACAGCGCGCCCGGGCCAAGGAGGCGCACAAGGCCACGGGCGGCTCGGGCGAGGTCCCCCTCGACCTGTACCGCGAGCTGCTCGACGAGGTGGGGGCCACCGACTTCACCGGCCGCCAGGAGTACGAGACCGACGGCGCGAAGGTGCGGGCCATCGTCGGCGGCCGCGACCGCCTCGCGCGTGCGGACGAAGGCTCCCCCGTCGCCGTCGTCCTCGACCGCACTCCCTTCTACGCCGAGAGCGGTGGCCAGGTGGGCGACACGGGCGTGCTCGAGACGGCCGACGGCGGCCGCGTCCGCGTCACCGACACGCAGTACGCCCTCCCGGGCCTCGTGATCCACGTCGGCGCCGTCGAGGCCGGCGCGCTCGCCGAGGGCGACGCCGTGACCGCGCGCATCGACGGCGCCCGTCGCGACGCCATCCGGCGCAACCACACCGCGACCCACGTCTTGCACTGGGCGCTGCGCGAGGTGCTCGGCTCCCACGTGCAACAGGCGGGTTCGTATGTCGGGCCCGATCGGCTCCGCTTCGACTTCAGCCACTTCGAGGCGGTCCCGCCGTCGGACCTCGCGCGGGTCGAGGCGATGGCCAACGCCGAGGTGATCACCGACGCGCCGGTGCGCCACTACGAGACCACCAAGGACCACGCGCTGGGGATCGGCGCGATCGCGTTCTTCGGCGACAGGTACGGCGACCTCGTGCGGGTGCTCGAGGCCGGGGAGCACTCGATCGAGCTCTGCGGCGGCACCCACGTGCACGCGCTGGGCTTCATCGGGCCGATCAAGATCGTGAGCGAGGGCTCGATCGGCGCCAACCTCCGCCGGATCGAGGCCGTCACCGGCGCGGCCGCGCTCGAGCACATCCGCCACGAGGAGACGGTGCTCTCCGCCGCCGCGGGTGCGCTCCAGGTCAAGCCCGACGAGGTGCCCGAGCGGATCGAGCGGCTGCTCGGCGAGCTCAAGGCGGCGAAGCAGGCGATCGCGGCGCAGCAGGCGAAGGCCGCGGTCGGGGAAGCCGGTGACCTCGCGGCGGCCGCCGCCGACCGCCTCGTGGTCGTCCGGCGCGACCTGCCCAACGACGACCTGCGCCGCCTCGCCCTCGCCACCCGTGACGCCCTCGGCTCGGGCGTCGTCGCGCTCGTGGGCACCGTCCCGCCCGACGGCGCCAAGGCCGCGATCTCGGTCGCGGTCACGGCCGACCTCGTCGCGCAGGGCCTGTCGGCGGCCGAGATCGCGGCGCCGGCCGCGCGTCTCCTGGGCGGCGGCACCGCGAAGAACCCCGAGGTCGTGGTGGGCGGCGGTCCGAACGCGGCCGAGGTCGACGCCGCGTTGGACGCCGTGCGCGCAAAGGCGCGGGCGGCACTCGACGGCCTCGCCGGCTGAGCCGGATGGCGCGCGTGCTCGGGGTGGACCTCGGCGAGAAGCGGATCGGCCTGGCCTGCTCGGACAGCTCCGGTGTGCTCGCCTCGCCCCTGCGGGTGCTGGTGCGCAGCGGCGATCCGGCGGCCGACCGGGTGGCCGTCGTGGAGGCCGCGCGGGAGGCAGAAGCCCAGGTCATCGTGGTCGGCTTGCCTCGGTCCCTCTCGGGGCGCGAAGGTCCCGCCGCACGCGGAGCTCGGGGGGAGGCCGCGGCGCTGGCCGAGCTGGCCGACGCAGGGGGGATCAGGGTGGAGCTGCACGACGAGCGGTTCACGACGCGCGACGCGCAGAAGGCGCTCTCGGCCGGTGGCCGCAACACCCGTGAGCAGCGCGACCTGATCGACGCGGCCGCGGCCGCGGTGATGCTCCAGTCGTACCTCGACTCCACCCGCGGTGGCGCGCGATGACCAGGCCGCCGTACGACGACACGTCGGTCATGGACGGGGACGAGCTCGAGCACGACTCCGAGTCCGACCGGCGCGCGGCGTACTACGCGGCGCATCCCGACGAGCCGCACTGGGACGAGGTGCGCAGTGCCGCCGGCCGGCGTCAGGCCGCGGTGGAGCGCCGGCGCCGGCGAAACCGCCGGATCGGGGTGCTCGCGGTGCTGGCCGTCGTCATCGTGCCGTTGTTCCTCGCGGCGGGCTGGTTCTACTTCCAGGTCGAGCCCCGGGGTGGCCCGGGCGACACCGTGACGATCACGATCGAGGAGGGCTGGGGCACCGGCGAGGTCGCGAGCGCACTCGCCGCCGCCGACGTGATCGGTTCCCCGACCGCGTTCAAGATCTGGGCGTCGGTCACCGGCGCGGGCCCGTTCGTGCCCGGCGAGTACACGATGCGGACGAACCTGGGCGCCCGGGGCGCGGCGAACGCCCTGACGACGGGCCCGCCGATCATCCCCGCGAACGACCTCACGCTCCTCCTGCCGCCGGGCTTGACCCTCAACCAGATCGCCGACCGGATCGGCCAGCTGCCCGGGCGCAGCCGCGACACGTTCCTCCAGGTCGTCACCTCGGGCGCGGTGCGGTCGAAGTACATGCCCGCGGGGGTCAACTCGGCCGAAGGCTTCCTCTTCCCCGACACGTATCGCATCGGCGAGAACGAGGACGAGGGTGACATCGCCCAGAAGCTCGTCGCCCGGTTCGACGAGATCGCCGACCGGTCGGGACTCGCGACCTCGGCTGCGACGAATGGGCTCACGCCGTTCCAGACGGTGGTCGCGGCGTCGCTCATCCAGACGGAGGCGAAGCTCGCGGAGGACGCGCCGCTGATCTCGGCGGTCATCCGCAACCGCCTGCGCGACGCCATGCCGCTGCAGATCGACTCCACCCTCTGCTACGCGAAGGGCGGCTGCCCGCCCGTGCCGACGAACGCCGACAAGGCGATCGACTCGCCCTACAACACGTACAAGATCAGCGGGCTGCCGCCCACGCCGATCTCGAGCGTGACCGAGGCCAACCTGCGCGCGGCGATCAACCCGGCCAACGTGCCGTACAAGTACTACGTGATCAGCGACGCCAACGGGAAGCACGCCTTCGCCACCACGCTCGCCGAGCACAACGCGAACGTGGCCGCGGCCCGGGCGAAGGGTCTGCTGTAACGGCCGAGCGGTCTGCTGTAATCGGTGCCGTGACCTCCGGACCCACTGCGCCGCGCGGCTCGACGCGCGTGGTGGGCGTCATCGGCGACCCCGTCACGCACTCCCGGTCGCCGGCCATCCACAATGCCGCGTTCGCCGCGCTCGGGCTCGACTGGGTGTACGTCGCGTTTCCCGTGGCCGCGGGCCGGGGGACCGAGGCGGTGGCGGCGGTGCGCACCCTCGGCCTGGCCGGGCTCAGCGTCACGATGCCCCACAAGTCCGACGTCGCCGCCACCTGCGACGAGCTCACGCCGGCGGCCGCGGCGCTCGGCTCGGTCAACACCGTGGTGAACCGCGACGGGCACGTTCTCGGCGACTCCACCGACGGTCCCGGTCTCGTCGCGGCCCTGCGCGAGCACGGAGTCGACCCCGCCGGTTGCCGCGCGTTGGTGCTCGGCGCGGGCGGCGCGGCCCGGGCCATCGTCGACGCGCTCGGGCGCGCAGGCGCGCGCGTCACCGTCGCGGCGCGCCGC
The DNA here is from genome assembly GCA_041659105.1 of Acidimicrobiia bacterium. Taxonomy (GTDB): domain Bacteria; phylum Actinomycetota; class Acidimicrobiia; order IMCC26256; family PALSA-555; genus CAIUKV01. The sequence goes on from JBAZYX010000001.1 coordinate 20,818, forward strand.
GCCGACGCGGGTTCCCGGGCGGCCGCGCTCGCACCCGGGGCCGCGGCCGTGGACTTCGCGGGGCTCGACACCGCGGTCGCGGCCGCCGACCTGGTGGTGAACGCGACCCCGATCGGGATGCAGGGGGAGCCCCCGCCCTTCGACCCCGGGGTGCTCACACCCGCGCAGTTCGTCTACGACACCGTGTACCACCCGTCGCCCACGCCGCTGCTGGCCGCGGCGACGGCGCGGGGGATCCCGGCCGCGGGCGGGCTGAGCATGCTCGTGCACCAGGCCGCGCTGGCCTTCACCCTCTGGACCGGGGAGCCCGCGCCGTTGGCCGTCATGTCGGCGGCCGCCGCGGCCGACACTCCTTCGTGAGCGAGCGAGCAGCGAGCGGGGCCCGAGCGGTCCGGCGGCGGAGCCGCCAGGAGCGGGAGCTGTGACCGCGCTCCTCGTCGTCGTGTGCAGCCTGGTGGGGCTGGCGGTCGGGGTGTTCCTCCCGGTGGTGATCGACCGCGTCCCCGAGAAGGCCCCCGTGCTCGCGGGGCCGTTCCCCGAGCCCGCCCGCAGCCTGCGCACCGGGTCGGGCTGGGTCGTCGCCCTGCTCACCGCGGCGCTGTTCGGCGCGACCGCGGCGAGCCTCGGGGCGGTCTGGGTGCTTCCCGCCTACCTGGTGCTGGCCGGCGCGCTGGTGGCGCTGTCGGTGATCGACCTGCGGCTCTTCCTGCTGCCCAACCGGATCGTGTTCCCGCTCACCGGCGTCTCGGTCGGGCTGCTCGGGGCCGGCGCGCTGGCCGAGGGCGAGGCCGGGGCGTACGGGCGGGCCGTGCTCGCGGCGCTCGCCTCGTTCGTCGTCTTCGCGCTCCTGCACATCATCTCGCCCCGCAGCATGGGGTTCGGCGACGTGAAGCTCGCCTTCGTGCTGGGCCTGTTCCTCGGCTACCTCGGGTGGGGCGAGGTGGTGCTCGGCCTGTTCCTCGGGTTCCTCTACGGGGCGGTGATCGGCATCGCCCTGATCATCACGGGGATCCGGTCCCGCAAGGACCACGTGCCCTTCGGGCCGTTCCTCGCCGCCGGCACGATCACCGCGATCCTGGTGGGCGAGGCGATCCTCGAGTGGTGGGCGCACTAGCGCGGACCACCCGGGCACCGGCGCCGCCGGGGGGCTCCGCCGGAACCGTCCAGGGGAACCGGACCGCCCGCCAGTATCCTGGGCCGTCGTGCTGCGCTACTTGACGGCCGGGGAGTCCCACGGCCCGGCGCTGGTCGTCGTCGTCGAGGGGATGCCGGCCGGACTGCCGATCACCATCGACGCGATCTCCGACGAGCTCGCCCGTCGCCGCCTGGGCTTCGGGCGGGGCCCGCGCATGCGCTTCGAGCGCGACGACGTCGAGTTCATCGGCGGCGTCCGCCACGGGATCACCCTCGGCTCCCCGGTGTCGATCATCATCCACAACACCGAGTGGCCGAAGTGGCAGGAGGAGATGTCGGCGGCGCCCGGCGCCACCGAGAAGCCGCTGCGCCAGCCCCGGCCCGGCCACGCCGACCTCGTGGGCATGCAGAAGTACGGCTTCGACGACGCCCGCAACATCCTCGAGCGGGCGAGCGCCCGCGAGACCGCGGCCCGGGTCGCGGCCGGGGCCCTGGCCAAGGAGCTCCTCGGCCACCTCGGCACGTCGGTGCTCAGCCACGTGGTCCAGATGGGAGCCGCGAAGGCGCCGGGCGAGCCCCGGCCCACCCCGGCCGACCTCGAGAAGGTCGACGAGTCGCCGGTGCGCTGCTTCGACGATGCCGCCGCGGCGGCGATGATCGCCGAGGTCGAGGGCGCGGCGAAGGTGGGCGACTCGCTCGGCGGCATCGTGGAGGTGCTGGGCTACGGCGTGCCCGCGGGCCTCGGCAGCCACGTCCACTGGGACCGCCGCATCGACGGCCTGCTCGCCCAGGCGCTCATGAGCATCCAGGCGATGAAGGGCGTCGAGATCGGCGACGGCTTCCACGTCGCGGGCGTGCGGGGCAGCGAAGCCCACGACGAGATCCTGTGGGACGCCGAGGCCCGCGCGTACACCCGCGGGTCCACCCGGGCGGGGGGCACCGAGGGCGGCATGACGACCGGCGACCTGCTCGTGGCGCGCGTGGCCATGAAGCCGCTCGCCACGCTCAACCGGCCCACGCTCAAGACGGTCGACGTGCAGACCAAGGAGCAGACGGTCTCGTTCAAGGAGCGCACCGACGTCACCGCGGTGCCCGCGTCCGGCGTGGTCGCCGAGACGATGGTCGCGCTGGTGCTCGCGTCCGAGGCGCTGCGCAAGTTCGGCGGCGACTCGCTCACCGAGCTGGTGCGCAACCACCGGTCCTTCGTCGCCTCGCTCACATGAGCGAGCTGCGCGAGCGGGGCCCGAGCGGCCCGGCCCGCAGGGCCCGGGAGCGGGGATGCAGCGGGGTGCGGCCGTGAAGCACCTCGTCCTGGTGGGGCTGATGGGCGCGGGGAAGTCCACCGTGGGCCGCGCGTGCGCGCGGGCGCTCGACCGGCCCTTCGTCGACGTCGACGACGTGGTCGAGACCACCGCGCACCGTCCGGTGGCCGAGATCTTCGCGACCGACGGCGAGACGGCGTTCCGGGCGCTCGAGCGCGCTGCGCTCGCCGACGTGTGCGCGTCGCCCCAGCCGCTCGTGATCGCGTGCGGCGGCGGCGCGATGGGAGACGCCGACAACCGGCGCCGGGTCCGGGCCGATGGCTGCGTCGTGTGGCTCACGGCCGATCCCGCCACGCTCGCGGCCCGGGTCGGCCAGGGCGCGGCGCGCGACCGGCGCCCGCTCCTCGCGGGCGGCGACGCGCCGGTCGCCACCCTCGAACGGCTCGCCTCGCTGCGCGCGCCGGCGTACGAGGCCGCGGCCCATGCCACGGTCGACACCGCCGGCCTCACCGTCGACGAGGTCGCGGCACGGGTGCTCGAGGAGCTCGCACGATGTCGCGGGTGACGGTGGCGGTGGATCCGCCGTACGACGTCGTGGTCGGGGGTGGCGCGCTCGCGGGGGTCGCCGGGGTGGTGGGCGACCGCCGCTGCATCGCGCTCGTCGCGCAGCCCGAGGTGCTCGACCTCCACGGCGCGCCCGTGGTCGACGCGCTCGCCGCCACCGGCGCGCAGGTGCTCACCACCTTGATGGCCGACGGCGAGGAGGCGAAGACCCTCGCCACGGTCGAGGACCTGTGCCAGGCGTGGGCCGCGGGCGGGCTCCTCCGGGGGGACGCCGTGGTGGCGCTGGGTGGGGGAGTGGTGGGCGACACCGCCGGGTTCGCCGCCGCCGTCTACTACCGGGGCATCGCCGTGGTGCAGTGCCCCACCACGCTGCTGGCCCAGGTCGACGCCGCGATCGGCGGGAAGACCGCCGTGAACCTGCCCCAGGGCAAGAACCTCGTGGGCGCGTTCCACCAGCCCGTCGGCGTGCTCGCCGACGTCGCCACCCTGGCCACGCTGTCCGAGCGCGAGTACCGGGCCGGCCTGGGCGAGGTCGCGAAGTACGCGCTCATGGGCGGCTCGGACGACTCCGCGGGCATTGCCCGCATCCTCGCCGAGCAGGGCGAGCCGGTCGCCGCCCGCGAGCCCGCGGTGCTCGCCGACCTGGTGGCCCGCTGCGCCGCGATCAAGGCCCACGTCGTGTCGGTCGACCCCGAGGAGCGCACCGGCCTGCGGGCCACCCTCAACTACGGCCACACCCTCGCGCACGCGCTCGAGACCGTCGGGCACCACGACCTCCACCACGGCGAGGCGGTCGCGGTGGGCCTGGTGTTCGCGGGTGCCCTCGCCGCGGCGATGGAGCGGGTCACCCCGGCCGTGGCCGAGCACCACCGCACGCTGGTGGCCCGCCTCGGCCTGCCCACCGAGGCCCCCGGCCTCACCGCGACCGAGCTGCTCGCGGTCATGCGCCGCGACAAGAAGGCGCGCGGCGGCCTGACGTTCGTGCTGAACGGGCCCGCCGGGCTCGAATCCGTCGACGACCCGCCGGAGGCCGCGCTCGCCGCGGCGTTCCGCGCGGTCGCGGTCGACGCATGAGGGCGAACGGCACTGGGGCCCGGAGGGCTCCGGGCCGCCGCGAGCCCGACCAGAGCTGACGAGAGGAGCACCTGCGCATGGCCGTCATCCTCCTGCTGTCCGGGCCGAACCTGAACCTGCTCGGCACGCGTGAGCCCGACATCTACGGGTCCGACACCCTCGACGACTGCGTGGCCGACGCGCGCGCCGCGGCCGAGGCCCACGGCCACACGCTCGAGCACGCCCAGTCCAACCACGAGGGCAACCTCGTCGACGCGATCCAGGGCGCGCGCGGCCGCTGCGCGGCGATCGTGATCAACCCCGGCGCGTACACGCACTCGTCGTACGCCGTCGCCGACGCACTCGCCGCGTTCGACGGCGTGAAGGTGGAGCTGCACCTCTCGAACCCCGCGTCCCGCGAGGAGTGGCGGCGCCGTTCGGTGGTCGCGCCCTACGTCACCGGCACGGTCGCCGGCTTCGGACGCGCGGGGTACCGCCTTGCCGTGGAGGCGGCCGCGGGCCGCCTCGGGGAGTGAGCGCCGTGGACCTCTCGGCGCTGCCCGCGATGGACGTCGGTGCACGCGCCGCGCGCGTGAGGGCCGGGTTCGCGGACGCGGGCGTCGACGCGCTGCTCGTCACCCGGCTGCCGAACGTGCGCTACCTCACGGGCTTCACCGGCTCCGCCGGCATCGTCGCGCTCACGCCCGACGCCCTCCTGCTCGTCACCGACGGTCGCTACGCCGAGCAGTCGCGCGCCCAGCTCGCGGCCGCGGGCGTCGACGGCCGAGTGGCGATCGGCGCCACCGCCGACGATCAGCGTGCCGCGCTCGTGGACGCCGTTGCCGGCTGCGGGCGGCTCGGGCTCGAGGCGCACGGCATCACGTGGGCACAGCAACGCGAGTACTCGACGTGGTTCACCGGCCACGAGCTCGTGCCCACCCACGACCTGGTCGAGGCGGAGCGCCGCGTGAAGGAGCCGGCCGAGGTGGCCCGCATCAAGGCGGCCTGCGGGATCGCCGACGACGCGCTCGCCGAGCTCCTGCCCACGCTGGCCGACGGCCCCACCGAGCTCGCCTTCGCGCTGGACCTGGAGCTCGGGATGCGCCGCCGGGGCGCCACGAAGGTGAGCTTCGACCCGATCGTCGCGGCGGGCCCCAACGGCGCGCTCCCGCACGCCCGGCCCTCGGAGCGGCCGATCGGGCGGGGCGAGCTGGTGGTGATCGACTTCGGCTGCGTCGTCGACGGCTACTGCTCCGACATGACCCGGACCGTCAGCGTCGGCGACCCCGGGGCCGACGCCGTCCACCTGTGGGACACCGTGCTCGCGAGCCAGCGGGCGGGGCGGGCGGCCGTGGCCCCCGGGGTGGAGTGCTCGGCCGTCGACGGAGCGAGCCGCTCGGTCATCGACGCCGCCGGCTTCGGCGACGCGTTCGTGCACGGCACCGGCCACGGGGTGGGCCTCGAGATCCACGAGGCGCCCCGGGTGGCCCGGACGGCGGCTGGTACCCTCGCCCCGGGTTACGTGGTGACGGTCGAGCCCGGCGTGTACCTCCCCGGCGTCGGTGGCGTGCGCATCGAGGACACCCTCGTCGTCACGAGCGACGGCGCCGTGGCCCTCACCGAGTTCCCCAAGCAACTGGTCATCTGAGCCGGCCCGACCGGTGCACCGGCCGAACCCGACCGTTCGGCCGACGACCCCCGATCACGCGAGAGAGCGATCCGTGAGCGTCTCCAGCAACGACCTGAAGAACGGCATGGCCCTGAACCTCCCCGAGGGCCTCATGACCGTCGTCGAGTTCCAGCACGTGAAGCCCGGCAAGGGTGGTGCGTTCGTACGCACGAAGCTGAAGAACTACCGCACCGGCGCGGTGCTCGACCGCACCTTCCGGGGTGACGAGAAGCTGCCGCTCGCGGTGATCGACAAGCGCGAGATGCAGTACCTCTACCGCGAGGGCTCGGAGTTCGTCTTCATGGACAACGAGACCTACGACCAGCTCCAGGTCGCCACCGGCGATCTCGGCAACTCGGTGAGCTTCATCAAGGAGGGCGACACCGTCATCCTCCCGATCTACGACGGCAGCGTCGTGGGCGTGGAGCTCCCGGCCGCGGTCGAGCTCACCATCGCCGAGACCGAGCCGGGCGTCCAGGGCGACCGCGTGTCGGGCGCCCGCAAACCGGCCACGCTCGAGACCGGTCTGGTGGTGCAGGTTCCCCTGTTCATCGGGCCGGGCGAGAAGATCAAGGTCGACACCCGCACCGGCGAGTACCTCGCCCGGGCGTGAGCACCGGCTCCCGCGTGTCCGTCGTCCTTCCTCGCTGATCGAGTGGCTGCCCGCTGATGGCCACACGGCGTCAAGCCCGCGAACGGGCACTGGGCCTCTGCTACGAGGTCGAGGCTCGGGCCAGCACGGCCGACGCCGTGATCGCGGAGCAGCCCGCGTCGCCCGACGAGTACGCGTGCGTGCTCGTGCGCGGCGTCGACGCACACCGTGAGGAGATCGACGCGCTGCTCACGCGGTACTCGGAGCACTGGGCGGTCGAGCGCATGCCCGCGGTCGACCGCGCGCTGCTGCGCATCGGCACCTTCGAGCTGGGCTGGGAGCCGGACCTCGCGCCCGGGGTGGTGATCAACGAGGCGGTGGAGCTCGCGCAGCAGTACTCCACGAAGGACTCCGGCCGCTTCGTCAACGGGTTGCTCTCGCGCATCGCCGAGCACCTCCGCGGCACGCCGAGCGAGGCGTCCGCGTGAGCGTCGTCGTCTCGATTGCTCCGGTCGAGGTGGAGGAGCCGATCGTCGGCGAGGTCACGGTCACCGACAAGCCGTGGGTCGTGATCGTGTGGAACGACCCCGTCAACCTGATGACGTACGTCGTGCTCGTGCTGCAGAAGCTGTTCGGCTACTCGCGCGAGAAGGCCACGAGGCTGATGCTCCAGGTCCACCACGAGGGCAAGGCGATGGTGAGCGACGGCACCCGCGAGAAGTGCGAGGCCGACGTCGCCCGGCTCCACGCCCACGGCCTCTGGGCCACGATGGAGCACCCGTCGTGATGATGGTGGCCGTGAGTGAGCGCAGCGAACGAGCCATGGTGATGGAATGAGGATCAAGCCGGGGCGCGACGGCTCGGTGCAGATCACGTTCGACCTCGCGGAGGTCGAGCTGCTGCACGAGGTGCCCGACCAGCTGCGACTCCTCTACGAGGCCCCGCCGGACGACCCGGCCCGGTCCCGGTTGTTCCCCCGCGCCTACCTCGATCCCACGGAGGAGAAGGCCGAGCAGCAGTGGCAGGCCGTGGTCCACCCCGAGCTCGTGCGGGAGCGCCTCGCGGGGCTCGAGCGCGTGCTCGGCGCCCTCGACGGCGGCGACGTGAAGAGCCGGCGGGTCCGGGTCTCGCTCACCGCCGACGACGTCTCGGTCTGGCTGGCCGTCCTCAACGACGCCCGCCTGGCCTTCGCGTGCCGGCTGGAGATCGACGACGACACCGACGTGTACCGGTACGCCCCCGACGACCCCCTCGCGCTGGAGATGGCGGCCTACGCCTGGCTCACCACGCTCCAGGGGGCGCTCGTCGAGACGCTCCTCGGGACGTTGCCCGGCTAGCGTTCCGGCGGCTTTCTTCCCCATCGCAGAACACCAATCCGACAACACACCGACATCAGAACCGACACCAGAACCGACATCAACAGGGGGTTGCAATCGTGGGTTACCTCGACGGACTGAGCATCGCCGTCACCGGCGCAGGACGCGGCATCGGCCGCGCGGTGGCGATCGAGTGCGCCTCGCTCGGCGCCAGCGTCGTCGTCGCCGACTTCGGCGTCTCGATGGATGGCAACGACCCCGACAGTGCGGTCGCGAACGAGGTCGTGGAGGAGATCAAGGCCGCCGGCGGCAACGCCGTGGCCGTGGCCGACACCGTCACCACGATGGACGGCGGCGCCCGCATCGTCCAGACCGCGGTCGACAGCTTCGGCAGGATCGACGGCGTCGTCTGCGTGGCCGGCATCCTGCGCGAGCGCATGCTCTTCAACATGAGCGAGGAGGAGTGGGACGCGGTCATCGAGACCCACCTCAAGGGTACGTTCACCGTGTTCCGCGCTGCCGCCCCCATCTTCCGGGAGCAGAAGTCGGGCACGATGATCGGCTTCACCTCCGGTGCGTTCGCCGGCAGCGTGGCCCAGGCCAACTACTCGGCGGCCAAGGGCGGCATCGTGTCGCTCACCCGGTCGGCCGCGGTCGGCATGTACAAGTACGGCGTGACCGCGAACATCATCGCCCCGGTGGCCAAGAGCCGCATGTCGGGCCAGGTTCCGATGGAGCTCAAGATGGGCGAGCCCGAGGACGTCGCGCCGATGGTGGCGTGGCTCGTCGGCCCCGACGCCCGGCACGTCACCGGCCAGATCTACACCGTGAACGGCGGCCACATCGCGGTGTGGGACCAGCCCCACGAGGTCCGTGCGATGGAGAAGGAAGGCCGCTGGTCGGTCGAGGAGATCACCGCCCGGTTCGACGAGGTCGGCCAGGAGAAGATGGGCATGATCGACCGTCTCGACGCCATGGCCAAGGCCGCGGCGAGCGGCACCAAGCCCAACGCCTGATCCATCCGCACCCGAGATACCGCAAGCTGCTGACGGGGGCCGGGGCAACCCGGCCCCCGCCCGCGTCGACTTTTGGCGTCACTCGTGTCGCTGACAGCGACACGAGTGACGCCAAAAGGGGCAAGAGCGGAACCGCGGGCCGTGTCCGCGCTCGGGGCGGCGGGGTGATACCTTGAACTTCCGACCGTGAAGGGAGTCCCGAGAGGCTCCTACGGAGAGGAACCTCGCATGACCGGTGCTTCGCGCGCCGACCACAACGCCGAATCCGGCACGCCCACGACCGCCGCCCCCAGTGGGCCGGGCGGTCGTTTCGCGTCCGGGGCCGATCCTGCGACCTACGTGCTGCGCTCGCAGATCTTCGCCGCCGACGACCTCCGCCGGGCCCACACCCGGATCGCCCACGAGATCGTGGAGCGCAACCAGGGCGCGGCCGACCTCGTGCTCGTGGGCCTCTACACCCGGGGTGTGGCGATCGCCCGCCGGCTCGCCGAGATCATCAGCGGCTTCGAGGGCGTCGACGTGCCGGTGGGCGTCCTCGACGTTGCCTTCTACCGCGACGACATCGCCCTGCGGCCGGTGCAGCCGCTCGGTCCGACCGAGGTGCCGGTCGACATCTCCGGACGGGTCGTCGTGCTCGTCGACGACGTGCTCTACACCGGGCGCACCATCCGGGCCGCCCTGGACGCCCTCACCGAGCTGGGCCGCCCCCGAGCGGTGCAGCTCGCGGTGCTGGTGGATCGCGGCCACCGGGAGCTGCCGATCCGGGCCGACTTCGTGGGCAAGAACCTGCCCACCGCCGAGGCCGACGACGTGCGCGTCCGCCTGGCCGAGACCGACGGCACCACCGACGGCATCGACCTGTGGAGTCCGAGCCTGCCGAGGACGACCAGTGGAGGTGACAGTCCGGCATGAAGCACCTGTTGTCCATCGCCGACCTCGACCGCGCCGGCATCGAGGAGCTGCTCGACCTGAGCGAGTCGTTCCGCGAGGTCACCCAGCGCGACATCCCCAAGGTGCCCGCGCTCCGGGGCAAGGTCGTGGTGTCGCTCTTGTACGAGGACTCCACCCGCACCCGGATCTCCTTCGAGACGGCGGCCAAGCGGCTCTCGTGCGACGTGATGGCCTTCTCGGTGTCGTCGTCGTCGGTCAAGAAGGGCGAGAGCCTGCGCGACACCGTGCAGACCATCGAGGCGCTGGGGATCGACGCGGTGGTGATGCGCCACGCCGCGGCCGGCGCGCCGAACCGGGTGGCCACCTGGATCGACGCGAGCGTGATCAACGCGGGCGACGGCTGCCACGAGCACCCCACTCAGGCACTGCTCGACCTGCTCACCCTCCGGCGCCACCTCGGGCCGTCGCTCGACGGCGCCCGCATCGCGATCGTGGGCGACATCCTGCACTCTCGGGTGGCCCGCAGCGACGCCCTCGCGTTCGCCGCCCTCGGCGCCGACGTCACGCTCGTCGCCCCGCCCACGTTGCTGCCGTCGAGCCTGGCGGGCTGGCCGGTGCACGTCAGTCACGACCTCGACGACATGATCGCCGATCTCGACGTGATCTACCTGCTGCGCATCCAGCGCGAGCGCCAGAACGAGGCGCTGTTCCCGAGCCTGCGCGAGTACACGGCGCGCTACGGGCTCACGGTCGAGCGCGCCGCGCGGCTGCGCAAGGACGCGCTGGTCATGCACCCCGGCCCCATGAACCGCGGGGTCGAGATCGCGGCCGAGGTGGCGGAGGGCCCGGCGTCGGTGATCACCGAGCAGGTGACGAACGGCGTCGCGGTGCGCATGGCGGTCCTGTACCGACTGTTGGGAACGGGAGCGAGCGTCGGCGGTGGCCCACTGCCGATGTCGGGCCGGAGCGAGCGACCCATCGGAGAGGGAGCGAGTCTTGGGTGATCTCGTCATCAAGGGCGGTCGTGTGCTCGACGCGACCGGGGAGCGGACGGCCGACGTGCTGATCCGCGGCGGGCACATCGTGGAGGTGGGGGAGAAGCTCCAGGGTGACGAGACCCTCGACGCCGGGGGGTGCCTCGTCACGCCCGGCCTCGTCGACGTGCACGTCCACCTGCGCGAGCCGGGCATGGAGGAGGCGGAGACGATCGAGACCGGCGCCCGGGCCGCGGCGCTCGGCGGCTACACCGCGGTCGTCGCGATGCCCAACACCACTCCGCCGCTCGACGACCCGGCGGTCGTGGCGTCGGTGCTCGCGGCGGGCGAGCACGCGCTGTGCCAGGTCGCGTCGTCGGGTTGCATCACCAAGGGCCGCCTCGGCCGCGAGCTCGCGCCGATGGGCGAGCTGCACAAGCTCGGTGTCCGGATCTTCACCGACGACGGCGACTGCGTGGCCGATGCCGGCGTGATGCGCCGCGCGCTCGAGTACTCCCGGGCGCTGCCGGGCGCGGTGATCTCGCAGCACGCCGAGGATCCCGCACTGGTGAGCGGCGGCGCGATGCACGAAGGCGAGTGGTCGAGCCGGCTCGGGATCCCCGGGCGGCCGGCCGCGGCCGAAGAGGTGATCGTCGCCCGCGACCTGATCCTCGTCGCGCTCACCGGTGCGCACGTCCACTTCCAGCACGTCTCCACCGCGGGTGCCGTCGAGCTGGTGCGGTCGGCCAAGGCCCGGGGGATGAACGTCACCGCGGAGGCGGCGCCGCACCACTTCACGCTCACCGACGCGTGCTGCGCGAGCTTCGACCCGGTGTTCAAGGTGAACCCGCCGCTGCGGGCCGCGTCCGACCTCGCCGCGATCAAGGCCGGGCTCGCCGACGGCACCATCGACGTGATCGCCACCGACCACGCGCCGCACCCCACGGAGGCCAAGGAGCGACCGTTCGAGGAGGCACCGTCGGGGATGCTGGGGCTCGAGACCGCGCTCGCACTGGTGTGGGACGAGCTCGTGGTCCCGGGGGTGCTCACGCCCGACCAGGCCTTCGCCGCGCTGTCGTGGAAGGGCGCGGCGATCGCCGGGCTCGCGCACCACGGCGGCCCGATCGCACCCGACGCGCCCGCCAACCTCTGCGTGTTCGACCCCGAGCACCGTTGGGAGGTCGACGCCGAGCGGCTCGCGAGCAAGGGCCGCAACACCCCGTTCGCCGGCCGGTCGTTGACCGGAAAGGCGCGCCACACGATCTTGCGAGGAGAACCCGTGGTCCGCGACATGGAAGCGCAGCGATGAGTGGAGCGGCTCGGGAGATGCAGCAATGAGCGGAGCGACCCATGGTCGGGAAGCGCAGCGATGAGTGGAGCGGCTCGGGAGATGCAGCAATGAGCGGAGCGACCCATGGTCGGGAAGCGCAGCGATGAGTCGCGTCGACGGTCTGCTGGTGCTGAACGACGGCACCGAGTTCGAGGGCGACCTCCTGTTTGGACGGTTTGTCGGGCCAGGGCCCGACGAAACGTCCAAACAGGTGGCCACGGGGGAGGTCGTGTTCAACACCTCCCTGAGCGGCTACCAGGAGATCATCACCGACCCGTCGTACGCGGGGCAGATCATCACGTTCACCTACCCGCACATCGGCAACTACGGGGTGAACGACGAGGACTTCGAGAGCGCCCGCCCGTTCTGCCAGGGCGTGATCGTGCGCGACCTCGCCCGCCGCGCGAGCAACTGGCGCAGCGACGGCGACCTCGCATCGTTCCTCGACCGGTTCGACGTCCCGGTGATCGCGGGGATCGACACGCGCCGGCTCACCCGCCACCTGCGCGACACCGGCGCACGTCCCGGCGCGTTCGGCGTCGACGGGGCGGCCGTGCGCGAGGCCGCGACCCGCGCGCAGCCGACCGACGGCCGTGACCTCGTGGCGGAGGTGACCACCACCGAGCCCTACGCGCTGGGTGACGACGACGCGCAGTACCGGGTGGTCGCGTTCGACCTCGGCATCAAGCGCACGATCCTCGCCCACCTCGTGGACGCGGGCTGCCGGGTCGAGGTGGTCCCCGCGTCCACCACCGCCGCCGAGGTGCTCGCCCGGGACCCCGACGGCGTGTTCCTCTCCAACGGCCCCGGCGATCCCGCCGCGGTCGCCGGCGTGCCCGACACCGTCCGCGCCCTGCTCGGGGAGGTGCCGATCTTCGGGATCTGCCTCGGCCACCAGATCATGGGCCTCGCGCTCGGTGCCGAGACCCACAAGCTGCCCTTCGGCCACCACGGGGCCAACCACCCGGTCCGCCACGTGGCCACCGGGCGGGTCGAGATCACGAGCCAGAACCACAACTACGTGGTGATGGCCGACACAGTGCCCGGCGGCGCCGAGATCACCCACGTCAACCTCAACGACGGCACCGTCGAGGGGTTGCGGGTGCGGGGTGTGCCCGCGTTCAGCGTGCAGCACCATCCCGAGGCCGGCCCCGGTCCGCACGATGCCGCCTACCTGTTCACCGAGTTCACCGACCTCATGGAAGCGAACTGATGCCGCGCCGCGACGACCTCGAGACGATCCTGCTCATCGGCTCGGGCCCGATCGTGATCGGCCAGGCCTGCGAGTTCGACTACTCGGGCACCCAGGCGTGCCGCGTGCTGCGGGCCGAGGGCTACCGCGTCGTGCTCGTGAACTCGAACCCCGCGACGATCATGACCGACCCGGAGTTCGCCGACGCGACCTACATCGAGCCGCTCGACGTGGAGACGGTCACCCGGGTCATCGAGCGCGAGCGCCCCGACGCGCTGCTGCCGACGCTCGGCGGCCAGACCGCGCTCAACCTCGCCATCGGGCTCCACGACGCCGGCGTGCTGGAGCAGTTCGGCGTCGAGCTGATCGGCGCCAGCGTCGAGGCGATCCACACGGCCGAGGACCGCTCCAGGTTCAAGGAGGCGATGGCCGAGATCGGCCTGGCCACGCCCTCCTCGGGCCTCGCGTACACGGTGGAGGAGGGGATGCGGGTCGGCCGGGAGGTGGGCTTCCCGCTGATCTGCCGGCCGTCGTTCATCCTCGGCGGCGGGGGCACCGGCTTCGCCCACGACGAGGACGAGCTGCGTGACCTCGTGACCCGTGGCCTCGACGCCAGCCCCGTGCGCGAGATCCTGCTCGAGCAGTCGGTGTTCGGCTGGAAGGAGTACGAGCTCGAGGTCATGCGCGACCGCGCGGACAACGTGGTCGTGATCTGCGGCATCGAGAACTTCGACCCGATGGGGGTGCACACCGGCGACTCGATCACGGTCGCGCCCGTGCAGACGCTGACCGACGTCGAGTACCAGCGCATGCGCGACGCCGCGTTCGCGTGCATCCGGCGCATCGGCGTGGAGACTGGCGGGTCCAACATCCAGTTCGCGCTGAACCCCGAGAACGGCGACATGGTCGTCATCGAGATGAACCCGCGCGTCTCGCGGTCGAGCGCGCTCGCGAGCAAGGCCACCGGGTTCCCGATCGCGAAGATCGCGGCCCGCCTCGCGGTGGGCTACACGCTCGACGAGATCACCAACGACATCACCGGCGAGACGCCCGCGTCGTTCGAGCCGACCATCGACTACGTGGTCACGAAGATCCCGCGGTGGGCGTTCGAGAAGCTGCCCGGCGCGTCCGGCCTGCTCGGGACGCAGATGCAGTCGGTCGGCGAGGTGATGGCCATCGGCCGCACGTTCACCGAGTCGGTGCAGAAGGCCTGCCGCAGCCTCGAGACCGGCCGGCTCGGCCTGAACTGCGACCCGGTCGAGTCCGAGTACGACCAGCTCGACCTCGACGAGCTCGTGCGCCACGCCGCCACGGCCACGCCCGAGCGGCTCTTCCACGTGGAGGCCGCGCTGCGCAAGGGCGCGAGCGTCGAGCGGATGCACGAGGCCACCGCGATCGATCCGTGGTTCCTCGACCAGATCCTCCAGCTCGTCGAGGCCCGCCGGGAGCTCGAGGCCATCGGCGGCACCGCGGCCATGAGCAGGCGCGACTGGAAGTGGGCGAAGCGGCTCGGATTCGGCGACGGCCAGCTCGCGTACCTCTGGGGGACCTCCGACGACGCCGTGCGCACGGCGCGGCTCGACGCCGGGGTCCCGGTCACGTACAAGACGGTCGACACGTGCGCGGCCGAGTTCGCCGCCCGCACGCCGTACCACTACGGCACCTACGAGGACGAGGACGAGGTCGCACCGGTGGAGCGCCCGGCGGTGGTGATCCTCGGCAGCGGGCCCAACCGCATCGGCCAGGGCGTGGAGTTCGACTACTGCTGCGTGCACGCCGCGTTCGCGCTCTCCGCCGCGGGCTTCGAGACGGTGATGACGAACTGCAACCCCGAGACCGTCTCCACCGACTACGACACCAGCGACCGGCTCTTCTTCGAGCCGCTCTCGGTGGAGGGCGTCCGCAACGTGTGCGACGCGCTGGCCCGTGACGGCCAGCCCCTCGCCGGGGTGATCGTGAGCCTGGGCGGGCAGACCCCGCTGAAGCTCGCCCACGCGCTCGAGAACGCGGGGATCCCGATCCTCGGGACGAGCCCCGCGTCGATCGACCTCGCCGAGGACCGCGAGCAGTTCAACGCGCTGTGCGAGCACCTCGGCATCCCCCAGCCCGAGGGCGGCACCGCGGTCGACCTGGCCGGCGCGCGGGCGATGGCCGCCTCGGTGGGCTACCCGGTGCTCGTGCGCCCGTCGTACGTGCTCGGCGGCCGCGCGATGCAGATCGTGTACGACGAGTCCCAGCTCGACGCCGCGATGGCCGAGCTGACGGGGGAAGGCTCACTCGGACGTGAGGGCGGCCTGTCGGCGGAGCGGCCCGCGCTCATCGACCGGTTCCTCGAGGACGCGATCGAGGTCGATGTCGATGCGCTGCGCGACCACGGGGGCGACTTCCTCGTCGGTGGGGTCATGGAGCACATCGAGGAGGCGGGCGTGCACTCGGGCGACTCCGCGTGTGCGATCCCGCCCCAGACGCTGAACGCGCAGACCGTGGCCACGATCGAGCGTCACACGCACGCGCTGGCCGACGCGCTCGACGTCCGCGGCCTGCTCAACGTGCAGTACGCGGTGAAGGACGGGCAGGTCTTCGTCATCGAGGCGAACCCCCGCGCCAGCCGCACGGTCCCGTTCGTGAGCAAGGCCACCGGCGTGCCGCTGGCGAAGGTCGCGGCCCGGGTGATGGCGGGGGCCACGCTCGAGGAGCTGCGGGTGGAGGGGCTGCTGTGCCCGCCGAGCGACGCCGGCCACGTGGCGGTGAAGGAGGCGGTGCTGCCGTTCAACCGCTTCCCGACGGTCGACACCGTGCTCGGTCCCGAGATGCGCTCAACCGGCGAGGTCATGGGCGTCGACCGCTCGTTCGGCCTCGCGTTCGCGAAGAGCCAGGCCGGGGCGGGCAACCCGCTGCCGAGGTCGGGGACGGTGTTCCTGTCGCTGGCCGACCGTGACAAGCACGCCGGCCTGCTCGCGGCCCGCCGGTTCGCCGAGCAGGGCTTCGAGCTCGTGGCCACCGCGGGCACCGCGGCATCGCTCGAGGAGGATGGCCTGACGGTGAGGTCGGTCGTCGCGAAGGTGGGGGCGGCCCACGACGCCGCGGTGGCCGACGCGGTGGACCTCATCGCGACCGGCCAGGTCGACCTCGTGGTCAACACGCCCCGCGGTCGCGGCCCCCGCGCCGACGGCGACCACATCCGCCGCGCCGCGATCCGCCACGCGGTGCCCTGCATCACCACCGTGGCCGCCGCGCTGGCGGCGTCGGCCGGGATCGCCGAGCGGGCAGCCCACGAGCCGATCGTGCGCTCGCTGCAGGAGTACCACGACGACCACCAGATGCGGCTCGGGGTCTGACATGGGGCGCAACGAACGTCTTGGCGTCGTTCGACCCACGATCTGGGTTGTCCAGTGACGCCAAGACGCCGAGGGGGAGGGGTGAATGCCGAGGTCCACCTGGGGTCGGTGGTGCTGCCGAACCCGATCGTGGCGGCGTCGGGCACGTTCGGGCACGGCGACGAGGTCGCGAAGCTCTGCGACCCCGCGGGCCTCGGCGCGGTCACCACGAAGAGCCAGGCGCCGTTCCCGTGGGCCGGCAACCCCGCCCCCCGCCTGCACCCCAGCACCGGCGGCATGGTCAACGCGGTGGGGCTCCAGGGCCCGGGGGTGGACGAGTGGCTCGCCCACGACCTCCCGCCGCTCGTCGCGCGGGGCGCCCGTGTGATCGCGTCCGTTTGGGGCAAGCGGACCCACGACTTCGTCATCGCCGCGGCCGCGGTCGCCCGGGCCCCGGGCGTGGTCGCGGTCGAGATCAACCTCTCGTGCCCGAACCTCCACCATGGGTCGCTCGCGGGCGCTCCCTCCCTCCACGGCGACCTCGTTGCCCACGATCCGGTGGCGACGGATGAGGTCGTCCGGGCCGTGGTGGACGCGGTGGCCGGCGTCCCGGTGTTCGCGAAGCTCTCGCCCAACGCCACCGACGTGATCCCGGTGGCCGCGGCCGCGATCGACGCGGGAGCCACCGGCCTCACCTGCGTCAACACGGTGCGCGCGTTCCTCGTCGACGCCGACGCCCGCACCGCGGCCCTCGGTGCCGGCAACGGCGGCCTCTCGGGCGCCGCGATCAAGCCGATCGCGCTCCGGGTGGTGCACGACGTCACCCGCGCGCTGCCGGGGGTGCCGGTGATCGGCACCGGCGGCGTCACCACCGGCGAGGACGCCGTCGAGATGCTCCTCGCGGGGGCGTCCGCCGTGGGCGTCGGCACCGCCACCTTCCTCGACCCTCGTGCGACCCTGCGCATCCGTGACGAGCTCGTCGCGTGGTGCGGGGCGCACGGGGTCACCCGTGTCGCCGACCTCGTCGGCGCCCTCCACGAGAGGTAGCCAGCTCCCGATGCCGACCGAGCGCAGCGCCCGCGACCACCTCGTCCTCGCCCTCGACGTCGGCGACCTCGCCGCCGCCGAGGCGATGGCGGCGCAGGTGGGGGAGTGGTTCGGCGTCGCCAAGGTGGGGCTCGAGCTCCACACGGAGGCCGGGCCGGCCGCGTTCGCGCGGTTCCGCGACCTCGGCTACGACGTGTTCGCCGACCTGAAGCTGCACGACATCCCCAACACCGTGCACCGCGCGTCCCGCGTGCTCGGTCGCAGTGGTGTCGCGATCGCGAACTTCCACGCCGCGGGCGGCGTCGAGATGATGCAGGCCGCGGTCGCGGGTCTGCGCGAGGGCGCCGACGACGCGGGGCTGCCGTCGCCGATGGCGATCGCGGTCACCGTGCTCACGAGCGACCCCGATCCGAGCTCGTTCCCGGCGCGGTTGCAGGGCGCGGTCGACGCGGGCTGCGACGGCGTGGTGTGCTCGGCGTTCGAGGTCGCGGCGAGCACTGCGGTGGGGATGCGCACGGTGGTTCCGGGCATCCGTCCCGCGGGCGCGGCGCACGACGACCAGGCGCGCGTCGCGACGCCGGCCGCGGCGATCGCGAACGGCGCGTCGTGGCTGGTGATCGGCCGCGCCGTCACCACCGCGCCCGATCCCGGGGCCGCCGCGGCGGCGATCCACGACGAGGTCGAAGCGGCGCTCGCCGGCGCCTGAGCAGGGCGCGCCCCGCGGGGCGGCGGTGTGGTCGGCCTGAAGGGCGTCGGGGACCCGTGCGTATACTGCCGCGGCTCTGCCCCCGCCGGAGGTCCTCGATGTCGCAGCCGCCCCAGCTCACCCCCGAGCAGCGTCGCGCCGCGCTCGAGAAGGCGGCGAAGGCACGCCAGAAGCGGGCCGAGGTGAAGGAGCAGCTCAAGGCCGGACAGCTGACCCTCGCCGAGCTGTTCGCCCAGGGTGACCAGGACGAGATCGTGGGCAAGCTGAAGGTCGTGAGCATGCTCGAGTCGCTCCCCGGTGTCGGCAAGGTGCGCGCCCGTCGCCTCATGGAGGAGCTCGACATCAGCGAGAGCCGGCGCCTGCGCGGCCTGGGCGACAACCAGCGCCAGCGCCTGCTCGACCGCTTTGCCTGAGCCGACGCGTCGGAGGCAGCGCTCGTGCTGATCGTGTTCGCGGGCCCGTCGGGCGTCGGGAAGGGGTCGTTGGTCCGTCGCCTGCTCGACCAGGACCCGCGCCTGTGGTTCTCCGTCTCGCTCAACACCCGGTCCGCGCGTCCGGGCGAGGTCGACGGCGTCGACTACTGGTTCTGCGACCGCGACCAGTTCGAGCGCCTACGCGACGAGGGTGGCCTGCTCGAGTGGTTCCAGGTCTACGACGACCTGAAGGGCACACCGCGCGCTCCGGTGGAGGAGCACCTCGCGGCGGGCGACGACGTCGTCCTCGAGCTCGACGTCCAGGGGGCGCGTGCCGTTCGGGAGGCCTTTCCCGACGCCCTGCTCGTGTTCGTGAAGCCTCCATCGCGCGACGTCCAGCGCGAGCGGCTCTTCGCGCGGGATCCGGAGGCCGATCCGGCGGCGCTGGAGCGGCGCCTCGACCAGGCCGAGGCCGAGGAGCGCGAAGCAGCCGATTTCGACGTGGTGGTGGTCAACGACGACCTGTCCCGAGCCGTGGACGAGGTGGCTGCTATCCTCCAGGCCCGTCGCAACCCCCGATGACCTGGGGTTTCGCGTCTCCCCCCGAGGTCCGGCGAGACCCGGCGAACGCGACACCCGACGAGCGACCTCACGACTAGGAGTCACCCGATGGCCGAACGGCGCGCCAGCCTCATGGAACCGCGGATGGAGGGCCTCCTCGACCGGGTCGGCTCGAAGTTCACCCTCGTGACCCTCGCCTCGATGCGGGCCCGCGAGATCAACGACTACTACAACCAGCTGAGCGACGGGCTGGGCAAGATCGTGCCCCCGCAGGTCACCTCGGTGTCCCGCAAGCCCCTGTCGATCGCCCTCGAGGAGATCATGGCGGGCAAGATCAAGGCCAACCCGATCGACCACGAGGCCATCGCGGCCGAGGCGGCGGCCGCGGCCGACGCCGCGGCGGCCGGAGCCGGCGAGGCTCCGGCCGAATAGCACCGGCCTGCCGGCCCGAGCGACCGAGCCCACCGTGGACGCGACCGCAGACCTCCTTGCCGCCCTGCGCGGTCGCCGGGTGGTCCTCTGCGTGACCGGCGGCATCTCGGCCTACAAGGCGGTCGAGGTCTGCCGCCGGCTGGTCGACGCCGGCGCCCACGTCGCCCCGGTGCTCACCGAGGACGCGCAGCGCTTCATCGGTGCGCTCACCTTCTCGGCCCTCGCGTCGGAGCCGGCCCGCACCTCTCTGTTCGACGGTCCCGAGCCGATCCCGCACACGCGCCTGGGCCAGAGCGCCGACCTCATCCTCGTCGCGCCGGCCACGGCCAAGGTGCTGGGCAAGTACGCCCACGGGATCTCCGACGACCTGGTCTCGGCCACGCTGCTCGCCACCCGCGCGCCCGTGCTCGTCGCCCCGGCGATGCACACCGAGATGTGGGAGCACCCTGCGGTCGCCGACAACATCGCCACCTTGCGCGCTCGCGGCGTCCACGTGATCGACCCCGAGGCGGGCCGGCTCGCCGGGGGTGACGTCGGCGCGGGTCGCCTCGCCGATCCCGCCCGCATCGTCGAGGCCGCGGCGCGCGTGATGACGCGCGACGGCGACCTCACCGGTCTGCGAGTGGTGATCACCGCGGGCGGGACGCGTGAGCCGATCGACCCCGTGCGCTTCATCGGCAACCGGTCGTCCGGCAAGATGGGCTACGCGATCGCCGACGCCGCGGCGGCCCGTGGCGCCGACGTCACCGTGGTCGCCACCGTGGCCCGCTCCGTGCACCCGCGGGTGCGGGTGGAGCTCGTCGAGACGGCCGAGCAGATGGCCGACGCGACGCTCGCGGCGGCCGAGTCGGCCGACGCCGTCGTCATGGCGGCGGCCGTGGCCGACTTCCGACCCAAGGCCGCGGCCCCGGCCAAGATCAAGAAGTCCGACGGCGTGCCCGAGATCGTCCTCGAGCCGACCCCCGACATCCTGCGGCTCCTCGGCGAGCGCAAGCGGGCCGACCAGTACCTGGTGGGCTTCGCGGCCGAGACCGACGACGTCCGGGCCAACGCCGCCAGCAAGCTCACGGCGAAGCGGGTCGACCTCATGGTCGGCAACGACGTCCGCTCCGGCGACTCCGGCTTCGAGGTCGACACCAACCGCGCGGTCCTGCTGGACGCGTTCGGTGGCGTCGACGAGCCGGGGCTCGTCACCAAGGTCGCGCTCGCCGACCTCATCCTCGATCGCCTGCGCGACGCCCGTCGCCCCCACGAAGGAGCAACCCCTTGAACCGGTTCACGTTCACCTCGGAGTCGGTGACCGAAGGCCACCCCGACAAGCTCTGTGACGCGATCTCCGACTCCGTCCTCGACGCGATTCTCGACGAGGACCCGGAGAGCCGTGTCGCGTGTGAGTCGATGGCCACCACCGGCCTCGTCGTGGTCGCGGGCGAGATCAGCACGCGCGCCTACGTCGACATCCCACGCGTGGTGCGCGACACGATCCGCAGCATCGGTTACGACCGCGAATCGTACGGATTCGACGGCAACACCTGCGGCGTGATCACGTCGATCGACGAGCAGTCGCCCGACATCGCCATGGGCGTCGACAAGGCGGCCGAGCAGCGCGCCGGAACCGGTGACCGCTACGACGAGATCGGCGCGGGCGACCAGGGCATGATGTTCGGGTACGCCTGCGACGACACCGACGACCTCATGCCGATGCCGATCTGGCTCGCGCACCGGCTCGCGTTCCGGCTCGCCGAGGTGCGCAAGAGCGGCACGCTCCCGTACCTGCGCCCCGACGGCAAGACCCAGGTCAGCATCGAGTACGAGAACGGCCGCCCGAAGCGTCTCTCCACCGTGCTGATCTCCACCCAGCACGCCCCCGGCATCGACCGTGAGGGCCTGCTGCAGCCCGACCTCATCGAGCACGTCATCCGGCCCACGCTCCCCGCACAGTTCGCCGACGACGACTTCGAGGTGCTCTGCAACCCGACCGGCGCGTTCGAGCTCGGTGGGCCGCACGCCGACTGCGGGCTCACCGGCCGCAAGATCATCGTCGACACCTACGGCGGCATGGCCCGTCACGGCGGCGGCGCGTTCTCGGGCAAGGACCCGACCAAGGTCGACCGCTCCGCCGCCTACGCGGTGCGCCACGCGGCGAAGAACATCGTTGCCGCGGGCGTCGCGCAGCGCTGCGAGGTCCAGGTCGCGTACGCGATCGGCGTGGCCCGGCCGGTGTCGGTGATGGTCGACACCTTCGGCACCTCCGAGATCGACCCCGCGAAGCTCCCCGACCTCGTGCAGCAGGTCTTCGACCTCCGGCCGGCGTCGATCATCGAGCGGCTCAACCTCCGCCGCCCGATCTTCCGGCGCACATCGGCGTACGGCCACTTCGGCCGTGCGGAGCCGACGTTCACGTGGGAGTCCACCGACCAGGCGGCGGAGCTCAAGGCCGCCGCCGAAGCGCTGGCCTGACGCTCAGGCGTCCGGCCGCCCGCCGAGCGGGGTGTCGGTGACCACGCGCGTCTGCCGCGTCCGGCCCGACGTCCCCGCCGTCACGCGGGCGTTCGACTACCTGGTTCCGCCCGACCTCGCGCCCACCCTCCGGGTGGGCGCGGTCGTGCGCGTGCCGCTGCACGGTCGCCGGGTGCGGGGCTGGGTGGTGGCCGACGACGTCGAGCCCGAGGCCGCCCCCGAGCGGCTGGTCCCGGTGCACAAGGTCGCGTCGGCGGGCCCGCCGCCCGACCTCGTCGGGCTGTCCGAGTGGGCCGCGTGGCGCTGGGCCGGTCCCGTGACCGCGTTCCTGCGCGCGGCGTCGCCGCCCAACGTGGTCGATCCGCACCGGGTCCCGGAGCCGGGATCCGCGCTGTACCCGGTCGCGCCGCCGCCGCCGGAGCTCGACGGGCCGTGGCCCGATGCGCGGGTGCGGGCGGTCACCTGGGCGCCCGGGGCCGACCGGCGTGGCCTCGTCTCCTCGCTGTGCGCACCGGAGGGCTCGACGCTCGTGCTCGTCCCCGAGCCCGCGCGCGCCGGCGCGCTCGTTCGGGCCATCGCGCACGAGGGTCGTGAGGTGCTGCACCACCACAGCGACCTCTCCGACCGCGCCCGCACCGTCCTGTGGGACCGCGCGCGCGGGGGCGCGCTCGTGGTCGTCGGCGGGCGGGCCGCGGCGTGGCTGCCCCTGCCCGACCTGCGCGCCGTGATCGTGCTCGACGAGAACGACGAGGCGTACCAGGAGGAGCGCGCCCCCACCTGGCACGCCCGAGACGTCGTGCTGGAGCGGGCGCGTCGCGTCGGAGCCACCGTCACGCTCGTGAGCCCGGCCCCGAGCCCCGACGCCCACGCGGCGGCGGGCGCGGTCGTCGCGCCACCGGTGCGCGTCCTGCGCGCCGGCTGGCCCCGGCTCGACGTCGTCGACCTGCGGTCGGAGCCGCCGGGGACGGGGCTCTCCTCACACGAGCTCGGCCCCGCGATCCACCGCGCGCTCGATGCCGGTGGGCGTGCCGTGTGCGTGGTCAACCGGCGTGGCCGGGCTCGGCTGCTCGCGTGTCGGGCCTGCTCGGCGCTGGCGCGCTGCGCGACCTGCGGCGCCGCGGTGGGCCAGCCCGACCACGACCTGGAGTGTCCGCGCTGCGGCGCGACGAGGCCGCCCGTGTGCATCGAGTGCCACGCCACCCGGTTCCGGGCCGTGCGCCCGGGCGTCCATGCCGTCCGCGACGAGGTGGCCGCGTTGGTTCCCCACCACGCCGTCGCCGACGTCGACATCGCCACCGAGACGGTTGGTGACGCGCCCGTGCTCGTTGGGACCGAGGCGGTGCTCCATCGCATCGCGCGCAGGAGCACACCGCCGGTGCGGCTCGTCGCCTTCCTCGCGTTCGACGAGGAGCTGCTCGCGCCGCGCTACCGCGCGCACGAGCAGGCGCTGTGGCTCCTGGTGCGCGCGGCCCGGCTCCTGGGCGGCCGCGCCGACGGCGGCCGGCTCTTCGTGCAGACCCGCCTGCCCGAGCACGCGGTGCTGGCGGTCGCGGCGTCGGCGGACCCGGCCCCGTTCGTCGCCGAGGAGTCGGCCGTGCGCGCCGCGCTCGGGTTCCCGCCCTTCGGCGCGGTGGCCGAGCTGTCGGGCGCCGGGCCCGCGGTGGCGCTCGCGGCCGACGCCGTGCGGGCCACCGGGCTCACCGTGCTCGGGGGATCCGACGGTCCCGCGCTCGTGAAGGCGCCCACCCCGGACCTCCTTGCCGACGGGCTCGCCCGCGTCGACCTCACTCCCGCGCGGGCGCTCGGCCGCCTGCGCGTGAGCGTCGACCCACCCCGCGTCTGAACGGCGCCGCACGGGGCCGCTGGTACCCTCGGGGTGTGGGCGTGTACTCGATTCGCACCTTTGGTGACCCCGTGCTGCGCCTGCGCGCCAAGGAGGTCACCGACATCACCGGCGACCTCGTCCGGGTCGTCGACGCGATGATCGACACGATGTACGACGCGGTCGGCGGTGGGCTCGCGGCGCCCCAGGTCGGGATCGCGCAGCGCTTCTTCACCTACGTGGGCGACGACGACGAGCCCAACGTGCTCATCAACCCCGAGATCGTCGAGGCCGGCGGCGAGCTCACCTACGAGGAGGGCTGCCTCTCCTTCCCCGACATGCGCTTCGAGATCGTCCGGCCCAAGTTCGTCACCGTCCGGGGCCTCGATCTCGACGGTGACGAGGTGGTGTTCGAAGCCGGCGAGGACTACTTCGGTCGCATGCTCCAGCACGAGATCGACCACCTCGACGGCGTGCTGGCGATCGACCGTCTCGACGCCGACGCCCGCAAGGCCGTGCTGCGCGAGTACCGCCGGCGCGAGACGCTCGTCTCCAGTCCCGGGGGGACCGACGGCGCTGCCCGCCATTGACCCGTCGGGCGACGGCGGGTCTGTGCGCATCGTCTACTTCGGCACTCCCGACGACGCCGTCCCGCCCCTGCGCGCGCTCGTCGACGCGGGGCACGAGGTGCTGCTCGTCGTCACCCAGCCCGACCGCCGGCGCGGGCGCGGGGGCGCGACCGCGCCCAGCCCGGTGAAGGTGGCCGCGCTCGAGCTCGGGCTCCCCGTGCGCACGCCCGACCGCGCCCGTGAGCTCGTCGACGAGCTGACGGCCCTGGCACCCGACCTCGCGGTGGTGGTCGCGTTCGGCCAGCTCCTGCCCGCGTCGGTGCTGACCACCGCCCGCCGTGGCTTCGTCAACCTGCACTTCTCGCTGCTGCCGCGCTGGCGCGGCGCGGCCCCGGTCGAGCGGGCGATCCTCGCCGGCGACGCCGAGACCGGGGTGTGCGTGATGGCGCTCGACGAGGGCATGGACACCGGGCCGGTGTACGCGCGCCTCGTCACCCCGATCGGCGCGGAGGAGACGGCCGGCGAGCTGAGGGCCCGGCTGGTCGTGGAGGGGACGCCGCTGCTGGTGACCACGGTCGGCGCCATCGGCGATCTCGAACCGGTGGCCCAGGAGGGTGAGACGATGCCCGCGGCGAAGCTCACGGTGGAGGAGTTCCGCCTCGACTGGACCCGTCCGGCCGAGGAGCTGGCCCGCGTCGTGCGGGCGGGCAACCCCCGGCCCGGCGCGTGGACCGAGCTCGACGGCCGGCGGTGCAAGGTGCTGCGCGCGGTCGTGGAGCCGAGCGCGGACGCGGCCGAAGGTCCGCCCGGGTCCGTCGACGCCGCCGGCTGCGTGGGGACCGGCGACGGCCGGCTCCGCCTCGTCGAGGTGCAGCCCGCGGGCAAGGCCGCGATGACCGCGTCGGCGTGGCTCGCGGGCCGACGTGGCGACCTGCCCCGGTTCGACGCATGAGGGACGCGCGGAGTGTCGCCATCGACGCGCTCGTCCGCATCGAGGATGGTGCGTACGCGCACGTGATGCTGCCCCAGCGTCTGCGGGCCTCGGGCCTCGACGCGCGCGACCGCGCGTTCGTCACCCACCTCGTCTACGGATCCGTGCGCATGCAGCGCCGGCTCGACGGGTTGCTCACGCCGCGGTGCCACCAGCCGTTCGACCGGCTCGAGCCGCGGGTGCGCGCCGCGCTGCGGGTCGGGGCGTACCAGCTGCTCGAGGGGATGGCCCCGCACGCAGCCGTGAACGCGACCGTGCAGGCGGCGATGCCGCGCGCTCGTGGGCTCGTCAACGCGGTGCTGCGCTCGGTCGCGGCCGCGGGCCCCCCGTTCCCCGAGCCCGACGACGTCGGCGAGCGGTACTCGTACCCCGACTGGATCGTCGCCGAGCTGGGCAAGACGCTCGACGCCACCGAGCTCGTCGCGGTGCTCGCGGCCGGGAACGAGCCGGCGGCCACCACGCTCCGGCCGAACCCCCGGGTCGCCACGGCCGATGCCTTGGAGGCCGAGCTCGTCGACGCGGGCGTCCGGGTCGCGCGCGGTGAGCTCGTCCCCGACGCACTCGTCGTCTCCGGCATCGGTGACCCCGCGGCCCTTCCCGCGGTGGCCGAGGGGCGGGCCACCCCCCAGGACCAGGGCAGCCAGGCGATCGTCGCGGTGCTCGACCCCCGGCCGGGAGAGCGGATCCTCGACGTCGCGTCCGCTCCCGGTGGCAAGACCACCGCAGCCGCCGAGCGCGCCGTCGGCGGCCTGGTGGTCGCCGCCGACGTGCACCCGAACCGGCTCGCCCTGGTGGGGCACGCGGCCCGGCGGCTCGGCCTCGCCGAGGTGGCCTGCGTGGTCGCCGACGGGCGCCGGCTCCCCGTGGCCGACGCCACCTTCGACCGCGTCCTCGTCGACGCGCCGTGCTCCGGCCTGGGCGTGCTGCGCCGCCGCCCCGAGGCGCGGTGGCGGATCCAGCCCGAGGCGGTCGACGAGCTCGCTTCGCTCCAGCGTGAGCTGCTCACCGCCGCGGCGCGGGCGGTGCGGCCCGGCGGCCGGCTCGTCTACGCGGTGTGCACGCTCACACGGCCCGAGACGAGCGCCGTGGCGGCCTGGGCGTTCGCCCACCTCGACGGGTTCACGGCCGAACCCCCGCCCGGCGCGCCGTGGGAGCCACTCGGGTCGGGCGCGATCCTCTGGCCGCACCGCGCCGGCACCGACGGCATGTTCGTCCTCTCCCTCCGCCGGGGTCACTGACCGCTTCTCCTCGCGTTTCGGCGTCGTTCGACCCCCTTCCCCGGTGGTCGAACGACGCCAAAACGATGAGGGAGGGGAGGGGTGGGGGGTAGCGTCGGGTGGGTGAAGATCGCGCCCTCGATCCTGTCCGCCGACTTCTCGCGCCTGGGGGAGGAGGTGGCCCGCGTGTCCGGCGAGGCCGACCTGCTCCACGTCGACGTGATGGACGGCCACTTCGTCCCGAACCTCACAATCGGCCCGCCGGTGGTGGCGTCGTTGCGGCCGGTGACCGACCTGTTCCTCGACTGCCACCTGATGGTCGACAACCCCGGCGTGCTGCTCGACGACTTCGCGGCCGCGGGCGCCGACCGCTGCATCGTGCACGTCGAGCTCGGCGACCCGCGCCCGCTGTTCGACCGCATGCGCGCCCACGGGATGGGCGTGGGCCTGGTGCTGAACCCGCCGACCCCGGTCGACGACGTCATGCCCTTCCTCGAGGAGATCGACCTGCTCCTCGTGATGAGCGTGAACCCCGGGTGGGGTGGCCAGTCGTTCATCCCCGAGGTGCTCGACAAGGTGCGCACGGCCCGCAAGGAGATCGACGCCCGCGGGCTCGCGGTCGAGATCGAGATCGACGGCGGCATCAAGATCGACACCGCGCCGCTGGCGGCCGAGGCCGGCTGCGACATCCTCGTGGCGGGCAGCGCGGTGTTCAAGGCCGACGACCCCGCAGCCGCCGCGCGTGCGATCCGCACCGCCGCCTGGCCGGACGCGAGCCGCTAGCCCGATGGCCGAGGCTGTGCTCGTGGCCAAGGTCCTGACCGTCTCCGACGGCGTGGCCGCGGGCGTCCGCGACGACACGTCGGGCCGCGCGCTCGTGGACCGACTCTCCACCCGCGGGTTCGCGGTGATCGACCAACGGGTGGTCCCCGACGGCGTCGAGTCCGTCGCGGCCGCGGTGCGCGACCTCGCCACGGGCTTCCGGGGGCTCGTCGTCACGACCGGCGGCACCGGCTTCGGTCCGCGCGACCTCACCCCCGAGGGCACCCGCGCCGCGATCGAGCGGGAGGCGCCGGGCCTGGCCGAGGCGATGCGGATCGCGTCCAACTCCGACGGGCGCACCTTCGGGATGCTGTCGCGCGGGGTCTGCGGCACGCTGGGCGAGGCCCTGATCTGCAACCTGCCGGGCTCGTCGGGCGGGGCGGTGGAGTGCCTCGAGGCCGTGCTCGGCGCCGTGCCCCACATCCTCGACCTCCTCGCCGGTGGCCACCCCCACTAGAACGCGTTTCAGTTCCACGGGGCGCGGTGATACCCTGGAGCCACCGAGCCAGCCCTCGGGGATGGGTGGAAGCCCCAACCGGCGGTAACCCGGAGCCGAGAGGTGCCGGGGAGCCCGCGAGCCCACGGCCGCCAGCCGCGTGGTTGATCCGGTGCGAGTCCGGAGCCGACGGTCACAGTCCGGATGGGAGAGGGCGTGGAGCGGCCGACGCGACGGTTCGCGTCGGCGCGTTCGCGATGTCTCCCGTCGCCCCCGTGGGTCCCGGACCCGGCCCCACGGACTGAGGCGAGGGAGCCCCGTGCCGACCGACCGACCGCACCACGACGAGGAGCGCATGGCCGACGCCGCCGCCCTCGCCGAGCGCGCCCGGCGCCGCAGCGCCCCGAACCCGTGGGTGGGCTGCGTCATCGAGCGCGACGGTGTGGTCGTGGGGGTGGGGGCCACCGATCCCCCGGGCGGTCCCCACGCCGAGGTCGTCGCCCTGCGGGCTGCCGGGGACGCCGCGCGTGGCGCCACGGCGTACGTCACCCTCGAGCCCTGCAGCCACCACGGGCGTACGCCGCCGTGTGCCGACGCGCTGATCGCCGCCGGCGTCGCCCGGGTGGTGGTCGCGCTCGCGGACCCCGACGACAACGTCGCCGGGGAGGGCATCGCCCGCCTGCGTGCCGCCGGGATCCCGGTCGAGGTCGGGGTCGCCGCCGACGCCGCCCGCCTCCAGCTCGCCCCCTATCTCCACCACCGGCGCACCGGCCGGGCGTTCTGCCTGGTCAAGACGGCGCTGAGCCTCGACGGGCGCACCGCGGCCGCCGACGGGTCGTCGCAGTGGATCACCGGCTCCGCCGCCCGGGCCGACGCCCACGGGCTCCGGGCCGACTCGCAGGCCGTGGTCGTGGGCTCCGGCACCGCACTGGCCGACCGGCCCGCGCTCACGGTGCGCAGCGCCGACCCGCTTCCGGAGCACCCGCCGCTGCGGGTCCTGCTCGACGCCCGGGGCCGCGTCCCGGCCGAAGGACCGCTGTTCGACGCCGCCGCGCCCACGCTCGTGGTCACCACCGACCTCGCCCCCGCCGCCGCGCTCGACGCGTGGCGGGCCGCGGGGGCCGAGGTCGAGACCGTTCCCGCCACCGACGGCAAGGTCGACCTCGCCGCCGCCCTCACCACGCTCGGGGCCCACGGCGTCCTCCAGGCCATGGTCGAGGGCGGCGCCGCACTGCACGGCGCGCTCGTCGCGGCGGGTCTCGTCGACCGGCTCACCGCCTACGTCGGCGCCGCGCTCCTCGGCGCGACCGCGAAGCCGGGCCTCGACTGGCCGGGGCCGGCCTCCATCGCCGACGCGCCCCGGCTCCGGCTCGTCGCCACGCGCGTGCTCGGCGACGACGTGCGCCTCGACTACGTGCCCGTCGCGGTCGGAACCGCGGCGGGGGGGCGGGGCTGATGTTCACCGGCATCGTGGAGGAGCTGGGCCGGGTGCGGGCGGTGACGCCCCGAGCCGGCGGCGCGCGCCTGGAGCTGGCCTGCACCGAGGTGATGATCGACGCCTCGATCGGCGACTCGATCGCGGTGAACGGGTGCTGCCTCACCGTGGTGGAGCTCGGCGACGGCTGGTGGGCCGCCGACGCCCAGATCGAGACCCTCGACCGCACCACCCTGGGCGCGCTCGCGCCGGGCGACCCCGTCAACCTCGAGCGCCCGCTCCGGCTGGGCGACCGCCTGGGCGGCCACCTCGTGCTCGGCCACGTCGACGGCGTGGGCGAGGTCACCGCGGTGGAGCCCTTGCCCGACGGCTCCACCCGTGTCGCCGTGCGCGCCCCCGAGGCGCTCGCGCGCTACCTGGTCGAGAAGGGCTCGGTGACCGTCGACGGAGCCAGCCTCACCATCGCCACGGTCGACGACGCCGAGTTCGGCGTCGCCCTCATTCCGCACACCCTCGCGGTGACCACCCTCGGCGTCCGCCGACCCGGTGACCGCGTCAACCTGGAAGCCGACATGATCGCCAAGCACATCGCGCGGCTCCTCGCCACGGGAGGCAGCTCATGAGCGGTCACCGCCGAGCGAGCGGACACGAAGTAGTCAGTGCCGAAGTGAACGTACCCGACGAGCGAGCGAGGCCATAGTCATGTTCACCCACATCGAGAGCGCCATCGCCGCGGTCGGCCGCGGAGAGCTGGTGGTGGTCGTCGACGACGCCGACCGCGAGAACGAGGGCGACCTCATCATGGCGGCCGAGCTGGTCACCGCCGAGACGATGGCCTTCATGATCCGGCACACGAGCGGCGTGATCTGCATGCCGATGCTCGGTGAGCGCCTCGACGACCTGCGGCTGCCGCTGATGGTCGCCCACAACACCGAGGTGCAGCGCACCGCGTTCACCGTGTCGGTCGACGCGGTGAACGGCACCACCACGGGCATCAGCGCGGCCGACCGCGCGGTGACCGTGCGCACCCTCATCGCCGCCGACACGGCGCCGACCGACCTCGCCCGGCCCGGTCACATCTTCCCGCTGCGCTACCGCGAGGGCGGCGTGCTCAAGCGGGCCGGCCACACCGAGGCCGCGGTCGACCTCGCCCGCCTCGCCGGGCTCCAGCCCGCCGGGGTGCTCGCCGAGGTGGTCAACGACGACGGCACGATGCAGCGGCTGCCCCAGCTCGAGAAGTTCGCGGCCGAGCACGGGCTCCAGCTGATCTCCATCGCCGACCTCATCCGCTACCGCCGCCACCGCGAGAAGCTCGTCACCCGCGTCTCCGAGGCCCGCATCCCCACGAAGTACGGCGACTTCACGGCGTACGTGTACTCGTCCGACCTCGACGATGTCGAGCACATCGCCTTCGTGTGCGGTGAGGTGTCGGGTGCCGACGACGTGCTCGTGCGGGTCCACTCCGAGTGCCTCACCGGCGACGTGTTCGGCTCGATGCGCTGCGACTGCGGGATGCAGCTCGATCTCGCGCTCGAGCGGATCGCCGAGGAGGGCCGTGGCGTGCTCGTGTACCTGCGGGGCCACGAGGGCCGTGGGATCGGCCTCGGTCACAAGATGCGCGCCTACAACCTCCAGGACCAGGGCCGCGACACCGTCGAGGCCAACGAGGATCTGGGCTTCGCCGCCGACTCCCGCGAGTACGGGATCGGGTCGCAGATCCTCGTCGACCTCGGCATCACCACGATGAAGCTCATGACGAACAATCCGGCGAAGTACGGCGGGCTCGAGGGCTACGGTCTCGAGATCGTGGACCGGGTGCCGCTGCGCGCGACGCCCACGAACGAGAACATCGCCTACCTGCGCACCAAGCAGGAGAAGCTGGGCCACCTGCTCGACCTCGAGGTCGGGCTCGACCAGCACATCTAGTCGGGGAAGCGGACGCACCATGGGTGAGTACTCGGCGGGGGAACGGGCCTTCGACGCGCGGGGCCTGCGCGTCGCGACCGTCGTCGCGCGCTTCAACGACCACGTCACCTGCCTGCTCGCCGACGGGGCGGCCGCGACCCTGGCCGAGCACGGCATCGTCGGCGACGACGCACCCGTCTACTGGGTTCCTGGTGCCTTCGAGCTGCCGGTCGTGGCCAAGCGTCTCGCCGAGTCCGGCGCGTTCGACGCGGTCGTCTGCCTCGGTGCGGTGATCCGGGGCGACACCCCGCATTTCGACTACGTGGCCGGCGAGTCGGCCGCGGGTCTCTCGCGCGTCGCGCTGGACACCGGGGTGCCCGTCGTCTTCGGCGTGCTCACGACCGACAACCTCGCCCAGGCGCTCGACCGCTGCGGCGGGGCCGAGGGTCACAAGGGGGCCGAGGCCGCGGCCACCGCGCTCGAGACCGCCGCCCTGCTCCGTACCCTGCCCCCTCCGCGGATCGCTCGCCGGTCCGCCGAGGACTCACCTCGAGCGCGCTCGCGCCCGTCCCCGAAGGTCTGACCGTGCTCAACATCGTCCTCCCCAAGGGCTCGCTCGAACGCGCCACGATGGAGCTCTTCGACGACGCCGACCTCGGTGTCGTGCGCAGCTCCGACGTCGACTACCGCGCCACGATCGACGACCCCCGCGTCACCGAGGTGCGCATCCTGCGGCCGCAGGAGATCCCGCGGTACGTCGCGGAGGGCCGCTTCGACCTCGGCATCACCGGTCGCGACTGGATCGAGGAGACCGCGGCCGACGTCGTGACCCTCACCGAGCTGCACTACTCGAAGGCCACCGCCCGCCCGATCCGCGTGGTGCTTGCCGTCGCCGCGGATTCCGGATGGCAGACCGTCGAGGACCTCCCGAGCGGCCTGCGCGTGCACACCGAGTATCCGCAGCTCACCCAGCGCTACTTCGACCGCCTGGACATCGATGCCCACGTGGAGCTCTCCTACGGCGCGACCGAGGCCAAGGTGCCCGACATCGCCGACGCGGTGGTGGAGATCACCGAGACCGGGCGGGCCCTGCGCGCCGCGGGCCTGCGCATCATCGACACGGTCCTCACGTCGTACACCGAGCTGATCGCGAGCCCGGCGGCCTACGCCGACCCCGAGAAGCGCGTCGCGATGGAGCAGCTGATGACGCTGCTCAGCGGTTCGCTCGAGGCCCGCGGCCGTGTGCTCATCAAGCTCAACGTCGAGGGCGCCCAGCTCGACGCCGTGATCGGGTTGCTCCCGGCGCTCAAGTCGCCCACCGTGTCGAAGCTCTTCAACGAGGACGCCTACGCGGTCGAGACGGTGGTCGCGAAGCGCGAGATCAACATCCTGATCCCCGCGCTGAAGGATGCCGGCGCCACCGGCATCATCGAGCTCCCGATCGCGAAGATCGTCCACTGACGCCCGTGCACGACGGCGCGACGCACACCGGTTCGGTCGAGGCCTACGACCCGGCCCGCGGGTGGGGGACGATCGTCGGCGACGACGGCGAGCGGTTGGGCTTCCACTGCACCCAGATCGTCGACGGCTCGCGCGCGATCCCGGTCGGCGCGGCCGTGCGCTACGCCCGCATCCCCGCGCACCTCGGCAAGTGGGAAGCCGGGACCGTCACGACGGTCGGGTAGCGCGCACTATCCGGCGCCGATGCCTCCGCCGCCTCCGCCGCCTCCCCCTCCGCCTCCACCACCGCCGGAGAAGCCGCCGCCGCTCCCGCCCCCGCTCGACTTCGGGGTCGCGGCCGCGGTGTAGCTGGCGCCGAAGCCCGACCCGAACGAGCCCAGCCCGCCGATGCCGTGGCTGCCACCGCCGGGGGAGGGCACGTACCAGCGCCCCGCGTGGGTGGTGTCGGCGATCTCGGGCACCCGCAGGGCCATGGCCTCCACCAGCCGCGCACTCACCCCGAGGGCCACTGCGTACACGAGGTAGCGCTCCCACAGGATCAGGTGGCCGGGCGGCGCGTCCTCGAGCTCGGAGAAGTCGCGCAGGAAGTGCTCGACGCCGTCCCACTGCGCGGCTCGCAGCGCCCCGGCCGGCGTGCGCTGGCGCAGGAGGACCGTGAGCGACGCCTGGAGCACGGCCCACGCGATCGCGATCGCGCCCACCCACCACGCGCGCACGGCCAGGGCGAGGCCGCCCGTGAGGGCGACCACGAGCGCGGCTCCGAGGTTCGACGCGAAGACGAGCCCGCGCTCGCCGCGCTGGTACTTCTTCGCGTCGTACGCCTTGCGGACCGACGTGCAGAATCCCTTCCACCACGTCTGCGCGCTGCTCGTGTGCGCCGCGGCCCACTTGGTGAGCTCGGACTGCGTGGTCTCGTTGCCGGTGTGGAAGAGCCGGGACATCACCCGTTGCTCGAAGTCCACGAGCAGGTCGTCGGGCGCGGGGGTGATCTTCTGGAACCGGTAGTCGGTGCTGTCGGGCCAGAACGGCCGCTCGATCCGCTCCTCGGTGATCGTGAGGTGCCCGCGCTGGGCGAGGTCGACGACGGTGGCGCCGAACGCGAGCGGTTGCACCGAGCCCCAGCTGCGGAGCGCGTCGACGATCGCGGGCGGGTCGTCGGGCAGGTCGCGCACGTACTCGCCGATGTCGGGGACCTTCGGCTCGCGGCCGTAGCGGAAGAAGAGCCAGCCGAACACGGCCATCCCGAGCAGGATCACGAACGGCACCACGACGTTGGCGAGGTCGCGCCGCTCCCTCGCCTTCTCGGCGTCGCGCGCTGCGGCCGCCCGCTCCGAGTTGGCCGCCTTCGCCCAGGCCGTCTCCTGCGCCACGATCGTGTCGAGGCGGGGCTCGCCGACCGGGGGGACGGTGAACCGCGACGCGGGGACCGCGACCCGGCCCTCCACGAAGGAGCCTTCGGGGACGTCCGGGGCGACCCAGCGCACGGTGTCGCCGTCGACCGTCACCTCGCCGGTGAGGTCGCCGTGGCCCCAGGCCTTCACCTCGCCCGCGCCCGGCGGCACCGTCAGGGTCGCGGTGACCTTCCCGATCGTCGGGTGCTGCTCGCCGACCCACTTCCAGTAGACCTCGGCGACGTCGGGGGCGACGGTGGCGCCGGGCCGGACCGTGTACTCGATGGCGAAGGTGCGCTGCTCGTCCTCGGCGCTGAAGAACCACTGGAGGTTGTAGGGCGCGCCCACGCTCGTGACCTCCTGGCCGTTCTCGGTCACCCGCATGTCGGTGAGCTCGTACGCGCCGACGGGGATCGGGCGGGTGCCGTAGGAGAACGGCCCGTGGAAGTCGTAGGTGATGTGCTCGACGACCCGCATCGACCCGTCGCGTGCGAGCTCCGCCTCCACGGCGACCCGGGGGAGCGAGAACGACTTCTCGGGCGTGGCCAGGCCCTTGATGAGCCCGGATCCGCCCAGGGCGAAGACGAGGACGACCACGAACGGGATGAGGCGCAGGAACCGCCGGAGGTTCGTCATGGCCGGGCGCGCGTGGGGAGGCCGGCTAGTCGGCCGGGCCGCTGCCGGCGGCCTCGCGCTGGATCTCCACGAAGGCCAGCCGCAGCTGGGTCACGGCGTCCCGCAGCGGGGCGGCGTGGTCGCCGAGGCGCTCGCCGAGGGCGTCGACCATGCCCCCCATGGCGTCGATGGCGATGGCGGCCTCGCCGAGGCGGATCGGGTGGCCCTCCTCGGGGTTGAGGTGGAGGACGGCCAGCTGCCACAGGCCGATGGCGTGGTTGGCCACGATGTCGATGGCCGGCGTGCCCGCGATCTCGGCCCGGACCCGGCGCAGCTCGTCCTCGAGGGCCGCTTCGTCGGGCTCGGCGCCGGGCGGGAACCCGGGGTCCGCACCGGCGCCCAGACCACCCCCCGAACCACCCCCCGAACCGCTGGACTCGGGAAGCTGCTCGCCGGACGGTGTCCACAGACCGCTCACGCTGGTAACCTCTGCCCTCGACAAACTTTTGTAGGAAGTGGTGTTGCACCCTACCGGCAGCCAATGCCGGTCGCAGCGCCCACCCGGCCGGGCCCGACGAGGGAAGCCTCGGAGGTCCCCGAGCCCGGGTCCGTCTTGGACGAGCCGGCCGCCGATGCCATCGGGGGACGGGTCGTCGTCACCTCGGCGGATGCTTCCTGCATCCGCCATCGTCGCGTCCGGGGCTCCCGGGGGCGACACGCGAAGGGCACGGTGACCACATAGCCACAGAGGACGCCAGGATCAACGACCGGATCCGAGCTCGTGAAGTCCGCCTCATCGGGGCCGACGGCGCGCAGCTCGGGGTGCAGCCACTGCCGGCTGCGCTCGCGATGGCCCGGGACCTCGAGCTCGATCTCGTCGAGGTTGCGCCCAGTGCCGATCCCCCGGTGTGCAAGATCATGGACTTCAACCGCTGGAAGTACGAGCAGGACCAGAAGCGGAAGGAGTCGCGCCGGAAGGCCACGCAGGTCGTGATCAAGGAGATGAAGTTCCGGCCCAAGATCGACGGGCACGACTACGAGACCAAGATGCGCCACGTCGAGCGTTTCCTCGCCGAGGGCAACAAGGTCAAGCTCACGATCATGTTCCGGGGGCGCGAGATGGCCCACCCGGAGCTCGGGCTGCGAATCCTGAACCGGATCGCCGACCAGGTGAGCGAGTACGCCATGGTCGAGTCGGCCCCCCGCCAGGACGGCCGGAACATGACGATGGTCCTCCACCCGATGAAGAAGGACACCCGCAAGTCCAAGTCCGCCCCCGCGCCCGCCCCCGAGGCGAGCGCGGCAGCGGCGCCCGACCCCGGACCCTGAACCGGAGCATTCGATGCCCAAGATGAAGACCCACCGCGGTGCTGCGAAGCGGTACCGGATCACCGGCACCGGCAAGATCCGCCGGCGCAAGGCGAACCGCTCGCACCTGCTCGAGAAGAAGTCCAGCCGTCGCACCCGGCGACTCGGCCGTGGGGCCGAGGTCACTGGCGGCGACAAGAAGCACGTCGAGCGCCTGCTCGGGCGCGCGTAGGGAGAACCGGTCATGGCCCGCGTCAAGCGTTCCGTCCATTCGAAGAAGAAGCGTCGCGCCGTACTGAACGCGGCGGAGGGGTACTCCGGCGCTCGCAGCCGCCACCACAGGGCGGCCAACGAGCAGGTGATGCACTCCGGCAACTACGCGTTCCGCGACCGCCGGGCCCGCAAGGGGCAGTTCCGCCGCCTCTGGATCGTGCGCATCAACGCCGCCTGCCGCGAGCACGACATGTCGTACTCGCAGTTCGTCGCGGGACTGAAGGCCGCCGACATCGAGGTCGACCGCAAGATCCTCGCCGATCTCGCGGTGCGCGACTCCGCAGCGTTCGGCGCGCTCGTCACCGCCGCCCGCGAGGCGCTCGAGGCTGCGTGACCGCAGCGGCGCCGCGGCGCCCTGAGCGGCGCATCGTGCGCGTTCGCGCCTAGCCCGGTGTCCGAGCCGTATGGCCTCCGTCATCCCGAGGTGCGCGCGCTGCGCGAGCTCGCGCGCGACGCCCGCGCCCGAGCCGGTGCCGGGGCCTGCCTCCTCGAGGGCCCCCGGGTGATCGACGCCGCGCTCGAGCGGGATGCCCACCTCACCGGCGCATACTTCGGTCACGGGTCCGTGCACGCGTTCCCCGAGATCTCCACGCGCCTCGCGCGCGCCGGCGTCCCCACGCACACGCTGCGCGAAGGGGTGCTCGAGAAGATCGGCACCACCCGCACGCCCCAGCCCGTCCTCGCGGTGGCCCGGTGGGCTCCGCAGCGCATCGCCGACCTCGTCGAGCGGGCCGACGCCGGGTTCGTGGTCGTCACCGTCGACGTGTCCGATCCGGGCAACCTCGGCACGATCCTGCGCAGCGCCGAGGCCGCGGGCGCGGTCGGAGTGGTGGTCGCGGGCACCTCCGTCGACGTGCGCAGCCCCAAGGTGGTGCGGGCCTCGGCCGGGGCCCTGTTCGGCGTCCCGGTGGTCGAGACCGCCGACGCCGCGGCCGCCCTCGACGGCCTGCGCGCGGCCGGCGTGCGCGCCTACGCCGCCGTCGCCCGGGGCGGGTCCGACCCCGCCGCCGTGGCCCTCGGTCGCCGGAGCGCGATCGTCGTGGGCAACGAGGCGCACGGGCTCGATGCCGCGTTGATGGATCACCTCGACGGTACGGTCACCATTCCCATGGCCGGTGCCGCCGAGTCGCTCAACGTCGCGATGGCCGCGACGGTCCTCTGCTTCGAGGCCGCCCGCCAGCGCGCGGCCGAGGAGGGGGCATGACCCTCGACGACGCCCTCGCGCGGCTCGACACCGCCGAGGCCGACGCGCGCGCCGCGGTCGCGGGCGCCGGGAGCCTCGCGGCGCTCGACGACGTGGAGCGCGAGTGGCTGAAGGCGCGCACCTCGCCGGTGTCGGCGGTCAACGAGTCGATCAAGACCTTCGCTCCCGACGAGCGCCCGCGTGCGGGCCAGGCCGTGGGTGCGTACCGCAGCGCCGTCGGCGACGCTGTGGCGACCCGGCGGGCCGAGCTCGAGGCAGAGGCCGCCGCGCACCGGGGCCCCGGTCTCGACCTCACCCTGGGCGGGCACGGCCGCCGGCGCGGTCACCTGCACCTCGTCACCCAGATCCGCCGTGAGCTCGAGGACATCTTCGTCGGACTCGGCTACCGGGTGGCCGAGGGCCCCGAGGTCGAGGACGACTGGCACAACTTCGAGGCGCTCAACATCCCGCCGGCGCACCCGGCCCGGTCGATGCAGGACACCATCTACGTCGACCTGGGCTTCGCCGAGCAGATGATGCTGCGCACCCACACCTCGCCCGTGCAGATCCGCACGATGGAGACACAGGCGCCGCCGATCTACGTGGTCGCGCCGGGGCGCACGTACCGCAACGAGACGCTCGACGCGCGCCACTCGCCCGCGTTCCACCAGATGGAGTGTCTCGCGGTCGACCGCGGGCTCACCATGGCCGACCTGTTCGGCACGATCGAGGCCTTCGCCCGCATGCTCTTCGACGACGAGTCGGTGCGCACGCGGTTCCGCTCCGACTTCTTCCCCTACACCGAGCCGTCGGCCGAGCTCGCCGTGAGCTGCGTGTTCTGCGGCGGTGCCGGTTGCCGCGTGTGCTCGCACACGGGCTGGATCGAGCTCGGTGGCTGCGGCATGGTCGATCCCAACGTCTTCGAGAAGGTGGGGATCGACCCCGACGTGTGGCAGGGCTTCGCGTTCGGCTTCGGCCTCGAGCGCATCGCCATGATCCGCTACGGGATCAACGAGATCCGGACCTTCTTCGACAACGACGTCCGCTTCCTGGAGCAGTACTGAGGTGGGGGAGTAGTGCGCGCGCCCTTGTCGTGGATCCGTGACTTCACGCCGGTCGAGGCACCGGTCGACGAGCTCGTCCACGCGCTGAACCAGCTCGGGCTCGAGGTCGACGCGGTGGAGGCACCCGGCCGCGAGGTGCTCGGGGTGCGCGTGGCGCGCATCCTCGACGTCGTGCCGCACCCCAATGCCGACAAGCTCCGGCTCGCCGACGTCGACTTCGGCGACGGCCAGACCCGCGTCGTCTGCGGTGCGCCCAACATCGTGCCGGGCATGGTCGTGCCGTTCGCCCCCTCTGGGGCCACGCTGCCTGGTGGCTTCACGCTCGAGCGCCGCAAGATCCGCGGCGAGGTCTCCGACGGCATGCTCTGCTCGGCGAAGGAGCTGGGCCTGGGCGACGACCACTCGGGGATCCTCGCCCTCGACCCCGCCGCCGAGCTCGGGTCCGACGTGCGGAGCGTGCTCGGCCTCGACGACGTGATCTTCGACCTCGCGATCACGCCCAACCGCCCCGACGCGATGTGCATCGTGGGTGTGGCCCGCGAGCTGGCCGCGCACTTCGGGCTCCCGTTCACCGTGCCGGAGCCGGTGGTGCCGCGCGACGCCGGGCCCACCGCCACGGTGCCGGTCATCATCGAGGCTCCCGACCGATGCCCGCGCTACCTCGCGTGGACGGCCGCGGTGACCCTGGGCCCGGCGCCGGCGTGGATGCAGCAGCGTCTGGTGAAGGCGGGCATCCGGTCGATCGGCAACGTCGTCGACGTGACCAACTACGTGCTGCTCGAGCTCAACCAGCCGCTGCACGCGTTCGACCTCGATCGCCTCGCCGGCCCCGGCATCGTGGTCCGGCTCGCGGCCGACGGCGAGCAGGTCACCACCCTCGACGGCGTGGAGCGCACGCTCGACGCGACCGACCTCCTGATCTGCGACGGCGCGCGTGCCCCGCAGGCCGTCGCCGGGATCATGGGGGGCGGCGACTCCGAGGTGAGCGACACCACGGCGCGCATCCTGCTCGAATCCGCGTACTTCGAGCGTATGGGCATCGCGCGGTCGTCCAAGCGGCTGAAGCTGCGCTCGGAGTCGAGCGCGCGCTTCGAGCGCGGGATCGACCCCGACGGCGTCGCCCGCGCCGCCGCGCGCGCGATGGAGCTGCTGGTGGAGGTGGCCGGGGCGCGCGTCGCCGCCGACCTCGTCGACGAGTACCCGCAGCCGGTGGCGCGCCCGCGGATCCACCTGCGCACCAGCAAGGTCAACGGTGTCCTCGGCACCGCGCTCTCCGATACCGAGGTGCTCGACGCGCTGGCGCCCCTCGGCATCGAGGTCTCGGGGGCCGGCGACGAGATCGAGGCGGTGCCGCCCACGTTCCGGCCCGACCTCGAGCGCGAGATCGACCTCGTCGAGGAGGTGGCCCGCCGCGTCGGCTTCGACGCCATCGGGCGCACCGTGCCCAAGCCCGAGCACCAGGTCGGTGGGCTGTCGCACCGCCAGGTGGACCGCCGCGTCGCGGCCGACGCGCTCGTGGGCGCGGGGCTGGCCGAGGCCGTCACCATCCCACTCGTGGCGCCCGAGGCCGCGGCCCGCTTCAGCGAGGAGACCCCCGTCCAG
Organism: Acidimicrobiia bacterium; assembly: GCA_041659105.1. Taxonomy (GTDB): domain Bacteria; phylum Actinomycetota; class Acidimicrobiia; order IMCC26256; family PALSA-555; genus CAIUKV01. Next base: position 60,841 of record JBAZYX010000001.1, read on the forward strand.
GTCGCGAACCCGCTGCGGTCCGAGGAGTCGGTGCTGCGGCCCACGCTGCTCCCCGGCCTCGCCGCGGCCGCCGCGCACAACGCCGCGCGGGGCCAGGGCGACGTCGGCCTGTTCGAGATGGGCCGGGTGTTCGTCGCGCCGCCCACCCCCGAGACCCTGCCGATCGAGCTCGAGTCCGTGGCCGGCGTGCTCGTCGGCACCGTGCCGCGCACGCCGATCGAGACCGACCGCCCGGTCGACGTGTACGACGCCGTCGACCTCGTCCGCACCGTCACCGACGCGCTCGGCATCGCCGCGGTGCGGCTCGAGCCCGCGGTGGTGCCCGGCTTCGATCCCGAGGCGTCGGCCCGGGTCTACGCCGGCGAGCGCGGGGTCGGCGTGGTGGGCGCGCTCGCGCCGGCGGCCCTCGCCGCCTCGGCCGTCCCCGGCCCCGCGGTCGCGTTCGAGCTCGACCTCGACGCCCTGTCGGCCGCGGCGCGGGTCGACCGCCAGTTCCGCACGCCGTCGTCGTACCCGCCGTCGGCGATCGACCTGGCGTTCGTGGTCGACGACGCCGTGCGCGCGGCCGAGATCGGGGCCACGCTCCGCACCGCGGCCGGCGACCTTCTCGAGGACGTGCGCTGCTTCGACGAGTTCCGGGGGGAGCAGCTCGGCGCCGGGCGTCGCAGCCTCGCCTTCGCCCTCCGGTTCCGGGCCCCCGACCGCACCCTGACCAACGCCGAGGTCGATGAGCTGCGCGTGCGGTGCATCGAGGCCGTGGCCGCGGGCCACGGCGCGGAGCTGCGCGGCTGATCCCGGGCCGGCCGCCTGAGAACGCGGCCGGTCGGTTCTCAGGAAGCGAAGCCCACCCGGCCGACCGAAGCCGTTGAATGGGGGCACTGTCCGGATCCAGACGTGCGGAGACCCCCGCTCCGCCGGGAAGGAACCACGACGATGTCCCAGATCCCCGCTCCCGGCGGCTCGGCCGCCGGGCCGCTCGGGCCCCGGATCCCCGCTCCCGGCGGCTCCGCCGCGGGGCCGCTCGGGCCCCGGCTGTCCCCGGTCCGCCGGCGAATCGCCCTCCTCCTCGCCGCCCTCGCGTTCTTCGCCGTCCCGGCTGTCGCCGGGTACGAGGTCGGCAGGAACCACGGCTCGTCCACGACTGCGGACGCGGCGTCGGCCGTCGACCCCGGTGGGGCGACCCAGGTCCCGTCCGGCCGGCTCCCGTCCACCGGCTCCTCGGGCTCCTCGTCGACCTCCCGCTCCTCGGTGGACGTCCAGGCGATCGCCGACAAGGTCGACGACTCCGTGGTCAACATCACCACCAACGTCGAGGGCGGCGGCCTCGCCGCCGGGACCGGGATCGTCATCTCCGACACCGGCCTCGTGCTCACCAACAACCACGTGATCTCGGGCACCACCGGGCTCGAGGTCGAGTTCGGCAACAGCGGCGTGACCCGGTCGGCCAAGGTGCTCGGCTACAGCATCGTCGACGACGTCGCGCTCATCCAGGTGCAGAACGTGTCGAAGCTCACCGCCGCGGACCTCGGCACGTCGTCGTCGCTGTCGGTGGGGGACGCGATCGTGGCCCTCGGCAACGCCGGCGGGCGGGGCGGCAGCCCCACCGTGGTCTCGGGGACCGTGACCGGGCTCGGCGAGGAGATCACCGCCTCCGACGCCGACGGCACCAACCTCCAGACCCTCGACGGCCTGATCGAGATCGCGGCCGACATCCGGTCCGGCGACTCCGGTGGCCCGCTGGTGAACGCCAACGGCACCGTCGTCGGCGTGACCGCGGCGGCCTCGGTGACCAGCGGCTTCGGCTTCCCCGGCCAGACCTCGGGTGGCCAGGGCTACGCGATCCCGATCGAGGACGCCCTCGCCATCGTCAAGCGGATCATCGCGGGTGACGGCGGGTCCGACATCCGGGTCGGCGCGACCCGCGCGGTGCTCGGTGTGTCGATCCAGCCCTCGCTCACCAGCAGCCAGCGCTTCCCCGGCGGGAGCTCCACCGGGTCGACCGGTGGCGCGCCGGTGGTGGGCGTCGAGTCGGGGTCGGGCGCGGACAAGGCCGGCCTGGCCGAGGGCGACACGATCGTCTCCGTGGGCGGCAGGACCATCGCCACCAGCGGCGATCTGATCAAGGCGCTCGTGCCCTACGCCCCCGGCGACACCGTGGAGCTCACCTGGCGGACCGCATCGGGCGACACCGGGCGCGCCAGCGTGAAGCTGGGCGAGGGCCCGCCCGCCTGACCCCGATCGCTGCCGAGCCCGGCCGAGCGGCAACACTGCAGGGGTGCGAGTCCGGGACTGGACCGGAGCCGACTACTACCGGGAGCTCGGCGTGGCGCCCACGGCGACGCGCGACGAGATCAGCGCGGCGTACCGGGCCCGGGCCCGGCTGCTCCACCCCGACACCGGTCCGGCCGATCCCGCAGCCGAGCAGCAGTTCGTCCGGGTTGCGACGGCGTACCAGATCCTCACCGGCCCGCTGCGCGAGGAGTACGACCGCGCCCGTCGGCGCGGGCAGGTTCGTCGCCCGATCCCGGCCCCGGCGACCGGCACCGCACCGTCGGCCGGCGCGGCCGTCGCGCCGGTGTCGCGGCCGTGGCAGCTCAGCCGGCGCGGTGCGCGCGGTGCGCTGTGGGGCGGCATCGCGCTCATGCTCGCGGGGGTGCTCGCCGCCGTGGTGGTGATCTCGCTCATGGCCCGGGACGCCCGGCTGCGCGATCACGGAGTGGCGGTGGAGGCGCTCGTGGTCCGCGAAGCCGGTGCACCCCGGCTCGAGTTCGTCACGAAGACGGGCGACGTCGTGCGCACCGACGTGCCCGACTCGAAGTCGGGTGGCCTGGCCGCGGGCGAGACCGTCGAGATCCGCTACGACCGCGACGACCCCACCCGCGTGGTGACGGCGACGCACACACTCGGGCGCGACATCACCCTCTGGATCGTGGCGGTGAAGCTCCTGGTGGTCGGGGCGGTGCTCGCGATCGTGGGCGGTCGCCGGCTGTTGCGGTCCGACCGCACGGCCGCGTCCTGACGCCCGGCCAGGGCCTGGCCGTTGCCTGGCGCCGCCCGCGGGCGTCGGGCCATGCTGCGGTCATGAGCGTGCGAATGGACCGTGACGAGGCCTGGGCCCGGATCGTGGGGGCCCACACGGGGATCGTCACCAGCCTGCGCCGCGACGGGATGCCGATCTCCACGCCGATGTGGTTCTGCGTCGTCGACGGCGCCGTGCACTTCCGAACCCCGCGCAAGGCCAAGAAGGCGGCGCGCCTGCGCAACGACCCGAAGATCGGGTTCCTGGTCGAGGGCGGGGAGCGCTGGGCCCAGCTGTGGGCGGTGCACCTCGCGGGTACGGCGACGTTCGTCGAGGACGAGGCCGCGATCGAACGGGTGGACGCCGCGCTCGCGGCGAAGTACTCGTCGTTCAAGACCCCCCGCACCGAGATGCCCGACGAGACCCGCGAGCACTACGAGCGCCCGTTCGCCGTGGTGAGGATCGACGCCGAGGAGCGCATCGTCTCCTGGGACAACCGCAAGCTCGGCCTCGAGTGACGGAGGAGCGCGCGTGAACGAGCACCCGAACCTGCTGTTGGCCGACGCCGACGGCGTGCGCGTGATCACCATCGACCGGCCCGACGCCAAGAACGCGATGACGCTCGCGATGCGCACCGCGCTCATCGACATCGTCGCCGCGAGCGACGCCGATCCCGACGTGCACGCGATGGTCATCACCGCGACCGACCCGATCTTCACTGCCGGGGTCGACTTCAAGGAGCGCATCGGCGGCGAGAAGCGCCCGGTCGACTGGACGCTGCGTCCCGACCCCGCGGCCGCGCTGCGCGCCGCGGTCACCCCGTCGATCTGCGCGGTGAACGGGGCGTGCGTCTCGGGTGGTCTCGAGATCGCGCTGAGCAGCACGTTCGTGATCGCGTCCGAGCGCGCCCGCTTCGCCGACACCCACGCCCGGCTCAACGTCGTGCCGGGCTGGGGACTCACCGCGCTGCTGCCGCGCGCGGTCGGGTTGCGCAAGGCCCGCGAGATGTCGATCACGGGGAACTTCGTCGACGCCGAGGAGGCGCTGCGAATCGGGCTCGTGAACCACGTGGTGCCCCATGACGACCTGCTCGCCCGAGCAGTCGCGCTCGCCGGGGAGATCTCGCCGCAGCCCGCGGTGCGCGAGGTGCTGCGTCTCTACAACCGTGGCGCCGGGCTGAGCCTCGCCGACGCGCTCGCGCTCGAACGCGACTGGACCACCCACCGCGTCCACGATGCCGACGCCTTCCGGAGCCTGGGCCAGGAGACGGCGAGACGCGCGAGCTCCTGACCCCCGAGGTGCGGGCGGTGGCACCCGTGCGCGAGGGTGCAGCCAATCGAGCAGGAGGCTGACATGGGGATCAACGACGGACGCGTGGCGATCGTGACCGGGGCCGGCGGGGGCATCGGGCGCGCCGAGGCCCTGACCCTGGCCCGGGAGGGCGCGAAGGTCGTGGTCAACGATCTCGGCGGCAGCGTGAGCGGCGAGGGCGCGTCGGTGGGCCCGGCCCAGCAGGTGGTCGACGAGATCGTGGCCATGGGTGGCGAGGCGGTGGCCAACACCGACGACATCGCCGACTTCGACGGCGCCGGCCGGCTGGTGCGCCAGGCCGTGGACACGTTCGGTCGCCTCGACATCCTCGTCTGCAACGCGGGCATCCTGCGCGACCGGATGCTCGTGAACATGACCGTCGAGGAGTGGGACTCGGTCATTCGCGTGCACCTGCGCGGCACGTTCTGCCCGGTGCGCCATGCGGCCGCGTACTGGCGGGAGCAGACCAAGGAGGGCGTGGAGAACGACGCCCGGGTGGTCCTCACCTCGTCGACGTCGGGCATCTTCGGCAACGTCGGCCAGACCAACTACGGGGCCGCGAAGGCCGGCATCGCCGCGTTCGCGATCATCGCCTCGCAGGAGCTCGCCCGGTACGGCGTGACCGTGAACGCGATCGCGCCCGCCGCGCTCACCCGCATGACCGAGAACCTCGGCGGTGGGTTCGAGCCGACCGAGGAGCACCGCGCCCAGATGGATCCGCAGTGGGTGGCCAACGTCGTCACCTGGCTCGCGAGCCCGGAGTCGAAGGCGTGGACCGGCCGGGTCATCGAGACCTCCGGCATGCGCACCGCGGTGGCTGAGGGCTGGCGCCGCGGCCCCAACGCCGACGACCCGGCCGACACCCCCGCGGGGGTCGGGGCCGTCGTCGTCCCGCTGCTCGAGGCGGCCCTGCCCCCGACCGGGATGCTGGGGTTGTAGCGCTCGCGCCGACCGACGGTCCCGGATCAGCCGAACGGGTGGGTCCGGGCGAGGCGGGCCTTGTGGAGGCCGTCCACCGCGAGCACCGCGGGAACGGCGAGGAGGGCCACGCCGAAGCCGGCGAGGCTGGGGACCGCCTGGTCGAGCAGGTCGGCCAGCGGTGGGATGAACAGGAACCCCGCGAGGGCGGCCAGGGACGTGGCGACGGCGAAGAGCAGGAGCCGGTTCGTCCCCAGCCGCTGACGCCAGACCGGGCGCCTCGTGCTCCGGCACGCGAATGCGTTCGCCATCTGCCCGACGACCACGGCGGTGAAGGCCGCACCCGACGCCTGGAGCGCGATCGAGCCGCCGGGGAAGGGCTCGCCCGGTCGCCACCCGGCCGCGAGGAAGGTCACGAAGAAGGCGGCCATCTCCACCGCGGCTTCGGCGGGGCCGAGCACCGCGAACACGCGGGCGAGCACGGGCCGGTCCAACAGGTGACGGCGGGGCGGGGGCCGGTCGAGGGTCCCGGCGGCCGGGGGCTCGGCGCCGAGAGCGAGGGCCGGGAGCAGGTCGGTGCCGATGTCGAGGCACAGCACCTGGAGGACGCCGAGGGCGAGGGGGATGGTGCCGCCCGACAGGCCCCACACCACGAAGGGGGTGAGCTCGGCCACGTTGTCGGTCAGGTGATACGTGAGGAAGCGGCGCACGTTCGCGTAGGTGGCGCGGCCCTGCTCGATCGCGGCCACGATCGTCGCGAAGTGGTCGTCGAGCAGCACCAGGTCCGCGGCCTCCCGCGCGACGTCGGTGCCGGACCGGCCCATGGCGATGCCGATGTCGGCTTCCTGGAGGGCCGGACCGTCGTTCACGCCATCACCGGTCATCGCCACGACGTGGCCGCGCGAGCGCAGCGCGTGCGCGATGCGCAGCTTGTCCTCCGGATCGACGCGTGCGACCACGACACCGTCGCGGTCGAGCAGCGCGCCCAGCTCGTCGTCGGCGGCGGGCAGCTCGGACCCGATCAGGACGGTGGCCTCGTCGTCGACCAGCCCGACCTCCCGGGCCACCGCGAGCGCGGTGGCGGGGTGGTCGCCGGTGACCATCGCCACCCGCACGCCCGCGCGCCGGCACGCCTGCACGGCCGCGCCCACTCCTTCCCGGGGCGGGTCCTCGAAGCCGAGAAGGCCCAGGATCTCGAGGTCGGACTCGGCCGTGTCCGCGTCCGGCGGTGCGGGCGCAGACGGGTTCACGGCGCGGCGGGCGACCGCGAGCACGCGCAGGCCCTCGGCGGTGAGCGCGTCGAGTGCCGCGTGGGCCGCGCCGGTTGCGGCGTCGTCGCGGCAGCGGGGGAGCACGGAGTCGGGCGCGCCCTTCACCATCACGACGTCGTCGGCCACCACGGACGCGCGTCGGCGCCGCGGGTCGAACGGGTACCGGGCCTGCACTGCCGACTGGTCGACCAGGGGCGCACCTGTGCGGTTGGCCAGCGCGTCGATGGCCGCGTCCATGGGGTCGCCGAGCGCGGCCCAGCCCCCGTCCCGTTCGACCGCGCGTCCGGTGGAGGACGCACGCGCGACGCGGGCCAGCTCGCCGAGCGCGGTGACCGTGACCGGGGTGTCGGCCTCGATGGTGGCCGTGGGCTCGTAGCCCGTGCCCTTGATGCGCGCCGTCCCGCCGGGCGTCCACGCGCGGACCACGGCCATCTCGTTGCGGGTGAGCGTGCCCGTCTTGTCGGTGCAGATGAAGGTGGTCGACCCGAGGGTCTCCACGGCTTCGAGCCGACGCACCAAGGCGTGCTCCCGGGCCATCCGCTGCGCGCCGAGCGCGAGCGAGAGCGTGACGGTCGGGAGCAGCCCCTCCGGCACCAACGCGACCGTCACGCCGATGGCGAGCACGAGCCCGTCGTTCCACCCGATCCCGAGGCCGAGCCCGGCGAGGAAGAACGTCACCCCGACCCCGATCGCCACCCGGGCGAGGAGGTGGACCACGCGCCCGAGCTCGCGCGCCAACGGGGTCGGCGAGCGGTGGGTGTCCTGGGTCAGGCGGGCGATCGCCGCGAGCCGGGTCTCGGAGCCGATCGCCACGACCCGGGTGATCGCCTCGCCCTCCACCACCAGCGCTCCGGCCGGGAGGTGGTCCCCCACGGCGACGCGCACCGGCCGGCTCTCCCCCGTGAGCAGCGACTCGTCGACCCGGAGGCTGTGCGACTCGATCGCCTCGAGGTCCGCGCTGACCCGGTCGCCCCCTTCGAGGAGGACGAGATCGCCGACGACCAGGTCGGCGGCGTCGACCTCGGTCCGCCGACCGTCCCGCCGGACGGTGGTCCGTCGGGGGACGAGGTCGCGCAGCTCGGAGACGGCGCGCTCGGCCCGGTACTCCTGGGCGAACGCGAACGAGCCGTTCACGATGACGATCACCACGATCGCCACGCCGAGCTGGGGGAGGCCGGCCAGGAAGGCGAGGACCGCCGCGACCCAGAGCATGAACGCGAAGAAGTGCGTCATCTGGGCGAGCAGCTGGCGGGCCGGCGACGGCTGGCGCGGGAGCGGGAGGCGGTTCGGGCCGTCGCGTGCGAGCCGGGCCCCGGCTTCGGCGGAGGTCAGTCCGGCGGGTGCGGTGTCGCCGTCGGCAGGCGGTCCAGGTGTGCTCGGCTCGTTCGCCATGCTGGCGGCGACGGTACCGGCGGCCGGCGAGGGGACGCGGGTTGTCAGCCGGGCCGGGCGCGGCCGACCACGGCGACCCGGTCCGTGCCGGCGACCACGACTTCGAGCGTGGCGGTGCCGCCGGTCGCGTCGAGCTCCACGGCGGCCGCAACCGTGTCGCCGCCGTGGACCAAGCCCACGAAGGTGATCTCGAGCTCGCCGCGGGCGAGGAACGCCTCGCCCCACGTGTCGAGCAGCAGGCCGTACGCGGGCCCCGCCGCCTGCATGCCCTGGGCGACGAGGCCGGAGAAGCCGAGCCCGGCGGCCGTGTCGGGATCGGAGTGGAAGTTGCCCCGCCGCGAGTAGGCGAGGAGCAGCTCGTCGGTGAGGTGGAGGGAACGGGTCCGGCGGGTCACGACGGGATCCCGGTGAACGTGGACGCCGCCGTCCACAGTGGGCCGTCGGCGGTCGCGATCTCGGCCGTGACCACGGTGTAGCGCCGGCCCCGGCGTTCGCTGCGCTCGGTCACGGTGGCGTCCACCCACAGCTCTGCCGGCGCCGAGGCTCGGCGGTGGCAGCGCAGCGCCTGGCGCGTCTGGAGCAGGGGCGCGGGATCCACCGCCAGGACGGTCAGCACGACGAGGTTGGCCGCGATCGGGGGGTAGAGCGCCCCGGCCCGGAGGAGCGGGTGGTCCACCCCGGCCGCCTGCCAGTACCGCGCGTTGGCCGCCGCCGACACCGTGACGGAGAATCGGGGGAGGACGGCGCCGACCACCGTGCCCGGGAGCACCGGTTCGGCCGCTCCGTTCACCGGAATGCTGCCCGGAATGTCGGCCAATTGTTATGCGTCATGTTGTATAGTATGCACCATGTCGTATAACACGGGGGTCGTCGGGGCCTCGGGATACACCGGCGCGGAGCTGTTGCGCCTGTTGGCGGGGCATCCCGAGCTCGAGGTCGTGCACGCCACGGCCGACTCCAACGCCGGCGCGCCCGCCACCGCGCTCTACCCGTCGCTGGCCGCCGTCTACGGCGACCTCGAGTTCGCCGCCCTCGACCCCGCGGCCCTCGACGGGCTCGACGTCGCCTTCGTGGCCCTGCCCCACGGGGAGAGCCAGAAGCTCGTGCCCGACCTGGTCGACCGGGTGGGCCACGTGGTCGACCTCGGCGCCGACTTCCGCCTCCCGGCGGACGCGTACGCCCAGTGGTACGGCGAGGCCCACGGCGCGCCCGACCTGATCGACCAGTTCGGCTTCGGCATGGTGGAGCTGTTCCGCGACGAGGTGTCCGGTCGGGCCCACGTCGCGGCACCCGGGTGCTACCCGACCGCGTCGTCGCTCGCGCTGGCCCCGCTGCTCGCGGCCGGGCTCGTCGAGCCCACCGGCATCGTGGTGAACGCGGTCTCGGGGATCTCCGGTGCGGGACGCAAGCTCGCGGCCGCGAACCTCTACGCCGAGCGCGAGCAGAACGTCGTCGGCTACGGCTTGCTGACCCACCGCCACACCGGTGAGATCGAGCACGCGCTCACTCACGTGGGCGGTGCTCCCGTGGAGGTGCTGTTCACCCCGCACCTGGTGCCCATGACGCGGGGGATCCTGTCCACCTGCGTGGCCCGTCCTGCGGTCACCGGCCTCACGACGGCCGGGCTGCTCGACCGCTACCGCGAGTACTACGCGGGGGAGCCGTTCGTCGTGGTGACCGACGATCCCCCCCAGACCAAGTCGACCCTCGGGGCCAACACCGCGCAGGTGACCGTGCGCTTCGACCCCCGCACCGGGTCGGTGCTGGCGATGGGTGCGATCGACAACCTCGTGAAGGGCGCGTCCGGCCAGGCCATCCAGGCCGCCAACCGCGTCCTCGGCCTCCCGGAGGTCACCGGCCTCCCGATGATCGGACTGATGCCGTGAGCGAGGAGCGGGAATCGTGAGCGAGCCCCGGATGCCGAACGAGTCGACACGATGGCGAGCGGGGCCCGAGCGGCCCGGCCCGCAGGGCCAGGAGCGGGAATCGTGAGCGTGACTGCCATCGAGGGGTTCGAGGCCGCGGGGATCGCGTCCGGCATCAAGCCGTCGGGCAACCCCGACCTCGCGCTCGTCGCGACCGCCGACCGCCGGCCGGTCACCGCCGCGGGCGTGTTCACCACCAACCTCGCGACCGCGGCTCCCGTGCAGGTCAGCCGCGCGCACCTTGCCGACGGCAAGGCCGCCGCGGTCGTCCTGAGCTCCGGCAACGCGAACGCCGCCACCGGGGAGCCCGGTCGCGACGACGCCCGCCGCATGTGCGAGCTCACCGCGGCCGGTCTCGGCCTGGCGACGGCCGACGTGCTGGTGTGCTCCACCGGCCTGATCGGCATCCCGATGCCCATGGAGCCGGTGGAGTCGGGGATCCCGTTGCTGTGCGCGGCGATCGCGCCCGGAGCCGAGGCGGGCCACCGCGCCGCCCGCGCGATGATGACCACCGACACGAAGTCGAAGGAGTCGCTCGCCGATGCCGACATGGGCGACGGCCGGCACCTGCACGTGGGGGGCATGGCCAAGGGGGCGGCCATGCTCCAGCCCGCGATGGCCACGATGCTCGCGGTCCTCACCACCGACGCGGTGGTCGATCCCGACACCCTGCACGCGGCGCTCGAGCGCGCGGTGCAGGACTCGTTCAACGCCCTGATCGTCGACGCCTGCACGAGTACCAACGACACCGTGCTCGTGCTCGCGAACGGCGCCGCGGGTGGCCCGCCCGTCGGGTCGAGCGGTCACGCGTACTACGCGTTGGTCGAGGCGCTCACGGCTGTGTGCGACGACCTCGCGCACCAGATGGCGGCCGACGCCGAGGGAGCCACGAAGCTCGCTCGACTCACCGTGCGCGGCGCCCGTTCGTCCGAGGAGGCTCGCCGCGCCGCGCGCGCGGTGGCCGCGAGCCAGCTCGTGCAGTGCTCGCTCTACGGTCAGGACCCCTACTGGGGGCGCGTGCTGTCGGAGCTCGGAGCGAGCGGCGCGTTCCTCGACCCCGAGCGCGTCGACATCTCGTACAACGGCGTCACGGTGTGCCGCCACGGGGTGGCCGCTCTCCACGACGAGACCGCGTTGCGCACGTCGATGACCCAGCGCGACATCGAGATCGTCTGCGACCTGCACGCGGGCCGGGGCGAGGCGCGGGTGCGCTTCACCGACCTCACACACGCGTACGTCGACGAGAACATGGGGACGAGCTGATGTCCGGCGACCGCATCCGCGACGCACACGAGCGTGCCGCGATCCTCTCCGAGGCGCTGCCCTACATCCGCGAGTTCTCGGGCCGAACCGTGGTCATCAAGTACGGCGGTCACGCGATGGAGGATCCGGCGCTGGCCGAGCTCTTCGCGCAGGACGTGGTGCTCATGCACCTCGTGGGGATCAAGCCCGTGGTCGTCCACGGCGGCGGTCCGCAGATCAGCGAGCTCATGCAGCGCCTGGGCAAGGTGCCCGAGTTCGTCGACGGCCTGCGGGTCACCGACGCCGAGACGGTGGACATCGTGCGCATGGCGCTCGTGGGCAAGGTCAACCGCGAGGTCGTGTCGGCGATCAACCAGCACGGCGCGTACGCGGTGGGCCTGTCCGGGGAGGACGCCAACCTGCTCCTCGTGCGCACCCGCGACCCCCGATTGGGGTTCGTGGGCGACGTCGAAGAGGTGAACCCCGCGATCGTGGAGCGCCTCCTGCGCGAGGACCTCATCCCGGTGATCGCGACCGTCGGCGTGGACGAGTCCGGCCAGGCCCACAACGTCAACGCCGACAGCGTGGCCGCCGCGATCGCGGTTGCCCTCGGCGCCGAGAAGCTGGTGTACCTCACCGACGTGCTCGGCGTGTACGAGCGCTACCCCGACCCCGACAGCCTGATCTCCCAGATCGACGTCGTGGGGATGGAGCGCCTGCTCGACCGCGGCAAGGTGGGGGAGGGCATGATCCCCAAGCTGCGGTCCTGCATCGAGGCCATCGGCGACGGCGTGGCCCGGGCCCACATCCTCGACGGGCGGGTCCCGCACGCACTGCTCCTGGAGTTCTTCACCCGAGAGGGCATCGGCACCATGATCACCAACGAGGTCACCCCATGAGCGCCCCACCCACGCTCGACGAGATCATCACGCTCGACGCGGCGAACGTGATGCAGACCTACGGGCGCGCCCGTGTGGCCTTCGTCCGCGGCGAGGGCACCATCCTCTACGACGCCGCCGGCGCCCGGTACCTCGACTTCCTGTCCGGGCTCGCCGTCACGTCACTCGGCCACGCGCACCCGACCGTGGCCGACGCGATCGCGGAGCAGGCGCGGACGCTCCTGCACGTGTCGAACCTCTACTACAACGCGGTGCAGCCCCAGGTCGCCGAGCGACTGAACGCGCTGCTCGGCGGCGACGGTCGCGTGTTCTTCTGCAACTCGGGAGCGGAGGCCAACGAGTGCGCGATCAAGCTCGCGCGCCGCTACGGCCAGACCCACGGGGGGCCGGAGCGCTTCCACGTGCTCTCGGCGTACGGCTCGTTCCACGGCCGCACGCTCACGACGCTCGCGGCCACCGGCCAACCCCAGAAGCAGGAGACGTTCCAGCCCCTGCCCGAGGGCTTCCGCCAGGTGCTGTTCGCCGACGTCGACGCGCTCGCCGCGGCGATGGACGACCGGGTCTGCGCGGTGATGCTGGAGCCGGTGCAGGGCGAGGGTGGCGTGCAGCCGTCGCCGCCGGGCTACCTCGAAGCCGTCCGTGCGCTGTGCGACGAGCGCGAGGCGCTCCTGATCATGGACGAGGTCCAGACCGGGCTCGGGCGCACGGGCGCGTGGTTCGGGTTCCAGCACTCCGACGTGCGCCCCGACGTGGTCACGATGGCGAAGGCGCTCGGCAACGGCGTGCCCATCGGGGCGTGCTGGGCGCGGGCCGACGTGGCGACGGCGTTCCGTCCCGGCGACCACGCCACCACCTTCGGCGGCCAGCCCCTTGCCGCGAGCGCGGCGCTCGCCACCCTGCAGGTGATGGAGGACGAGGACGTCCCCGCGCGGGCCGCCGCGGCGGGCGAGCGCCTCACCGCGGCACTGCTCGCGGTGCCGGGCGTGTCCGACGTGCGCGGCGCGGGCCTGCTCATCGCGGCGGAGCTCACCCCGGGCATCGACGCGAAGGCCGTCGCCGACGAGTGCCTCGCCCGCGGCCTCGTCCTCAACGCGGTCACCCCCACGGCGCTGCGGCTCGCGCCGCCGCTGCTCGTCACCGACGCCGAGATCGCCGAGGCGGTCGAGCTCCTCGCCGGGGTGCTCGCCGCGGTCGGCGGTGCCGAAGGAGAAGCCGACCAGTGAGCCTGATCCGACGTCTGCTCGAGGTCGACGACCTCGACCGTGCCCAGTTCAACGGCCTGCTCGAGCACGCGCGCGTGTGGAAGCAGGCCCCCGCTGGACCGCCCCTCGTGCTCGACGGGATCGCGGTGGCGGTGCTGTTCGAGAAGCCGTCCGCCCGCACCCGGGTGTCGACGGAGGTCGCGGTGGTCGGCCTCGGCGGGCACCCGGTCGTGCTGCGGGGTGAGGAGGTCGGGCTCGGCCGGCGCGAGTCGGTCGAGGACGTCGCCCGCACCCTCGCCGGCTACTGCTCGGTGATCGCGGCGCGCGTGTACGACCATGCCGTGCTCGAGGCCATGACCGTCGCCGTCGACATCCCGGTCGTGAACCTCCTCTCCGACCGCGCCCACCCCTGCCAGGCGCTGGCCGACTACCTCACCATGCTCGAGCACTTCGGCAGCCTCGAGGGTCGCCGGGTCACCTACGTCGGCGACGGCAACAACGTCGCCGCGTCGCTCGCCTTCGGTGCCGCCCTCACCGGCGTGGAGCTCACGGTCGCGTCCCCGCCGGGCTACGAGCTCGAGGAGGACGTGGTGCTGCGCGCCCGCAACCTCGGCGCCCACCTCGAGCTCTCGTCCGACCCGCACGAGGCCGTGCGCGCGGCCGACGTCGTCTACACCGATGTGTGGACCTCGATGGGCCAGGAGGCGGAGACCGAGCTGCGCCGGGTGGCGTTCGCCGGGTTCCAGGTGGACGCGTCGCTCATGGCTTGCGCCGGTCCCGGGGCCGTCTTCATGCACTGCCTGCCCGCCCACCGCGGCGAGGAGGTCAGCGCCGAGGTGATCGACGGCCCGGCGTCGCTGGTGTGGGAGCAGGCGGCCAACCGCATGCACAGCGTGCGGTCGCTGCTCGCGTCGCTCGACGTCCGTCCGGCCGTGCCGGGCGGCCGGAGCCGGAGGTAGCCATGGCGACCCTGGGGAAGCCGCAACGCCAGCACCGCATCGCCCGGTTGCTCGAGGAGCAGCCGATCTCGAGCCAGGCCCAGCTCGTGGAGATGCTGGCGATCGACGGCGTGATGGCCACCCAGGCCACGGTGAGCCGCGACCTCGAGGAGCTGGGCGCGGTGAAGGTGCGCATCCCCGGTGGGACGATGGCGTACGCCATCCCCGAGCACGCCACGGAGCGCTCTGCACCCGACGACCACCTGCGCCGGGTGATGGGGGAGTTCGTGGTCGAGGTGGCCCACAGCGCGAACCTGGTGGTGCTGCGCACGCCACCCGGGTCCGCGCACGTGATCGGCTCGGCGCTCGACCGCGCCGGGATCCCCGACGTGCTCGGCACGGTGGCGGGGGACGACACCTTGATCCTGGTGTGCTCCGAGCAGGTCGGCGGAGCGAAGGTGGCCGCGGAGCTGGCCGCGCTCGCGGGCCTGTAGCAAGCGAAATCTGTCGAGAAGCGAAGGACGAAGGGAAGTCTGATGTCGAAGCGGCGAGTGGTCTTGGCGTACTCCGGTGGTCTCGACACCTCCGTGGCGGTGAAGTGGATCGCCGAGGAGTGGGGGGCCGAGGTCGTCGCGCTCGCGGCCGACGTCGGCCAGGGCGGTGACTTCGAGGCGATCCGCCAGCGCGCGTTCGCGGCCGGGGCCGTCGACGCGAAGGTCGTCGACCTCCGAGCCGAGTTCGCCGACGAGTACTTCCTGCCCGCGCTGCGCGCGAACGCGCTGTACGAGGGCAAGTATCCGCTGGTCTCCGCGCTCTCGCGGCCGATCATCGCCAAGCACCTCGTGGTCGCGGCGCGTGAGTTCGGCGCCGACGCCGTCGCGCACGGCTGCACGGGCAAGGGCAACGACCAGGTGCGCTTCGAGGTGGGGGTGCGCGCGCTGGCGCCCGACCTCGACGTGCTCGCTCCCGTGCGGGTGTGGGGCATGACCCGCGAGGACTGCATCGCGTACGCCGCGAAGCACGACATCCCCATCGCGCAGAGCAAGGCGAAGCCGTACTCGATCGACGACAACCTCGTCGGCCGGGCCATCGAGTGCGGGGAGATGGAGGACCCGTGGGCCCGCCCGCCGGCCGACATCTGGGAGCTCACGGCCGACGTCGCCGACGCCCCGAGCGAGCGCCGCGACGTCGTGGTGCGCTTCGAGGCCGGGGTGCCGGTCGCGATCGACGGCCAGACCCTGCCGCTCCACGAGCTCGTCGGTCGCATGACGCAGGCTGCCGGCGCCTATGGCTACGGCCGGCTCGACATGGTCGAGAACCGTCGCGTGGGGATCAAGAGCCGCGAGACCTACGAGGCGCCCGGCGCGCTCGCACTGATCACCGCGCACCAGGACCTCGAGTCGATCACGGTCGAGCGCGACCTCTCCCGCGAGAAGGCCCGGCTGGAGCCGCGCTACGCAGAGCTCGTCTACGACGGCCTGTGGTTCTCGCCGCTCAAGCGCGCGCTCGACGCGTTCGTCGACGCGTCGCAGGAGTACGTCACCGGCGAGGTGCGGCTCACGCTGGAGCCGGGGCGGTGCTACCCGAGCGGCCGTCGCGCGGAGAAGGGTCTCTACGACTACGAGCTCGCCACGTACGACGCCGCCGACGCGTTCCGCCACGAGGATGCCGCCGGCTTCGTCCGGCTGTGGGGCCTCTCGGTGGAGACCGTCGCCCGCCGCCAGGGTGGCCTGTCGTGAGCCGAGCGGTATCGACGCGAACCATGGAGGAGGAGTGACGGCGCCCGACCCGCCCGTCACCCCCGACGTGCCCGCTGCCACCACCCTGTGGCACGGGCGGTTCGCCGAGGGGCCGGCGGACGCGCTGCTCGCGTTCACCGCGAGCCTCGCCTTCGACCGTCGCCTCGCGGCCGACGACCTCGCGGGATCGCGCGCCCACGTGCGCATGCTCGGGCGCGTCCAGCTGCTCAGCGCCGACGAGGTGGATGTGGTGCAGGCCGCGCTCGACCAGGTGGACTCCGAGCTCGCGGCGGGCACGTTCGCGTTCGAGCCCACCGACGAGGACATCCACACCGCGATCGAGCGTCGGGTCACCGAGCTCGCGGGGGACGCGGGAGCGAAGCTGCACACCGGGCGGAGCCGCAACGACCAGGTGGCCACCGCGTTGCGCCTGTTCGTCCGCCGCGAGGGCGCCGTGATCGCCGACGCGATCGTCGGGCTCCAGGCGGTGCTGGTGGCCCGCGCCGCCGAGGTGGGGACCGAGGTCTACCTGCCGGGCTACACGCACCTCCAGCGCGCCCAGCCGGTCCTGCTCGCGCACCACCTGCTCGCGCACTTCTGGGCGCTCACGCGCGACCTGGAGCGGCTCGAGGCCGCGCTGGCCCGCGCCGACGTGTCGCCGCTCGGCGCCGGCGCCCTCGCGGGCTCGAGTCTCCCGCTCGACCCCGACGGCACCGCGGCCGACCTCGGCTTCGCGCGCCGCTTCGAGAACTCGCTCGACGCCGTGTCCGATCGCGACTTCGTGGCCGAGCTGTGCTTCGTGCTGGCGCTGTGCATGGTCCACCTGTCGCGCATCGGGGAGGAGGTCGTGCTGTGGACGACGGAGGAGTTCGGCTTCCTGCACCTCGCCGACGAGTACGCCACCGGCTCCTCGATGCTCCCGCAGAAGAAGAACCCCGACATCGCCGAGCTGGCCCGGGGCAAGGCCGGGCGCGTCATCGGGAACCTCACCGGCCTGCTCGCCACGCTCAAGGGGCTCCCGCTCTCGTACAACCGTGACCTCCAGGAGGACAAGGAGCCGCTGTTCGACACGTTCGACACGACGCGCCTCGCACTCCTCGCGATCACGGGGATGCTCGCCACCGCAACGTTCGTGCCCGACGCGATGCGCGCTGCGGCCGACTCGCCCACGGTCGCGGCGACCGACCTCGCCGAGTGGCTGGTCGCCCGGGGCGTGCCGTTCCGCGAAGCCCACGGGATCGTCGGCGCGATGGTGCGCCAGGCCTCCGAGCGGGGCGTCCCACTGGACGAGCTGGTGATGACCGACCCCCGCCTCGGTCCCGACGCGCTCGGGCTGCTCGAGCCCGGCCAGGCCGTCCGGCGTCGGACCACCCCCGGCGGGGGCGGGCCCGAGCCGCTCGCCCCGCAGCTGGCAGCGGCCCAGGCCTGGCTGGTCCCGCGCTTTCCCGCGCCGGCACCCGCCGACGGGTGACCCGCGGGCGGACGCTGCCCCGGGCCTTCTACGCCCGCGACTCGCTCGAGGTCGCGCCCGACCTCCTGCACAAGCTCCTCGTCCACGACGACCCCGTCGAGGGGCGGATCGCGCTGCGGATCGTGGAGGTCGAGGCGTACCGCGGCGCGCAGGACCCCGCCAGCCACGGCTACCGGGGTCCGACCGCCCGCACCGCGTCGATGTTCGGCCCGCCCGGCCACCTCTACGTGTACTTCACCTACGGCATGCACTGGTGCGCCAACGTCGTCACCGGCGGACCGGGGGAGGCCAACGCCGTGCTGCTGCGGGCGGGGGAGCCCATCGCCGGCCTCGACGCGATCCGGCGCCGGCGACCCGCGGCCCGTCGCGACCGCGACCTGGCTGCCGGGCCGGCCCGCCTCGCCCAGGCCCTCGGCGTGGACGGCCGCTTCGACGGCGCCGACCTCGTCCGCGGGCCCGTGCGCATCCTCGACGACGGCACCCCGACCCCGGCGGCTCCGGGCTGGTCGACCCGGATCGGCCTGAGCCCGGGGCGGGGCGACACCCATCCGTGGCGCTGCTTCGTCCCCGGCAACGCCCACGTGAGCCGGGGGAGGGTCCAACTATCGTGATCGGGTCATGCCCACCATCGACGAACAGGTCCGGATCCTCGGCGCGGGCGCCGTCGACCTCATCAGCGAGGCCGACCTGCGCCGCAAGCTCGGCCGCGGACAGCCGCTGCGGGTGAAGCTGGGGATCGACCCCACCGCGTCCGACATCCACCTCGGCTTCGCCGTGGTGCTGCGCAAGCTCCGCCAGTTCCAGGACCTCGGGCACGTCGCCGTCCTGATCATCGGTGATTTCACCGCCCAGGTGGGCGACCCGTCGGGCCGGTCGGCCACCCGGCCCCGGCTCTCCAAGGAGCAGGTCGACGCCCACGCCGCGAGCTACCTCGAGCAGGTCCGGCGCATCCTCGACTTCTCGCCCGAGCGGCTGGAGGTGCACCGCAACGCCTCGTGGCTGGCCTCGATGGACATGGAGGCGGTGCTGCGCCTCACGGCCAGCACCACGGTGGCCCGCATGCTCGAGCGCGACGACTTCTCCAAGCGCTACGCCGGCGGCTCGCCGATCTCGCTCACCGAGTTCCTCTACCCACTGCTCCAGGGCCAGGACTCCGTGGAGATCCGGGCCGACGTCGAGCTCGGTGGCACCGACCAGCTGTTCAACAACCTCATGGGCCGCACGCTCCAGGAGCAGCGGGGCCAGGAGGGCCAGGTGGTCCTCACCACGCCGCTGCTCGAGGGTCTCGACGGCCAGAACAAGATGTCGAAGTCCCTCGGCAACTACATCGGGATCGCCGAGCCGCCGGCCGAGCAGTTCGGCAAGCTCATGTCCCTGCCCGACGCCCTGATGCCCCGGTACTTCCAGCTCACCACCGGCTGGCACCCCGACCACGTCGACGAGGTCACGGCCGGCGTCGCGGCCGGTTCGCTGCGCCCGGTGGAGGCCAAGCGGCTCCTGGCCCGAACCGTGGTCGAGCTGTACCACGGCGACGGGGCGGGGGAGGCGGCCGAGGGCGAGTTCGACAAGGTGTTCCGGGCCCACGAGGCCCCCACCGAGGTCGCCGAGCACGTGCTCGACGTCGCCGAGTGCATCGACGGCCGGATCCGCCTGGCCAACGTGCTGCGCCAGGCCGGCCTCGTGGCCTCCAACAAGGAGGGGGCCCGGATGATCACCCAGGGCGGCGTCCGGATCGACGGCTCGCAGGTGCACGGTGCCGACATCGCCTTCGCTCCGGGAGATCTCGACGGCGTGCTCCTCCAGATCGGGAAGCGCCTCTGGGCCCGGATCCGGGTCCCCGGGGCCTGAGCCCCGCCACGGGGCCGAAAAAAGACCCCGCCCCGCGTTGCAGGTGACGCGGGTGCCGTGTAGTCTCGCCCTCCGCTCACAGAACGAGAACCTCCCTGAGGGGCTCGCGGCGAGCGGTTGAAACGGACTTCGGCACGCAGCCGGACCAGGCACCCTCGGGTGCGCAGGCCGGAACCGGCGCCACACAGTCCCGTCGAGGCAACCTCCTCGGCGAACGACGCGCAAGCGCCGGTCGCCCCGGTAGGCGAAGAGCCTCGGGCAGCTCCTTGACAACGGAATAGGAACGCCAAAAGCCAGTGCGGGCGTCATCGCCATGCCTCCGGGTCTCGATCCGGGCAGCCCAGCGATGACGACCACAACGCAATTCCGCACGGCGACACGGAAGCTCGGCCAGGGTCCGCCCCGAGTCGAGTGGAAGGCGCTGTGCGAGTTGCCTCAGCGGGTGTAGTGACACCCAACGAGGCGACTCTCCGATTTCGTCTCGCTCCCTCCGGTCTCGATCGGGCGGAACGAGCGAGGTCTCGATGGAGAGTTTGATCCTGGCTCAGGACGAACGCTGGCGGCACGCTTAACACATGCAAGTCGAACGAGAACTTCGGAGCTTGCTCCGAGGGGACAGTGGCGAACGGGTGAGTAACACGTGAGAAACCTGCCCCGAAGACCGGGATAACACCGGGAAACCGGTGCTAATACCGGATGCCCTCTCCGGATCGCATGATCCGGCGAGGAAATGGATTCCGCTTCGGGATGGTCTCGCGGCCTATCAGCTTGTTGGTGGGGTAACGGCCTACCAAGGCTTCGACGGGTAGCTGGTCTGAGAGGATGTCCAGCCACACTGGGACTGAGACACGGCCCAGACTCCTACGGGAGGCAGCAGTGGGGAATCTTGCGCAATGGGCGAAAGCCTGACGCAGCGATGCCGCGTGCGGGATGAAGGCCTTCGGGTTGTAAACCGCTTTCAGCAGGGACGAAATTGACGGTACCTGCAGAAGAAGCCCCGGCCAACTACGTGCCAGCAGCCGCGGTAATACGTAGGGGGCGAGCGTTGTCCGGATTTATTGGGCGTAAAGAGCTCGTAGGCGGTTCGATAAGTCGGATGTGAAATCTCCACGCTCAACGTGGAGAGGCCATTCGATACTGTCGTGACTCGAGTCCGGTAGGGGAGTGTGGAATTCCCGGTGTAGCGGTGAAATGCGCAGAGATCGGGAGGAACACCCGTAGCGAAGGCGGCACTCTGGGCCGGTACTGACGCTGAGGAGCGAAAGCGTGGGGAGCAAACAGGATTAGATACCCTGGTAGTCCACGCCGTAAACGTTGGGCACTAGGTGTGGGACTCTATCGACGGGTTCCGTGCCGTAGCTAACGCATTAAGTGCCCCGCCTGGGGAGTACGGCCGCAAGGCTAAAACTCAAAGGAATTGACGGGGGCCCGCACAAGCGGCGGAGCATGTGGCTTAATTCGATGCAACGCGAAGAACCTTACCTGGGCTGAACTATGCGGGAAAAGCAGTAGAGATACTGTGTCCTTCGGGGTCCGCGATAGGTGGTGCATGGCTGTCGTCAGCTCGTGTCGTGAGATGTTGGGTTAAGTCCCGCAACGAGCGCAACCCCTATCCCATGTTGCCAGCGGGTTATGCCGGGGACTCGTGGGAGACTGCCGGTGCCAAACCGGAGGAAGGTGGGGACGACGTCAAGTCATCATGCCCCTTACGTCCAGGGCTGCACACGTGCTACAATGGCCAGTACAAAGGGTTGCTACTCCGCGAGGAGACGCCAATCCCAAAAAACTGGTCTCAGTTCGGATCGCAGTCTGCAACTCGACTGCGTGAAGTCGGAGTCGCTAGTAATCGCAGATCAGCATTGCTGCGGTGAATACGTTCCCGGGCCTTGTACACACCGCCCGTCACACCACGAAAGTTGGTAACACCCGAAGCCGGTGGCCTAACCTTAGGGAAGGAGCCGTCGAAGGTGGGATCAGCGATTGGGGTGAAGTCGTAACAAGGTAGCCGTACCGGAAGGTGCGGCTGGATCACCTCCTTTCTAAGGAGCTTTACACTGTTCGAGGTTTACTCACAACTCGAACGCTCCTACGTCGAGCACTGGTTATTCGGCATTTCGGATACATCCGACCCCGTGAACCATTCGACTGGACTCTGTCCAGGAAGATGGAAGTAGCGGCACCACCGGATCCCGAAGCGCCGGGCGTTCCTGTTCCGTTGTGAGGGAGCTCGCCCCGCGCGTGCGCCGGCCTCGTTCGTCGAGGCCTCGCATCGCGGTACGTGCTCTCCCGGCAGCGAAGGTCCCTCCCGTTCCAAGATGGGGAGGTGCGCCCCTGCCGTCGGTTGCATCCCTGCGCCGGCCCCGTGTCGCCTCCTCGAGGCGGCCCGGCCCTGGCGGAGCGAACGAGCCGGACGCGTCCCTTGAGAACTGCAGAGCGAGCACGAGCATCTAGTAACAGTGCAAGAAGAAATATCCCAAGCTACAAAGAGCCAACGGTGGATGCCTTGGCGCCAGATGCCGATGAAGGACGTGGGTGGCTGCGAAAAGCCACGGGGAGCCGTCGACCAGGCTTTGATCCGTGGATATCCGAATGGGGAAACCCGGCTGGGGTAATGCCCAGTCATCCCGGTCTGAACACATAGGACCGTGGAAGGGAACCGGGGAAACTGAAACATCTAAGTACCCCGAGGAAAAGAAAGCAAAAGCGACTCCCTGAGTAGCGGCGAGCGAAACGGGAATAGCCTAAACCGTCGTAGTGGTACAGCCTGCCGGCGATGCTGCGACGGGGTTGTGGGACCTATCAGAAACGGTGGCAGACGTTTCAGGGAGTTACAAAGTCAATCGTTAGTGGAAGCGCTCTGGAAAGGCGCGCCGCAGAGGGTAACAGCCCCGTACGCGAAAACGAATGACCTCCCGATGGTGTTCCCGAGTAACACGGGATCCGGGAAAGCCCGTGTGAATCTGCGAGGACCACCTCGTAAGGCTAAGTACAAGCTGGCGACCGATAGTGCACGAGTACCGTGAGGGAAGGGTGAAAAGTACCCCGGGAGGGGAGTGAAATAGAACCTGAAACCGTTGGCTTACAAGCAGTCAGAGCCGGCTCGTCCGGTGATGGCGTGCCTTTTGAAGAATGAGCCTGCGAGTTACCGTATGTGGCGAGGTTAACCCGAGAGGGGGAGCCGGAGCGAAAGCGAGTCTGAATAGGGCGCACAGTCGCATGCGGTAGACCCGAAGCCGAGTGATCTATCCATGGGCAGGCTGAAGCGAGGGTAAGACCTCGTGGAGGGCCGAACCCACCAAGGTTGAAAACTTGGGGGATGACCTGTGGTTAGGGGTGAAAGGCCAAGCAAACTCGGTGATAGCTGGTTCTCCCCGAAATGCATTTAGGTGCAGCGTCGTGCGTTCAGTACCGGAGGTAGAGCACTGGATGGTCTAGGGGGCCCACAAGCTTACCGAAATCAGCCAAACTCCGAATGCCGGTACTCCAGAGCACGGCAGTGAGACCATGGGGGATAAGCTTCATGGTCGAGAGGGAAACAGCCCAGAACGCCAGCTAAGGCCCCAAATTCTGTACTCAGTGGCAAAGGATGTGGGATTGCCCAGACAGCCAGGAGGTTGGCTTAGAAGCAGCCATCCTTGAAAGAGTGCGTAACAGCTCACTGGTCGAGTGATCCTGCGCCGACAATGTAACGGGGCTCAAGTACAGAGCCGAAGCTGCGTCATTCCGCATTAGCGGGATGGGTAGGGGAGCGTCGATCTCGGCAGAGAAGCGGTCGTGGAAACGGCCGTGGAGCGTGGTCGAGTGCGAATGCAGGTATGAGTAGCGAACGAGGGGGGAGGAACCCCTCCGCCGAATGCCCAAGGGTTCCTGGGGAAGGCTCATCCGCCCAGGGTTAGTCGGGAGCTAAGGCGAGGCCGAAAGGCGTAGTCGATGCACAACAGGTTGATATTCCTGTACCACCATGTCCGCGCCAACCCCTAAGGGGAGCGATCGGGGGCTGGTCTTCGGACCGAACCCGTCCCAAACCCCGGTGGGTAGCGATGGGGGGACGCAGGAGGGTAGGTCTACCGGGCGATGGTTGTCCCGGGGTAAGCGTGTAGGGGGGCCGATAGGCAAATCCGTCGGCCATACACCCTGAGACGTGATGCCGAGCCGCTTCAGGTGAAGTGACTGATCCCATGCTGCCGAGAAAAGCCTCTAGCGAGCTGACATGGTGCCCGTACCCCAAACCGACTCAGGTGGGCACGTAGAGAATACGAAGGCGATCGGGAGAACTCTGGTTAAGGAACTCGGCAAAATGCCCCCGTAACTTCGGGAGAAGGGGGGCCTCAGTAGGGTGAAGGACCTCGCGTCCTGAGCTCGAGGAGGCCGCAGAGACCAGGGCCAAGCGACTGTTTACTAAAAACACAGGAGCGTGCGAAGTCGTAAGACGATGTATACGCTCTGACGCCTGCCCGGTGCCGGAAGGTTACGGGGAAGGGTTAGCCGCAAGGCGAAGCTCTGAACCTAAGCCCCGGTAAACGGCGGCCGTAACTATAACGGTCCTAAGGTAGCGAAATTCCTTGTCGGGTAAGTTCCGACCTGCACGAATGGCGTAACGACTTGGCTACTGTCTCAACCAGAGACCCGGCGAAATTGCACGACGAGTAAAGATGCTCGTTTCCTGCGGTAGGACGGAAAGACCCCGTGGACCTTTACTACAGCTTGATGTTGGGTCTCGATACATATTGTGTAGGATAGGTGGGAGCCTTGGAAGCCTGGGCGTCAGCTTGGGTGGAGGCAACGTTGAAATACCACCCTGTGTGTATTGGGGCTCTAACCCAGGTCCGTGATCCGGATCGGGGACAGCGTCAGGTGGGTAGTTTGACTGGGGCGGTCGCCTCCCAAAGAGTAACGGAGGCGCCCAAAGGTTCCCTCAGCCTGGTTGGCCATCAGGCGTCGAGTGCAAAGGCACAAGGGAGCTTGACTGCGAGACCTACAAGTCGAGCAGGTGCGAAAGCAGGGCTTAGTGACCCGGCCGTGGCGTGTGGAAGCGCGGTCGATCAACGGATAAAAGGTACCCCGGGGATAACAGGCTTATCTTGCCCAAGAGTCCACATCGACGGCAAGGTTTGGCACCTCGATGTCGGCTCGTCGCATCCTGGGGGTGAAGCATCTCCCAAGGGTTGGGCTGTTCGCCCATTAAAGCGGTACGCGAGCTGGGTTTAGAACGTCGCGAGACAGTTCGGTCCCTATCCACCGTAGGCGTAGGAGATTTGAGGGGAGCTGTCCCTAGTACGAGAGGACCGGGACGGACGCAGCTCTCGTGTGCCAGTTGTTCTGCCAAGAGCATGGCTGGTTTGCGACCTGCGGAAAGGATAAGCGCTGAAAGCATCTAAGCGCGAAGCCTGCCTCGAGATGAGATCTCCCACCGGGTTAACCGGGTAAGGCCCCTGGTAGACGACCAGGTTGATAGGCCGGAGGTGTAAGCACGGCGACGTGTTCAGCCGACCGGTACTAATCGGCCGAGGGCTTGGGATTCTTCTTGTTCTCTTGCTTTTATGCTCGTGCTCGCTCTGGAGTTCTTCCGGACGTGTGCTGCCCCTGGGCAGCACAAATTGACAACCGAAGAACACATAGGTTTCCGGTGGCCATAGCGGCGGGGTAACACCCGTTCCCATTCCGAACACGGAAGTGAAGACCGCCAGCGCCGATGGTACTTGGGGGGTGACCCCCTGGGAGAGTAGGTCGCCGCCGGATTTCTCCAAATCGAAGCGCCCCCGTTCGACTCGACGACACGAAACGTCGGGCCGGGCCGGGGCGCTTCGTCGCGTCCGGATCCGGGCGCCGAACGGTGGTTTCCGGCCGTGCCGTCGGAGGCGGCCATGGGCGCACCGGTACCCTCCCGGCGGTGACGCCACCCCCCGATCCCCGCGACGACGACCGACCTCCCGCTCGGGGGACCTCCCGTGGGGGAGGCGCCCGGCCGCCGGCGAGCCGGGGTCGCGGAGCCGGCGCCCCGCGCACCGGGGGGAGCGGTGGCCGCTCGTCCAGTGGTGGCAGTGGGTCGAGTCGGGGAGCGGGGAAGTCCGGCGCGTCCGGACGTCCCTCGGGCAAGTCCGGGGGCTCGTCGGGGCGTCCGCCGGGGAAGTCGAGCGGTACCGGACGTCCGTCGGGGTCCACCGGGAGGCCCGCGTCCCGATCGGGCGCGCCGTCGGGAGGCCCCCGCACGGGTGGAGCGCGCACGGGTGGAGCGCGCACGGGTGGAGCGCGCACGGGTGGAGCGCGCACGGGTGGAGCGCGCACGGGTGGCCCCCGGACGGGCGCGGCGCGCCCGGGCGCGCCCGGTGGCTCGCGCACGGGTGGACCTCGGACCGGGGGTCCTCGGACCGGAGGTCCTCGGACCGGAGGAGCGCCGCGCGGGCGTGACGGGGATCGTCGGGGTGCGCCGGACCGGGCGCCCAAGGCGCCCCCGGGCTTCGGGCCCCACGGTCCGCCGCGCAGCGCCGGCAGCCGGGACTCCAGGCCGGCCGCGGCCGAGCGCCCGAGGGATCGCCGCCCCGCGCCGCTGCGGGTGGTGGGCACGCGCAAGCCGGCGGTCGAGCGGTCGCCCGCCGGGCGCCGCGTGGTCGCCGAGCCCCGCCGCCGCAAGAAGCTGCCGCCGGCCGACATCACCGCGGAGATCCGGCGGCTGGGCGGGCGCCGGGGCGAGTACTACCTCAACCAGCTCGTCGAGGCGCGAGAGGAGTTCACACACGATCGCGACCGTGCCGCGCTGACCAAGCTGCGGCCGCTGCGGGACGTGCTCCCGGACGCGCCGAGCGTGCGCGAGCTCACAGGCCTCGCGGAGTACCGGATCGGCAACTACCGCGCCGCGGCCAAGGAGCTCGAGGTGTTCGTGGAGCTCACCGACTCCGCGGAGCAGCACCCCGTCCTCATGGACTGCTACCGCGCCCAACGGCGGTGGAAGCGGGTCGACGAGCTGTGGGCCGAGCTCGGGGTGTCGTCGCCGTCGGCGGAGCTGGTGACGGAGGGCCGGATCGTCCTGGCGGGCTCGTTGGCCGACCGCGGCAACCTCGACGAGGCCATCGACCTGCTGCGCAAGAAGTCGAAGCCGGTCGCCCGGCCCCGCGAGCACCATCTCCGCCTCTGGTACGCGCTGGCCGACCTCGAGGAGCGCGCCGGCAACCTCGCGGCCGCGCGCGAGATGTTCGCCCGCGTCCGCCGCTTCGATCCGGACTTCGCCGACGTCGCCGTTCGGAGCGCGAACCTGCGCTGAGCCGGGCGCCGGTTCCCCGTCGTACCCGTCCGGTACCGTCCGTCCACCCTTCAGGGTTGCTTCCCCGCCGCTTCCCCGAGCCCGCCCGGCGCCCTGCCGGCCGGACCGGACCGCCGTGCGCACCGAAGGCGCCGGCGCCTGCGAGAGGAGCGCGTCATGCGACGCACCGCCAACCCTGCCCGTCCGTCCACCCCGCCCACCGACGTCGTCGCCCCGGCAGGAGATCCCGCCGGCGCCGACACCGTCACCGGCCTGAACCTCGCGGTCCTGTGGGGCCGGTGCTCGGCCGGCGTCGAGGTCCGCACGCTCGAGTCGGGCCGCCGGGTGGCCTCGTTCTCCGTGCGCACGCCGGCCGCGGCCCTCCCGCGCCGCCGGGGAACCGGCCCGGGCTCGGCCACCTCGGTGCCGGTCACGGTGTGGGAGCCGCCGGCGTGGCTCGAGGCGGTCGAGGCCGACGAGCCGCTGGTCGTGGTGGGCACCGTCCGCCGCCGCTTCTTCGCGACGCGCACGGGCGGGCGGGGCGCGAAGGCGGAGGTCGAGGCCGTGAGCGTGGCGCGGGCCACGCGGGGTCAGCTCGACCGGGCCTGGCAGCGCGCCGCGGGAGCGCTCGAGACCATCGCGTGAGGTCCGCCGGGGTCGCGCGCGGGGTCCGTTCGGCGCCGACGCGCGCGCATTCGCGATCGACGCCGCCTGCGGTCCCGGTATCGGGCCGCCCGGCCCGTAGAATGCACCACGGCTCAACGCCGGTCGCTTGCGCGTGCCCGGGTCGGCCACCCACCAGACCGCCGCCAGGAAACGAGGCCGCGTGACCCCAGATACGTCCACGCTCAAGCCCGAGTCGCTCGCCGAAGTCGTCATTCGGTTCGCCGGCGACTCGGGTGACGGTATGCAGCTCACGGGCGACCGCTTCACCGACGTCAGTGCCGCATTCGGCAACGACTTGGCGACGCTGCCGAACTTCCCCGCCGAGATCCGTGCCCCGGCCGGCACGATCGCCGGGGTCTCGTCGTTCCAGGTGCAGATCTCCGACCACGAGATCCTCACGCCCGGTGACGTGCCGTCGGTGCTCGTCGCGATGAACCCCGCCGCGCTGCGGGCGAACATCGACGACCTCACCCCGGGGGGCACGCTGCTCGTGAACTCCGACGCGTTCGACCAGCGCAACCTCGAGAAGGCCGGCTACCAGGCCAACCCACTCGAGGACGGTTCGCTCGCGGCGTACCGCGTCATCCAGGTCGGCATGACGGCGATGACGCTCGAAGCCACCAAGGAGCTCGGCGTGAAGCCGCGCGACGCCGAGCGGTCGAAGAACTTCTTCGCGCTCGGTCTGCTGTCGTGGCTGTACACGCGTCCGGTCGAGCCGACGCTCGCGTGGATCGACGAGCGCTTCGGCAGCCGCGAGCTCGTGCGCGCGGCGAACATGGCAGCGTTCAAGGCCGGGTACAACTTCGGTGACACCGCGGAGCTGTGGGAGCACCCCTACGAGGTCGCGCCCGCGCGGCTCACGCCGGGCACCTACCGCCAGATCACCGGCAACCTGGCGACGTCGCTGGGCCTGGTCGCCGCCGGGCAGCTGAGCAAGCTGCCGATCACGTACGCGTCGTACCCGATCACGCCGGCGTCCGACATCCTCCACGAGCTGTCCCGGCACAAGAACTTCGGCGTGCGCACGCTGCAGGCCGAGGACGAGATCGCCGCGATCGGTGTGGCGATCGGCGCCGCGTTCGCGGGTCACCTCGCGATCACCGGCACCAGTGGCCCCGGCGTCGACCTGAAGTCCGAGGCGATGGGCCTCGCGGTGAGCCTCGAGCTCCCACTGATCATCGTCGACGTGCAGCGCGGTGGTCCGTCCACGGGTCTGCCCACGAAGACGGAGCAGGCCGACCTGCTGCTCGCGATGTACGGCCGCCACGGCGAGGCGCCGATGCCGATCGTGGCCGCGTCCACGCCGAGCAACTGCTTCGACGCCGCGATCGAGGCGGTGCGCATCGCGCTGAAGTACCGCACGCCGGTGCTGCTCCTCACCGACGGCTACCTCGCCAACGGCGCGGAGCCGTGGCTGCTGCCCGACCTCGACACCCTGCCCGACCTGACGGTCACGTTCGCGACCGAGCCCAACCACGGCGACGAGTACTGGCCGTACCTGCGTGACCCCGAGACGCTCGCGCGACCATGGGCGCTGCCGGGCACGCCGGGCCTGATGCACCGCATCGGTGGCATCGAGAAGCAGGACGGCACGGGCAACGTCAACTACGACCCGACGAACCACGAGAAGATGGTCCACCTGCGGGCCGAGAAGATCGCCGGCATCGCCAAGGACATCCCCGGCGTCGAGGTCGACGACCCCGACGAGGCCGAGCTGCTCGTGCTCGGCTGGGGGAGCACCTGGGGAGTCGCCCAGCAGGCGGTCCGCCAGGCGCGGGCCCACGGCCACAAGGTCGCGCACGCGCACCTCACGCACCTCAACCCGTTCCCCGCCAACCTCGGCGAGGTCCTGCGTCGGTACCCGAAGGTCCTCGTCCCCGAGATGAACCTGGGGCAGCTGTCCCGGCTCGTGCGGGCCGAGTTCCTGGTGGACGCGAAGAGCCTCACCAAGGTCCAGGGCCTGCCGTTCCGTGCCGCCGAGATCGAAGCGGCCATCGAGGAGATGATCAAGTGAGCGACGACACCGCGGTGAAGCTCGGTCGCAAGGACTTCCAGACCGATCAGGAGGTCCGCTGGTGCCCGGGCTGCGGTGACTACTCGATCCTCGCGGCGATGCAGCTCCTGTTCGCCGAGATGGGCGTGCGGCCGGAGAACCTCGTGTTCGTCTCCGGCATCGGCTGCGCGGCGCGCTTCCCGTACTACATGGAGACGTACGGGATCCACAGCATCCACGGCCGCGCGCCGGCGGTGGCCACCGGTGTGGCGCTCGCCCGTCCCGACCTCGACGTGTGGGTGATCGGCGGCGACGGCGACATGCTGTCGATCGGTGGCAACCACCTGATCCACGCGCTGCGCCGCAACATGGGCATCAAGATCGTGATGTTCAACAACCAGATCTACGGTCTCACCAAGGGCCAGTACTCGCCCACGAGCGAGATGGGCAAGATCACGAAGTCGTCGCCGTTCGGGTCGCTCGACCACCCGTTCAACCCGGTGTCGGTCGCGTTGGGTGCGGAGGCCACGTTCGTCGGTCGCACCCACGACATGGACCGCAAGCACATGATGGAGACGCTGCGGCGCGCGAACGAGCACGAGGGTGCGGCGTTCGTGGAGATCTACCAGAACTGCAACGTCTTCAACGACGGCGCGTTCGAGGGGATCACCGCGAAGGACGCGCGGGCCGCGATGCTCATCGACCTCGAGCACGGTGAGCCGATCCGCTTCGGGAACGACAACGAGCTCGGCGTCGTGCTCAACCAGTTCGGTGAGTGCGAGATCGCCAACGTCGCCGACGTCGGCGAGGACCGCATCCTCGTCCACGACGAGCACCGCACCGACCCGAGCCTCGCGTTCGCGATCTCGCGCCTCGCCGAGCAGCCGACCACGCCCACGCCCGTCGGCGTGTTCCGCGACGTCGCCCGCCCGGTCTACGAGCAGGCCGTGCAGGTGCAGCTCGCGGCCGCGTCGGAGCGCAACGGCCCCGGCGACCTCGCCGCGCTGATCGCGGGCGGCTCCACCTGGACGGTGGAGTAGCCCTCAGTCGTCGAGGCTGCGGAACACGAGCCCCGTGCGGGGCTTGGGCGCGAAGAACGTGGTCTTCTGTGGCATGCGCACGCCCGCGTAGGACGCCTCGCGGATCTGGGCCACGCTGACGGGCCGTAGGAGCACGGCTGCGTCGGCGTCGCCGCGCGCGACCACGTCGGCCACGGTCACCGCGTCGTGGCGGTACTCGAGGCGCGCGCCGTCGAGGCGCGGCATCACCACGGTCTCGAACACCGCCGCGTCGACGTCGCGCACCTCCGGTGGCTCGGCCTCGAGCGGGCCCGCGACCACGTCGGGCCGGGGCACGAGCAGCGCGAGACCGTCGCGGTCGACGAGCCCGAGCCCGTGCGACTGCGCCATCGCCAGCTCGAGGGCGTGGACCCCCCCGGCGGAGTGGTCGCCGGCAGGCGTGATCGTGAACGCGTGCTCGAGCCGGGCCCGGAGGTGCGGCGCGTCGTGCACGAGCCGGTGGATCGGCGCGACCCACAGCTCGTCCTCGGCCAGCTCCACGACCAGGGTCATGATCGCGTCGGTGCCCGGCGCGTCGGGATGGGCGACGCGGTAGGCGCAGGCGGTCTCGAAGCGGTGGTGGCCGTCGGCGAGCACCAGCGGTCCCGATCCGACCGCGTCGCGGATCGCCGCGATCCGGCCGGGGTCGGTGATCGCCCACGCCTCGTGCTCCACCCCGGCGTCGTCGCGGGCGAACTGGCGGTCGGGACCGGGCTCGCCCGTGAGCGCGCCCAGGCCCGACGCGGGGGTCAGTCCCCAGATGGGGTCGAGGTTGGTGCGGGTGGCCTCGAGCAGGGACAGGCGATCGCTTCGGTGCTTCGGGATCGTGCGCTCGTGCGGGAGGATGTCGCCGGTCCCGGGACCGTCGGGCGGGAGCCCCAGTGCACCGAGCACGCCGTGGGTGACGCGCTGATGGCCCTCGGGATCGGTGAAGGCCATCCGGTACCCGTAGAAGCCCGGCGCGTCGTCGACGCCGAGCGTCCCGTCGGCCCGCCAGGCCGCCAGGAGCGCCGCGGCGGTCTGGTATCCGTCGCCGTGCTCGCCGGCCGCGGGGAGGATGAGACGCACGGAGTTGTGCGGGTCGCGAGCGGCGAGGACATCACGCTCGTCGTCGTGGATGACGTCGTAGGGTGGAGCGGCGACGGCGCCGAGGTCGGTGAGGCCGCGGTAGCGCAGGCCTCGGAACGGCTGGAAGAGGGGCACGTTGTCCACTTTCGTAGGGGCAGCGTTCGATTGTCGCGCGTGGCACCCCACGCGACGTGAACCGCCGGCGCACGACCAGCGATACCGCCGGGGCCGTGAGCAGGGAGGAGGGACGGCAATGCACGAGTACGAGGCGTTCACCGCGTTCCAGGAGGGCAGCCACCTCCTCTCGACCTCGAGCCCCCACGCGGCCGCCACGGTCCTCGAGCGAGCGCGTGATCTCGAGCCGAGGCAGGCCTCGATCCGCGAGGCCCTCGCCCGTGCCTACTACTCGACCGGGCGGGTCCGCGACGCCGAGGCGGAGTTCGAGGCCGCCCTCGAGATCGACCCCGTCAACGACTACGCCCACTTCGGTCTCGGCCTGTGCCGGCTGAAGACCGGTGACCGCGCCCGCGCTCGGGGGCACCTGCGTCTCGCGGTCGCGATGCGGCCCGAGCCCGAGTACCGCCGCGCGCTGGAGCGGGCCTCGGAGGGGGCCGCGTGACCGGTCCCGCGGTGGTGTGCCTCGACCTCGACGGCGTGGTGTGGCGCGGCGACGAGCCGATCCCGGGATCGGCCGACGCCGTCGTCGCGCTGCGTGCGGCCGGCCTGGTCGTGGGCTTCATGTCGAACAACTCGAGCATGCCGGTGGCCGACGTAGTAGCGAAGCTCGGCCGGTGCGGCATCGATGCCGCGCCCGAGCGGGTCCTGACGAGTGCGCTCGCGGCCGCCGATCTCCTCGCGCCCGACCTCGCGCCGGGCGCGCGCGTCCTCGTGTGCGGGGGCCCGGGCGTCGTCGAGAGCCTGACGCTCGCGGGGTTCGAGCCGGTGCGCGAGCCGCCGGCCGAGGCGGTGGTGGTGGGGTTCCATCGCGACTTCGACTTCGACGGGCTCGAGCGTGCGTCGCGCGCGGTGCGCGACGGTGCCCGGTTCGTCGCGACCAACCTCGACGCCACCTACCCGGTCTCGGGTGGTCTCGTCCCCGGGGCAGGGTCGATCGTGGCCGCGGTCGCGACCGCCGGTGGGCGCTCGCCCGAGGTCGCGGGGAAGCCCTACGCGCCCGCGGCGGAGATGGTCCACACGCGCCTCGGTCCGACCGGCGTGATGGTGGGGGACCGCCCGACCACCGACGGCGACTTCGCCGTCCGGCTGGGCTGGCCCTTCGCACTCGTGCTCTCGGGCGTGGCGAGCCCCACGCCCGGTCCGGGGGAGGAGCCGGTGCCCGACCCGGCGCCGCCGTACCTCGGCGACGATCTCGCCGCCCTCGTCCCTGCGCTGGTAGCCGACCTCGCGCGCTGAGGCTCCGGGCCGGGTCGACCCCGGCCTCCCCGGGCGGTCCGCCCCCGTCCCACGGGGGTGCCCGCGTAACCTGGCCCGGTGACCGTGGTGAGGCGCCGCCTCGACGTCGAGCTGGTGCGCCGAGGGCTGGCGGAGTCCCGGACCAGCGCGGCGCGCATGATCGGCGAGGGGCGGGTGCGGGTGGCGGGCATGCCGGCCACCACCTCGGCCCGCCGGGTCGAGGCCGGAGCACCGATCACGCTGGTCACCGAGGGGCCGCGGTTCGTGTCCCGGGGCGGCGTGAAGCTGGCCGGGGCGCTCGCCGCGTTCGCCGTCGCGGTCGACGGCCGGGTCGCGCTCGATGCCGGTGCGTCCACCGGCGGCTTCACCGACTGCCTCCTCCAGCACGGTGCGGCCCGGGTCCACGCGGTCGACGTGGGCCGGGGCCAGCTCGCGTGGTCGATCCGCCAGGACCCCCGGGTGGTGGTCTACGAGCGCACCAACGTCCGCACGATCGACGCCGCGCTCCTCGGCGAGCCCGTCGACGTCGTCGTGGCCGACCTCTCCTTCATCTCGCTGTGCACCGTCGCGCCGGCGCTCCTCGCGTGCGCGACCGACGCCGCGGAGTTCGTGCTGCTGGTCAAGCCCCAGTTCGAGGCCGGTCGCGCCCGGGTCGGCCGGGGCGGCATCGTGCGCGACCGGGCGGTGCACACCGCGGTGCTGCGCGAAGTCACCGACGGTCTCGCCGCGGTCGGGCTGTTCGTCACCGGTGTGGTCGCGTCCCCGATCACCGGCGCCGACGGCAACCGCGAGTTCCTCGTGCGCGCCGACCGTGTGGGGCCGGTGCTCGACCCCGCCACGCTCGCGGCCGCGGCCGAGGCGGCGTGACCGTGCGGGTCGGCGTGCTTCCCCACCGCGAGCGAGCCGCCGCGCTCGACCTCGCGCGCCGCGCCGCCGATTGGTTCGGTGCGCACGGGGCCACCGTGGTGCTGCCGAAGACCGAGGCCGACCTCGTGGGCCTGCCCGACCTCGGCGTGGACCCCGCGGTGTTCACCGACGGGCTCGACGTCGTGATCTCGCTCGGGGGCGACGGCACGATGCTGCGCGCGATCGACCAGGCGTACCAGTCGGGCGTCGCGGTCCTCGGCGTGAACGTCGGCCAGATGGGCTACCTGACCGAG
Source organism: Acidimicrobiia bacterium (assembly GCA_041659105.1). Taxonomy (GTDB): domain Bacteria; phylum Actinomycetota; class Acidimicrobiia; order IMCC26256; family PALSA-555; genus CAIUKV01. Next base: position 94,611 of record JBAZYX010000001.1, read on the forward strand.
GTGGAGCCGAGCGAGCTCGACCACGCGCTCGAGCGTCTGCTCGCGGGCGACTACCACGTCGAGTCGCGGATGATGCTCGACGTCACCGTCGCGTCGGCGGGCGACGCCGGAGGGCACTGGCACGCGCTCAACGAGACCGTGCTCGAGAAGGCGCGCACCGGGCACATGGCCCGGCTCGAGGTGGGCATCAACGGAGCGTTCTTCACCACGTACGCGGCCGACGCGCTGATCGTGGCCACGCCCACCGGATCGACCGCGTACTCGTTCTCGGCCCGCGGTCCGATCGTGTCGCCGCGTCACCGCTGCCTGCTGCTCACCCCGGTGTCGCCCCACATGCTGTTCGATCGATCGCTCGTGCTCGACGCCGCCGAAGAGGTGGGCATCACCGTCACCGGCCCCTTCGGCGCCGCGATGACGGTCGACGGCCGCGAGCTCGGCCACCTCGACCCCGGCGACGTCGTGGCGTGCACCGGCGCCGACAAGCCGGCCCTCGTGGTGTCGTTCGTGGCGCGCGACTTCCACCAGATCCTCAAGGCCAAATTCGGCCTGTCCGACCGGTAGGCGCGGGTGCTGGACGAGCTGCGGGTGACCAATCTCGGGATCGTGGAGGAGGTCACCGTCGCGTTCGGGCCCGGCCTCACCGCGATCACGGGTGAGACCGGCGCGGGCAAGACGCTGCTGGTCGAGGCGCTCGAGCTCCTCTTGGGCAGCCGTGCCGACCCCGGGCTCGTGCGCGACGGCGCCGACGAGGCGCGTGTCGAGGGCCGGTTCGTCGGCCCCGACGGAGAGGAGCACGTGCTCGCCCGGGTGCTGCCCGCCGACGGCCGTTCCCGCGCCTACGTCGACGGTCGGCTCGCGACCGCGACCGAGCTCGCGGAGATCGGCGCGACCCTCGTCGACCTGCACGGCCAGCACGCGCACCAGCGGCTCCTCGCCGCAGCGGTGCAGCGGGCCACCCTCGACGAGTTCGCGGGCGCCGCGGCGGGCGAGCCCCTCGCCGAGCTGCGGGCGGCCCGAGCCGAGCTGCGCGCGCTGCGAGCCGAGCTCGACGCGCTCGGCGGCGACGACCGCGCCCGGGCCCGTGAGGCCGACCTGCTGCGCTTCCAGATCACCGAGATCGACGACGCCGGGATCACCGACCCCGGCGAGGACGACGCGCTGCGGACCGAGGAGGCGCTCCTCGCCGACGCGGTGGCGATCCGCGAGGCCCTCGACGGCGCCTATCACGCGGTCGAGCACGGCGGGCTCGACGCGCTGGGCACCGCGGTGGCGGCGCTCGCCGACCGATCGCCCCTGGCCGAGCTGCACGACCGCACCAAGGCGATGCAGGCCGAGCTCGCCGAGCTGGGCCACGACCTCCGGGCCGCGGCCGACGGGGTGTCGGAGGACCCGGGTCGGCTCGAGGCGCTCCGGGCCCGCCGGCACCTGCTGCGTCAGCTGCGCCGGAAGTACGGCGAGTCCCTGGCCGACGTGCTCGCGTACTCGGCCGAGGTCCACGCGCGGCTCGAGCAGCTCGAGCACCACGACGAGCACGCGGCGCAGCTCCAGGCCCGGGCCGGCGAGGCCGGCGGGCGCGCCGACGCCGCGGCGCTCCGGCTCCGCGAGGCCCGCCGCGCCGCGGCCGGGCCGCTCGCCGCGGCGGTCACCGAGCACCTGCGCGAGCTGGCCATGCCCCGGGCCGAGGTCGAGGTCGCGGTCGAGCCGGGCGAGCCCACCGACGACGGCGCCGACGTCGTCACGTTCCTCCTCGCGGCGAACCCGGGCGAGTCGGCCCGCCCGCTCGCGAAGGCGGCATCCGGCGGCGAGCTCGCGCGCACGATGCTGGCCCTGCGGCTGGTGAGCGTGGACGCGCCGGCCACGCTCGTGTTCGACGAGGTCGACGCGGGGATCGGGGGCGAGGCCGGCACCGCGGTCGGTCGCCTCCTCGGCGTGCTCGGCGCGCAGCACCAGGTGCTGTGCGTCACGCACCTCGCGCAGGTCGGGGCGTTCGCCGACCGTCAGGTGGTGGTCGAGAAGGTCGAGCACGACGGCCGCACGGTCGCGAGCGCGACGCTCGTCGACGGAGACGCCCGCGTGCGCGAGCTGTCGCGCATGCTGGCGGGGGTGGGGGAGTCCGACCACGCCCGCCGCCACGCGGCGGAGCTGCTTGCCGCGGCGCACCCCGACACGCCCCGGCGCGCGCCGGCCCGGGCCGGGCGGCGCTGATGGTCCTGCGCCGCGCCCGCGCGACCCGAAGTGATGCGCCCGCGAGCCACGAGGTGGTGGGCTCGGCGCGGGTCGACCGGCGGACCAAGGACATGATCAAGCGGCTCGAGAGCGGCGAGATCGCGGTGATCGACCACGAGGACCTCGATCGCGTCGCGGCCGACGGCCTCATCGAGGCGAAGGTCGCGGCGGTGGTGAACGCCGCCCCGTCGATCAGCGGCCGCTACCCGAACCTCGGGCCACAGCGCGTGGTGAGCGCCGGCATCCCGCTCGTCGACGAGGTCGGGTCGGACCTCCTCGACCGCGTGCAGGAGGGCGACGTGCTGCGCGTCGTCGACGGCGAGATCTGGCGCGGCGACGAGCTGCTCGCGACCGGGAAGGTCCGCAGCCTGGCCGAGGTCGAGGCGGCCATGGAGTCGGCGCGCTCGTCGATCGGTGCGGAGCTGGAGCGTTTCGCCGAGAACACGCTCGAGTACATCCGCAAGGAAGCCCGCATCTCCTTCGAGCCGCTCGAGCTGCCGCCGCTGCACACGAAGATCCAGGGCCGGCACGCGCTCGTGGTGGTGCGCGGGCACGACTACCGCAGCGACCTCGTCGCGCTGCGCGCGTACATCCGTGAGTACCGGCCGGTCCTCATCGGGGTCGACGGTGGGGCCGACGCGCTCCTGGAGCTCGGGCTCAAGCCCGACATCATCATCGGGGACTTCGACTCCGTGTCCGAGTCCGCGTTGTCCACCGCGAAGGACCTCATCCACCACGTGCACCCCGACGGGCGCGCCCCCGGCCGCGAGCAGCTGGTCGAGTGGGGCGTGCACTACGAGGAGTTCGTCGCCGAGGGCACGAGCGAGGACGTCGCCATGCTCCTCGCGTGGGACGCCGGTGCGTCGCTGATCGTCGCGGTGGGCACGCACGCCACGATGGTCGAGTTCCTCGACAAGGGCCGCAAGGGCATGTCGTCGACGTTCCTGACCCGGCTGCGACTCGGGCCGGTGCTCGTCGACGCGAAGGGCGTGAGCCGGCTCTACGAGGGCCGCGTCCGCCGGCTCGACGTGGTGCTCCTCGTCGCGGCCGCGCTCGTGGCCATCATGGTGGTGGCGATCGTCGCCCGGCCGATCCACGCGATGTTCGACGCGCTGCGCATCACCTTCGAAGACCTCTGGTACTCCATCACCCGCTAGGGCCCCTGTGATCAACTTCCGCTTCCACCTCATCTCCCTCATCGCGGTCTTCCTCGCCCTGGCCGTGGGCGTGGTGATGGGGTACGCGGTGCTCGGGCAGCCCACGGTCGACACGCTCCAGGGCCGGGTGAACACGGTCGAGGCCCGGGCCAACGAGATCCGGGCCGAGAACGACGCGCTCCGGACCGAGCAGGCCCGGCTCGAAGCGGTGCTGCGCGACGTCGACGAGTTCGCCGCCACCAACCGGCTCGCCGGCGTATCGGTGCTCCCGGTGGCGGCGCGGGGCGTCGACGAGGGTCAGGTGACCGAGACCGTGCAGCTCGCCCGGCGGGCCGGCGCGACGGCGCCCGGGATCGTGTGGCTCGAGGACAAGTGGGGGATCGAGAAGGAGGAGGACGCCGCGGAGCTCGCGGCCGTCGTCGGCGCCACCGGCACGTCGCGCACCGCGATCCGCGACGCCGCGGCGCGTGACCTCGCCGTCCGCCTCGCGACCGGCCCCGCGGCCGGGAAGACCGACCTCCTCGTGGCCCTCGACGACGCCGGCTTCATCTCGCTCCAGGCCGTCGACGGGGTCGAGTTCGACCCGGCCAAGTTCGACGGTCGCGCCAGCCGGATCCTCGTGGTCGGCGGCAACGGCGCGGACGTGAGCCTCGACCACGGCGCGCTGCCCCTCGCGCGCGCACTGGTCACGGCCGGTCGCCTGGTCGTGGTCGCCGACGAGTGGCGCGAGGTCGATCAGGGTCCGGAGCGGGGCGCGGAGCTCGGCGTGATCCGCGACGACCGGGAGCTCGCGGCCCAGGTCGCGACGGTCGACAACTTCGACACCCCCGACGGTCCGCTCGCCGCGGTGCTGGTGCTGGCCGACCGCGGCCAGGGCACGATCGGGCACTACGGGTTCGGGAAGGGCGCCGACCGGGCCGTGCCCGAGTGGTGGGCCGTGTGAGCGAACGACCCGAGGCGCGCCGCGCCGCCACCGGCATGGGCATCGCGACGGCGGCGTCGCGGTCGATCGGCTTCGTGCGCGTGCTCGTGGTCGCCGCGGTGTTGGGCACCACCTACCTCGGCAACGCCTACCAGTCCACGAACTCCGTCTCGAACGTCCTGTTCGAGCTCATCGCGGCGGGCGCGCTGTCCGCCGTGCTCGTCCCGACCTTCGTCGACCTCCTCGACCGCGACGACACCGCTCGGGCCGAGCACCTGGCGGGTCGCCTCCTCGGGCTCGCGCTCGTCGTGCTCGGTGTCGTGTCGGTCGTCGGGATCGTGTGCGCGCCGCGGATCTCCGAGCTGCTCACGCGCGGGGTGACCGAAGCCGACAAGGCCGCGCAACAGCAGGAGCTGTCCACGCTGCTCCTGCGGTGGTTCATCCCGCAGGTGATGCTCTACGCCGTCGGCGCGGTCGCGGTGGCGATCCTGTACGCGAAGCGCAAGCTCGCGGTCACGGCCATCGCGCCGGTGGGCTACACGATCGTCACGGTCGTGACGATGGTGGTGTTCCGGGCGGTGACCGGCCCCGATCCCACCGTCGACCTCACGAGCGGCGAGGCGCTGATCCTGGCCGTCGGCGGCACCCTCGGGGTTGCCGCGTTCGTGGGCATCCCGACGGTCGCGGTGTGGCGCAGCGGGTTCCGCCTCGTGCCGCGCCTCGGCCGCCACGACGAGGACGTGCGCCGGGTCGTCCGGCTCTCCGGGTGGGCGGTGTTCCAGCACACGATGGTCGGCCTCCTGCTCGCCGCCGCGATCGTGGTCGGCAACAGCGTGAAGGGCGGGACGGTCGCCTACCAGGTCGCGTTCGTGTTCTTCCTCGCGCCGTACGCGATCCTCGCCCAGCCGGTGCACACCGCGATCCTCTCGGACCTCGCCCGCGAGGCCGGCGAGCCCTCCGCGTTCGCCCGGTCGCTGCGGTGGGCGCTCGACAACATGGTGCTCCTCGTCGTGCCCGTGTCGGTGCTGCTCATGGCGCTGGCGTACCCGATGATGCGGGTCGTCGCCTTCGGCGGTGCGGCGAAGGGCGACGGCGCGCAGCTGCTGGCCGCGGGGCTCGCGTCGCTCGCGCTCGGCCTGGTGGCCTACAGCGCGTTCCTGCTCTTCGCGCGGGCCTACTACGCGCTCGGGAACAGCCGGGTGCCCGCCCTGGCCGCGCTCGTCTCGGGTGTGCTGGGCGTGGTGGTCATGGTGGGGGGCGGCCGTGCCTTCGACGGCGGGGCCACCGTCGGGATGCTCGGCATCGGTCACTCCGTCGCGTACTTCGCCGGGGCGATCGTGCTCGGCGTCGGCCTGCGCCGGCGCACCGGCGAGTCCACCTGGCCGTCGGCGCTGCTCCCGGCGGTGGCCGTAGCTGCGCCGGTCGGGGTCGTGTGCTGGCTCGTCGGGGTGGTGGTCGAGCCGTCGTCGCGACTGCTCACCGCGTTGCTCGTCGGCGGCCTCGCCGTCGCCGGGGGCGCCGTCTACCTCGTGGGCTTGCGCCTGGTGCGGAAGCAGCCGCTGCCGCGCCCGCGCCGGAGCCGGACCCGCGATCTCGAACCGGCCGACGCCGCGCTCGAGCCGTGAGGCGCCGGGCCGGCGCGGCGCGCTCCGTCGTCGCGGTCCTCGTCGCACTGCTCGTGCTCGCCGCGGGCACGGGCGTCGCGGCCGGGGCGCGCACGTCGGTCGCCGACCCCGTGGCGCGGCGGGTGCTCGTGTTCGCGGTCCCGTACGTCTCCTGGGACGACCTCGACCGCGCGCCCATGCCCAACCTCGACCGCTTCGTGCGGAACGCCGGGGTGGCGGGCCTGTCGACCCGCGTCGACGCGCGGTCGACGCCGCTCGCCGACGGGTACGCGACGATCGGCGCGGGGACGCGCACCGTGGGCGTCCCCGAGACCGACGGCGGCGGGCTGATGACCGACGAGCGGTTCGGCGTCGCCACCGCGGGCGACGCGTACCTCCAGCGCACCGGCGTGGACCCCACGGGGGCGATCGTCCAGACCGGCATCGTCGCGATCGACGACGCCAACCACCGGCTCCACTACGACACCGAGGTGGGTGCGCTCGCCGCCGCGCTCGGCCGGGCCGGGTTCGCCCGCGTGGTGGTGGCCAACGCCGACGGGGAGGAGCCCGACGCAGCCCGCGCGTCGGTCGACGACACCCCGGGCCCGGCGCGCCAGCGCCAGGCGGTGCTCGGCCTGATGGACGGCCGGGGCCAGGTGGAGGCGGGGCGGGTCGACCCGGGCCTCCTGGAGCCCGATGCCGCTGCGCCCTTCGGCGTCCGTCTCGACGAGACGGCGGTCACCGACGCGTTCCGTGACGCCTGGAGCGGGCGGGCGGTCGTGCTCGTCGAGGCGTCCGACCTCGTCCGGACGGCGCGCTCCGAGCCGTACGCGACGACGTCGGAGCACGACCGCCAGCTCCGCGCTGCGCTGCGCCGCACCGACCGGCTCTTCGGCGCGTTGCTCGAGGAGGTCGACCCCGCCCGTGACGTCGTCATGGTCGTCGGGCCCGCGCATGCGCCGGGTGGCGTCACGCTCACTCCGCTCGCGATCCGAGGTCCGGGGTTCGAGCCGGGCCTGCTCCGCTCGGCGACCACCCGGCGGGCCGGCTTCGTCCAGGTGCAGGACATCGCGCCCACGATCCTCGCCGCCGTGGGCGTGGACGCGCCGGATTCGATGGAGGGCCGGCCGGCCGAGGTGGAGTCGTCGGGGGGGAGCGCCGGCGAGCGCCTCGACTTCATCCGGGACGCCGATGCCGCGGCCCAGTTCCGCGACCACCGCATCGGCGAGGTGTACGGCCTCCTCGCGGGTGCCGCCGCGGTGATCCTCACGCTGGGGCTCGTGGTGTGCTGGTGGCCGCCGGCGCGGCGATGGCGCGGGGTGGGGGTGTTCACCGCGCTGTGGGGTCTGGGTCTGCTCGTGGCCGCGTTCCTGGTGCGCTTTCTCCCGCTGCACGAGGCGGGGGTGGTCGCGTTCTACGTCGCGCTGCTCGGTGCGGGCGCCGCGGTGGCCGGCGCGTGCACGGCCGTCGGCCGCCGCCGTCCCCTCGACGGCCTCATCGCCGCGCTGCTCGCCATCGTCGTCGTGCTCGCCCTCGACGCGCTGCGGGGCGCGCCCTTGGTCCTCGACTCGGTGCTCGGCTACTCGCCCACGGTGGCGGGACGGTTCGCGGGGTTCGGCAACCCCGCCTACGCGGCGTTCTCGGCCGCCGCGCTGTGTGGCGGCGTGCTCCTGGCCCATCGCGTCGGAGGGCGGCGCGGAGTGCTGGTCGCCGGTGTGGTGCTCGGCGTCGCGCTCGTCGTCGACATCGCGCCGATGTGGGGCTCCGACGTGGGCGGCATCCTGTCGATGGTGCCCGCGTACGGACTCACCGTGGTCGTGCTCACCGGGCGCCGGGTGCGCGTGCGGACCGTTGCGATCGCGGCTGGCGCGGTGATCGCGATCGGGACGCTCGCCGCGCTGGTCGACTTCGCCCGTCCGCCCGAGGACCGCACCCACCTCGGCCGGCTCGTCGAACGCGTGCGCGACAACGGGATCGGGGAGGCGTGGTCGGTGATCGAGCGCAAGCTCTCGGCCAACCTCGCGTCGCTCGGCACCAACATCCTCGGTCTGGTGCTCCTGATCGCCGTGGTGGGCTTCGTCGTGGTGTGGCGACGTGACCGCGCGCGCCTCGCGGCGGTGTTCGCCCGGGTGCCGGAGTGGCGGGCTGCCTGCCTGGGCTTCGCGGTGCTCGCGGTGCTCGGGTTCGCGTTGAACGACTCGGGCATGACGGTTCCGGGCATCATGCTCGTCGTGTTCGTGTCCGCCTGGATCCACCTGCTGGTGACCACCGAGTCGGACGACGGCGCGTCGCCGTCGACCGCGGTGGCGCCCGACGCCGCGCCCGTGGACCCCGTGGCCGCCGGGACCCCGTCGTGACCGTCGTCCTCGGATTGCTCGCCGGCTCGCTCGCCGTGGTGTTCCTGCGCATCGGCGCGCCCGACCTGCTGACGTCGCCGGTGCTCGAGCGCGAGAACTACCGGGGCCATCGTCTGCCGACGGCCGCGGGCATCCTCATCGTCGTCGCGGTGCTCGTGGTCGAGGCCGGACGGGCGGTGCTCGGCGCGCTCGGTCTCGGCGACGAGCCCGGCCTCACCGTCGACCGCAGCCTCGTGCTCTTCGCCGTGTTCTCGTTCGGCCTGCTCGGCTTCGTCGACGACGTCCTCGGCGACGGCAGCGCGCGCGGCTTCAAGGGCCACGTGGGCGCGCTCACCCAGGGTCGCATCACCACGGGGTTCCTGAAGCTGTTCGGCGGCGCGGGCGTCGCGATCGTGCTCGTGGCCACGCCGGGGTTCGCGTCGGGGCGCCGGCTCATCGTCGACGCCGTGCTCATCGCCCTCGCGGCCAACCTCGGCAACCTCCTCGACCGCGCGCCGGGCCGCACGCTCAAGTGCGCGCTGGTCGCGTACGTACCCCTCGCCCTCGTGCTCGGCACCGGCGCCGCGGGCGTGGCGATCGCGCCGGCGATGGGGGCCGCGTTCGCGCTGCTGCCCGACGACCTCGCGGAGCGCGTCATGCTCGGCGACACCGGCGCCAACATCGTGGGCGCCGTGCTCGGCCTCGGCGTGGTGCTCGGTCGGGGCGAGACCACCCGGGTCTCCGCGCTGGTGGTGCTGGTGGTGCTGACGGTCCTGGCCGAGGTGGTGTCGTTCTCGACGATCATCGACCGGGTCCCGCCGCTGCGCTGGTTCGACCGGCTCGGCGCGACCCGAGAGCGACGCGAGGCCTGAGCGGAGCGTCAGGGGCAGCCTCGGACGAGGAGGCGCAGGTCGCCGTCGCGCAGGACGGTCTGGTAGCCGGCGTCGTCGAGGCGGCCGGGCAGGTCGTCGAACCGGCCCATCCGCTCGTCGGCGGTGATCAGCACCGCGCAGGCGGCTCGGGCGCGAGCGGCGGCGAGGACGTCGGCCTCGGTGATCCGCCCCTGGTCGAGCTGCTTCACCGAGACGTCGACGAGCGCGTCGGGCACCCGCCGACCCGCGCGCCACGCGAAGCCGGGCTCGTCGGTCACCACCACGGCGGAGTCGGGGAGCGCGCGCAGCCGCGCCGAGACGGCCGCGTCGGCACCGCGATAGCCGCCGGGGCGCACGAGCCCGGCGACGCTCACCGCCCACACGGGGAACGCGACCACCCAGGCGACGGCCAGCACGCGCCACGACGGCAACCGCAGCGCGGCGAGCAGGCACAGCGGGACGACGAGCTGGCTCACGTGGGGCCGCCACATCGCGGACTCCACCAGGAGGAACCCGACCTGGGCGACGAGCCAGATCCCGAAGACGGTGCCCGGCCGCGTGAGGACGGGCCGGTCGGACGGCTTCCACGACGCGCGGGCGAGCAACGCGACGGCCACGACCACGAGCGCCGTCAGCGTCACGAAGAGATCGCGCTCGAACAGCGTGGTGACGATCCGCCATGCCGCTTCGGGGACGGTGGAGCGGCGCGCCTCGCGGTGGTAGGTGAACGACTGGTCCCACACCCGGGAGTAGCCCCACGGCGCGGCGAGCACGAGTGGCACGGCCACGGCTGCGACCGCGGCGGCGACGAGCTGACGGGGACGCCCGCGAACGAGCAGGAGGAGGCCCACCACGAGCACCACCGGCCCGACGAGCAGCTTGACCGAGCATGCCGCGCCCACGAGGAGCCCCGCGGCCACCGGGCGGCCCCAGCCGTCGTGGTCGCGCGCGGCGAGCGCGACGGCCACGGCGCCGATCGCGAACGCGATCGCGGGTCCGTCGCCGCTGATGCCGGTGGTGACGAGGAGGATCGAACCGGCGGTGGTGGCGAGCCCGGCGGCCACGAGGCCGGCCCGGCGGTCGGCCACCGCCCGCGCCGCGAGGTACGTGCACAGCGTGATGGCCACCCCGGCGGCGAGCGACAGCAACCGGGGCGCGACGGACGTGCGCAGGCCGACGAGGTCGGCCAGGAAGATCAGGACGTGGTGCAGCGGCCCCTGCGACGAGAAGACGTCGCGGTAGGGCCGGGCACCGTGGCGCATCGCGACCGCGGTCGCGCCGTACACGCCGTCGTCGAAGCTGAGGTGGCGGGGCGACAGGATCGCGGGGAGCCGCAGGACCACGGCGACCAGCGTGAGCGCCAGGAGGTCGCGGCGCCGGCGGTCCGCCATGGCCCGAACCTAGTGGGTCGGGCCGTGCGAGGTTTCGCGCGTTCTTCGTCCCCATCACGTACGCGCGCCGCGGTGACTGCTACGGTCGCTCCACGTGGTGAAGCACATCTTCGTGACGGGTGGTGTGGCGTCGAGCCTCGGCAAGGGCATGACGGCCGCGTCACTGGGTCGGCTGCTCAAGGCGCGGGGCCTCCGGGTCACCATCCAGAAGCTCGACCCGTACATCAACGTCGACCCGGGCACGATGAACCCCTTCCAACACGGAGAGGTGTTCGTCACCGACGATGGCGGCGAGACCGACCTCGACCTCGGTCACTACGAGCGCTTCGTGGACGTGCCGCTGTCGCGCAAGTCGAACGCGACCACCGGCTCGATCTACCAGGAGGTGCTGGCCAAGGAGCGGCGCGGCGCCTACCTCGGCCAGACGGTCCAGGTGATCCCGCACATCACCAACGAGATCAAGGACCGGATCCTCCGCCTCGCCGACGAGGACGTCGACGTCGTGATCACCGAGGTCGGTGGCACCGTCGGCGACATCGAGATCCTCCCGTTCCTCGAGGCGATCCGGCAGTTCCGCAAGGACGTCGGCCGCGAGAACGTCTTCTACGTGCACGTCACGTTGGTGCCGTTCATCGGCCCGTCGGGTGAGCAGAAGACGAAGCCCACCCAGCACTCGGTCACCGAGCTGCGCAGCCGCGGCATCCAGCCCGACGCCATCGTCTGCCGATCCGACCGTCCGATCCCCACCCGGCTCAAGGAGAAGATCTCCCAGCTGTGCGACGTGCCCGAGGAGGGCATCGTCTCGGCGGTCGACGCCGACAACCTCTACCTGATCCCGTTCGTGCTGCACGACGAGGGCCTCGACGACTACGTGTGCCGCGTCCTCGACCTCGCCGACCGCGAGCCCGATCTCACGGGCTGGAGGGCGCTCGTCGACCGCATCGCGTCGTGCGACCAGACCGTGCGCATCGGCCTCGTGGGCAAGTACGTCAACCTCCCCGACGCCTACCTGTCGGTGGTGGAGGCGCTGCGCCACGGTGGCTTCTCGTGCCGCACCAAGGTCGAGATCGACTGGATCGCCTCCGACGACGCCGAGGGGCTGCTCGCCGAAGGGCGCCTGCGTGAGCTCGACGGCATCGTGATCCCGGGTGGCTTCGGCTTTCGGGGCATCGAGGGCAAGATCGCCGCGGTCGGGTACGCGCGCGAGCAGCAGGTGCCGTTCCTCGGCCTCTGCCTCGGCATGCAGTGCGCGGTGATCGAGTACGCCCGCGACGAGTGCGGCCTGGCCGGTGCGAACTCCTCGGAGTTCGACCCGCACTCCCCGCACCCCGTGATCGACCTGATGGACGAGCAGCGCGAGGTCGTCGACCTCGGCGGCACCATGCGGCTCGGTCTGTACCCGGCGAAGCTGAAGCCGGGGACGCTGGTCGAGCAGGCCTACGGCGACGAAGTCGTCTACGAGCGCCACCGCCACCGCTACGAGGTCAACAACAAGTACCGGGCCCGCCTCGAGGAAGCCGGGCTGATCTGCTCGGGCACCTCGCCCGACGACCGGCTCGTCGAGTTCGTCGAGCTGGCGCCGGAGGCGCACCCGTTCTTCGTGGCCACGCAGGCGCACCCCGAGTTCAAGAGCCGGCCCGACCGCCCGCACCCGCTGTTCGCGGCGTTCGTGAAGGCCGCGCGCGAGCGTGCCGACGGGCGGGCCCCGCGCCTGCCGATGGACGCCCGCGAGCCGGCCGACGCCGAACGCGTCTGACGAACGCGGCCCGACCGTGACGTCGTCGTTCCGGATCGTCGGCCAGTCGACGGTCGCGAGCGGCGGCTTCCTCCAGCTCGAGGACCTGCGGGTCGAGGGGCCCGACGGCACGGTGCACGAGCGCTTCGTGGTGCGCCACCCCGGCGCCGTGGTCGTGGTGCCGGTCGACGACACCGACCGGCACGTGCTCTTCGTGCGCCAGTACCGGGTCGCGGTCGACCGCGAGCTGCTCGAAGTCCCCGCCGGCAAGCGCGACGTCGCCGGGGAGCCGCCCGAGGCCACCGCGCGCCGGGAGCTCGAGGAGGAGATCGGGCACCGCGCTCGGGTCCTGGTGCCGCTGGCCGAGTTCTACAACACGCCCGGCTTCTGCGACGAGTACACCTACCTGTTCCTCGCGCGCGGGCTCGAGCCACTCGCGCAGCGCAACACCCAGACCGCCGAGGAGCACGCGATGCAGATCGAGCGCGTGTCGCTCGACGCCGCGCTGGCCATGATCGCGTCGCGCGAGATCGTCGACGCGAAGACGATCATCGGGCTCACGCTGGCCCGGGCCTGGCTCGACGCCGCGGGCGGGTGAGCGCACCCGCGGTCACGCTCGACGCGGCGGTGGCCGAGTTCCGGACCTGGCTCGTGGTCGAACGGGGGCTCGCGCCCAACTCGGTGACGGCATACCTGCGCGACCTGCGGCGGTACGTGGCGTTCCTCGACGCGCGGGGGATCCGCGAGATCGACCGCGTCGGCGAGGCCGACGTCGTGGCCTACGCGGCGGATCTCGCCGCCGCGCGTGACGACGACGGCCGGCCACGGTACGCGTCGTCGTCGATCGCCCGTGCGCTCGTGTCGGTCCGGTCGTTGCACCGCTTCGCGCTCGACGAGGGCTTCGTCACCGACGATCCCACCGAGGAGCTCCAGGGAGGTCGGGTGCCCCAGGGCATCCCCAAGGCGCTCACGGAGGCCGAGGTGAACGCGCTGCTCGGCGCCGTCACCGGCGACGACCCGCGCGCGTTGCGCGACCGTGCCGTGCTCGAGACGCTCTACGCGGGTGGGCTGCGCATCGCCGAGCTCGTGGGGCTCGACCGGGCCGACCTCGACCTCACAGGCGGTCTGGCCCGCGTGTTCGGCAAAGGGCGCAAGGAGCGCATCGTGCCGATCGGCCGTCCGGCCCGTGAGGCGCTCACCGAGTACCTGCGCCGCGGCCGCCCGGAGCTCGAGACGCGGCGGCGGCCGTCCGGCGACCCGGTGTTCCTCAACGTGCGGGGTGGGCGGCTGTCGCGCCAGGCCGGGTGGAAGATCGTCCACGACGCCGGTGTGCGGGCCGGCCTCGGCGACCAGCTCTCGCCCCACGTGCTGCGGCACTCGTGCGCGACCCACATGCTCGACCACGGGGCCGACATCCGGGTGGTGCAGGAGCTGCTCGGCCACGCCAGCCTCTCGACCACCCAGATCTACACCAAGGTCTCGCCCGAACGCCTCCGCCGGGCCTACGCGGCGGCTCACCCGCGGGCCCGTGCAGTGAGCGCAGCAGCCGTACGGCGGTAGCCCTCCCGCGTCGGGGAGCGAACCGTGGAGCAGGAGCGCAGCAGCCGTACGGCGGTAGCCCTCCCGCGTCGGGGAGCGAACCGTGGAGCAGGAGCGCAGCAGCCGTACGGCGGTAGCCCTCCCGCGTCGGGGAGCGAACCGTGGAGCAGGAGCGCAGCGAGGGTGCGGGGGCCAACCGGTAGGATCGGCAGATGGTCGACGCCCCGCACTCGATTCTCCGCGCCCAGATGGAGGAAGAGCGCGACCGCCTCCGCTCCCAGCTCGAGGACCTCCACGCGACCGACGGCTCGTTCGACGAGGGCTTCGCCGACACCAGCCAGGTCACGGCGGAGCGGGGCGAGATCGAGGCCCTGACGGGCTCGCTCGCCGAGACGCTGCGCGACATCGAGGACGCCCTCGCCAAGTTCGAATCCGGCACCTACGGGCAGTGCGAGAGCTGCGGCACCGAGATCAGCGCCGCCCGGCTCGAGGCCATGCCCGCCGCTCGGCTCTGCATCAACTGCGCCTCGCAGCGCCGCTGACCCGTGCCTCTGCGCGAGGCGCTCGTCCTCTTCGGGTGCCTGGTCGTGGCGGTCATCCTCCACGAGATCAGCCACGGCGTGGCCGCGTACTGGCTCGGTGACGACACCGCGAAGAAGGCGGGGCGGCTCACGCTCAACCCGGTCCCGCACATCGACCCGTTCGGCTCGTTGGTGCTCCCCGCGATGGGCGCGCTCGCCGGCCTACCGATCGTCGGCTTCGCCAAGCCGGTGCCGGTCAACCCCCAGCGGCTGCGCAATCCGCGCCGCGACATGCTGTTCGTGAGCCTCGCCGGGCCGGCGTCGAACATGATCCTGATGGCGATCGCCGCCGTCACGACGCGGTTCCTCCTCAACTCGGGGAGCGGGCTCGCGTCGGCGATCGACCGGAGCGGTTCCGACCTGCTCGTGCAGATCGTGTTCTCGTTCGCGGTGGTCAACCTGCTGCTCGGCCTGTTCAACCTCCTGCCGATCCCGCCGCTCGACGGATCGGCGATCTTCGAGCGGTTCCTGCCCCGCGAGTGGCTGCCCACCTGGTACCGGTTCCGGCCCTATGGGCTGCTGGTGGTGTTCGCCGCCGTGTTCATGGTCCCCGGGCTCATCACCCGGATCGTGAGCCCGTTCTACGACGCGCTGTTCAACTTCGTGGTGGGGTAGGGCGCGGGTCGTGGGACGTGAGGCCCATCTCGCCCACCGGTTCTTCGGCGCGCTCTCGCCCGCGCGACCCCGGACCGAGGACGTGGCCTGGGTCGCGTCCGCGCTGAACGACCATGAGCTGACGGTGTGGAACCGCATGCCCCGGCACGACCGTCGTCACTCGATCGCAGTCGCGCGGCGCGTGGAGGCGACGCTCGCCGGCACCGCGTACGCGGGCGACCCCCGGTGGCTCGAGGCCGCGCTCCTCCACGACGTCGGCAAGCTCGACTCCGGCCTCGGCGTCTTCGGTCGGGTCGCGGCCACGCTGGCCGGCGCAGCCGCCGGGCACGGGATGGCCGACGCCTGGTCGGAGAAGCGGGGCATCACCCGCCGGTTCGGGCTGTACCTGCGCCATCCCGAGCTCGGCGCGTCCCGCATCCGCATCTGCGAGGGGAGCCGTGAGGCCGCGATGTGGGCCGAGGCGCACCAGGACCCCGACCGCTACGACCGGACCGGCATCCCGCCGGTCGTGGTCGACGCGCTCGCCGCCGCCGACGACGACTGAGCTCCCACCCCCGTTCGTTTTGGCGTCGTTCGACCCCCCAATTCGGTGGTCACACGACGCCAAAAGGGGCGGGAGGGGGGCGGGATCAGACGTTGACCGTGCCGCCGATGGCGACGAACGCAGCGATGCACGCGAGACCGGTCGCGACGTTGGCGATCCCGACGACCCGGTCGATGCGCTCCACCCGGTCCCGTGTGGGACCGAGACGGTCGAGGGCCGCCGCGCGCACCCCCCGGGTCCACCGCAGCGCGCGGAACGCGCGGGCCACGAACAACCGGTCGAGGTGGGTGTCGAAGCGCTCCTTCAGCGTCGACGGCGGCGCGAAGTCGGCCTGGTGGAGACGGGCGACCGGGTAGGCGAGGGCGAGCGCCACCACCCCGGTGGCCACCCGGAGCATCAGCGCGAAGAACACGAGGGCGAACGGGGTGAGCACGCCGCCGAACAGCCGGTCCGGCGAACTGGCATCCACCTCGATCCCGTCGCCGTGGCTCGCCAGCGAGACGAGGGCGCCGAGCACGATGCCCAGGAAGAAGATCCAGTAGACGGACCGCTGCACCAGCCCGAGCGTCGTGAGCCGGAGCGCATCGGCCCGGCCGGGGAGCAGCGCGGTGCCGGGATCGAAGCGTGGCGCCGCGTCCGGGCCGTCGGGATCGCCAGCCTCGGTGCGCTCGACCATCGACGGCTCCTCGGTGGTCTAGGGCTAGGGGCGAGGGAGGAGGCCGACGGCGTCGCGCGCGCGCCGCATCACGCCGTCGGAGATCGCCTCGGCCTTCGCTGCGCCCTCGCCGAGCAGCGCGTCGACCGCGCCGGGGTCAGCCGCGAGCTCGGCGTAGCGGGCCTGGAGCGGCGCCAGGAACTCCACGACCGCCTCCGCGGCGGCGCCCTTGAGGCCCCCGTACCCGCCCGACCCGAACTCGACCTCGAGGTCGGGGATCGGCCGGCCGGTGGTGGCGGCGAGGATCTGGAGCAGGTTCGACACGCCGGGCTTCGCGTCGGGGTCGAAGCGGACCTCGGTCTCGGAGTCGGTCACCGCGCCCTTGATCCGCTTCGTGATCTGCTTCGGCTCGTCGAGCAGCGCGATGGTCCCCTGGGGGGAGTCGGCCGACTTCGACATCTTCGCGGTCGGGTTCTGGAGGTCCATGATCCGCGCCCCCACGGGCGGGATCGCGGCCTCGGGGACGACGAGCGTCTCCCCGAACCGGTGGTTGAAGCGCAGCGCGATGTCGCGCGCGAGCTCGAGGTGCTGGCGCTGGTCGTCGCCCACGGGGACGCGGTCGGTGTCGTAGGCGAGGATGTCGGCGGCCATGAGCACCGGGTAGTCGAACAGGCCCACGCTCACCGACTCCTGGCCCTTGCCCTTCTCCTTGAACTGGGTCATGCGGCGCAGCTCGCCCATCGTGGCCACGCAGTTGAGCAGCCACGTGAGCTCGGTGTGGGCCCGCACGTGGCTCTGCACGAAGAGGGTGCAGCGGTGGGGGTCGAGCCCGGCCGCGAGCAGGAGCATCGCGGTGCGCCGGGTGCGGGCGCCGAGCTCGGCCCGCTCGTAGGGCAGCGTCATCGCGTGGAGGTCGACGACGCAGTACAGGGCGTCGTGCGAGTCCTGGTCGGCCACCCACTGGCGCACCGCCCCGAGGTAGTTGCCCAGGTGCATGTCGCCGGTCGGTTGGATCCCCGAGAACACACGAGCCACGGGCGGGCACGCTAGCCGGGGCCGGGGTCCCGACCCCGCGGGATCGGGCGAGCGCGCGGCCGGCCACGGCACCCGCCTCCCGCAGCGCGATCCGACGGGACTGCCGCGGTACCCTCGGCGGCGATGGGCTACGAGGTGCGGACACCGGTCTTCGAGGGCCCGTTCGACCTCCTCCTGCACCTCATCCTGCGCAGCGAGGTCGAGCTCTTCGAGCTGTCGCTCGCGACGATCGTCGACGAGTACCTGACCGAGATCGAGCGCATGGACACGCTCGACCTCGACATCGCCACCGAGTTCCTCCTGATCGCGGCAACCCTCGTGGAGCTGAAGGCCCGCCGGCTCCTGCCCGACGTCACGTCCACCGATCTCGACGAGGAGCTGCTGCGGTTCGAGGCGCGCGACCTGCTCCTCGCCCGTCTGCTCGAGTACAAGACGTTCAAGGACGTCGCCGCGTCGGTGGGGCGCTTGATCGAGCGGGCCGACCGCAGCCTGCCCCGCGTCACGGGCCCCGAGGAGCCGTACCGGTCCCTCGTGCCCGACCCGCTCGACCGCATCACCACCCGCCAGCTGGCCGCGGCCGCCCGGCGCGCGTTCGCGCCGAAGGTCACGCCCGTGGTCGACACCGACCACGTGGCGCCCGTGCGTGCGAGCGTGGCCGACGCGATCGTGATCGTCCTCGACCGGCTCCCGACGGGGATGCCGATGTCGTTCCGGGACCTCGTGTCGGGAGCGGCGGACCGGGTCGAAGCGGTGGTCCGCTTCCTCGCCGTGCTCGAGCTCTACAAGCAGGGGATGGTCGACATCGACCAGACCGAGACGTTCGGCGCGCTCACGGTCGTGCGCCTCGACGCCGCGAGCGCCCTCGACGCCGACAGCATCGCCGACTGGGACTACGACGTCACCGCCGAAGCCGCGGCCCCGGCCGACGCCGAGATCGCCGAGCTCGATGCGGCCCTCGACGCCGAGATCGATGCCGAGCTCGACGCGGCGATCGACGCCGTGCGCGCCGCGGACGACCGAGACGACGCCGCTGAAGGCGACGCCGACGCCGCTGAACGCGCCGACGAAGAAGAAGACGACGAGGACGACGAGGCGGTCGACGCGCTCGACGCGCTCGACGCGCTCGACGCGCTCGACGCCGAGGAGACCGTATGACCGCCGACCCCGCCCCCCGCCCCGGGTTCCCCGTGGCCCCGCACGCGCACGCCGGCCGCCCGGCGTTCCCCGCGTTCACCGGCGCCGCCGAGCCCGCGGTCGACCCCGGGGACGCCCGGGCCGAGGCCCGCCGGGCGATCGAGGCGGTGGTGCTCGCGGCCACCGAGCCCGTACCTGCGCGCGACCTCGCCGAGCTCGTGGAGTGCGGCGTCGACCTGGTGGTCGCGATCTGCCGCGAGCTCGCCGGGGAGTACGAGCGCGAGCAGCGGGGCTTCGTCCTCGCCGAGGTGGCCGGCGGCTACCGCTACCAGACCCACCCCGACCTCGCGCCCTACGTCGAGCAGTTCGTGCTCGAGGGCCAGCACGTGCGCATGTCGGGCCCCGCGCTCGAGACGCTCGCAATCGTGGCCTACAAGCAGCCCATCACCCGCGGGCAGATCTCCGCGATCCGCGGCGTCAACGTCGAGTCCACCCTGGCCACGCTCGTCCAGCGCGGGTACGTGCAGGAGGTCGGGCGCGACCCCGGCCCCGGCCTCGCCGCGTTCTACGGCACCACGCCCCGCTTCCTCGAGCGCCTCGGCCTGGCCAGCCTCGCCGAGCTCCCGTCGCTCGGCGACTTCGTGCCCGGGCCCGAGGTGGTCGAAGCGCTCGAGCGCGGCCTGCGGGCCGACCAGGACCCGCGGCTCGACGCGCCGCCCGTGGAGGCGGCCGCCGACGCGGCCCCCGAGGGCGGCGCCGGTGACGACGCCGGCTGAAGGGCCCCAGCGGGTACAGAAGATCCTCGCCCGCGCCGGCCTCGGTTCCCGCCGGGCCTGTGAGGAGCTGATCGCCGAGGGCCGGGTGACCGTCGACGGCGCGGTGGTCGTGCTCGGCGACCGCGTCGACCCCGACCACCAGGCGCTCGCAGTCGACGGTGTCCCCGTGCCCACGCGGCCGGGGCTCGTGTACTACCTGCTCAACAAGCCCGCCGGGGTGGTCACCACCGCCGACGACCCCCAGGGCCGACGCACGGTGGTCGACCTCGTGCCCGTGGAGCCCCGGGTGTTCCCGGTCGGGCGGCTCGACTACGACACCGAGGGCCTGCTGCTGTGCACCAACGACGGCGACCTCGCCCAGCGGCTGACCCACCCCCGCTACGGGGTGGAGAAGACGTACCTCGCGGAGGTGGAGGGCGTGCCCACGCCCGCCGCCCTGCGCCGGCTCCGGGAGGGGGTGGAGCTCGACGACGGGCCGACCGCCCCGGCCCGGGCCCACCTCGTCCAGCCCGGTCCCGAGACGAGCGCGATCGAGCTGGTCATCCACGAGGGCCGCAACCGCCAGGTCCGGCGGATGTGCGAAGCGGTCGGCCACCCGGTGCGACGGCTGGTGCGCACCAACATCGGGTCGCTGCGCGACCCCGACCTCGCCCCGGGCGCCTGGCGGGAGCTCACCCAGGGGGAGGTCCGGGCGCTGTACACCGCGGCGACCGCGCCCGAGGGCGACGCGGACGCGGCATCCGCCCCGGGTCCCGACCACCCTCCGCAGTAACCTCGCCGCCGTGAGAGTCGTGGGCCTGCGCGGGGCCATCACCTGCACCGAGGACAGCGCGGCCGAGATCGAGGCCAAGACCCAGCGGGTGGTCAAGGAGCTCCTGACCCGCAACGAGGTCGCCGACGCCGACCTCGTGAGCATCATCGTGACCACCACCCCCGACCTCACCGCCACCTACCCCGCCAGCTCGGTCCGGGCGCTCGGCTACGACGACGTGCCCCTGCTCGGCGCGGTCGAGGCCGGGGTGGCAGGCGGGCTGCCCCGATGCATCCGGGTGCTCGTCCACTGCTACAGCAGCCGCAGCCGGGCCGAGGTGCAGCACGTGTACCTGGAGGAGGCGCGCAACCTTCGCGCCGACCTCCCGCAGTGATCGACCGGGGCTCGGTGACCCGCATCGCCGTCCTCGGGACGGGCCTGGTCGGTGGTTCCGTCGGGCTCGCGGCACGCGCCCGCGCGCTCCACGTCACCGGATACGACCCCGATCCCGGGCGGGCCGAGCGCGCGTTCGCGATCGGTGCGATCGACGTCGTGGCACCCGATCTCGCCGCCGCGATCGTCGACGCCGACCTCGTCGTGGTCGCCGCTCCCGTCGGGCGCACCGCGGAGGTCGCGGTCGCCGCGCTCGCCGCCGGGGCGCGCCTGGTCACCGACGTGGGGTCCGTCAAGGCCGCAGTGGTGGACGCGGTGGAGGCGGCCCGGCCGGACGACGCGGACCGCTTCGTGGGCGGCCACCCGATGGCCGGCTCGGAGCAGGACGGGCTCGACGGCGCCGACGCCGAGATGTTCGTGGGCGCCACCTGGGTGCTCACGCCCACGCCCACCACCGATCCCGGCGCGTTCGAGACGGTGCGCGACTTCGCCGTCGCGCTGGGCGCCGAGGTGATCGCGGTGAGCCCGCGCCACCACGACGCGCTCGTCGCGGTGGTGAGCCACGTACCCCAGCTCGCGGCCACCACGCTCATGGACGTCGCGGCCCGTCGGGGCGAGGAGCACGCCACCCTGTTGCGGCTCGCCGCCGGCGGCTTCCGCGACATGACCCGCATCGCGGCGAGCCACCCGGCGATCTGGCCCGACATCTGCGTGGCCAACCGCGACGCGATCGTCGAGAGCCTCGACGACTACCTCGTCGCGCTCGGGGCCGTGCGCGACCTCGTGGCCGGCGCCGACCGCGGGGGCCTGCTCGACCTGCTCGAGCGGGCCCGGGCCGCGCGTCGCAACCTCCCGGTGGGCACGCCCACCGGCGCGGCGCTGGTGGAGCTGCGGGTCCCGGTGCCCGACCGGCCGGGCGTGCTCGCCGAGGTCACCACCGCCGCCGGCCTGCTCGGGGTCAACATCGTCGACCTCGAGATCGCGCATTCGGGCGAGGGCACCGGCGGTGTGCTCGTGCTCGTGATCCCCGAGGCGAGCACCGAGGTGTTCGAGGACGAGCTCACCGAACGCGGCTACCACCATTCGCGCCGGGTGCTGTCGTGACCGAGGTGCGGATCCACGGCGGTGCGCCACTGACCGGACGGCTGCGGCTGCCGGGCTGCAAGGGCGTGTCGCACCGGGCGCTGTTCGCCGCGGGGATCGCCGACGGGGAGAGCAACCTCGCCAACCTCGGCACCGGCCGCGACGTCGCGAGCACGCACGCGGTGCTCGGCCGCCTCGGGGTGATGGTCGAGACCGTCGGCGACCACGCCGTCCGGGTCGCGGGCCGGGGCTTCGCCGGGCTCGCGGAGCCGGCCGAGGTGCTCGACTGCGGCAACTCCGGCACCACGATGCGCTTCCTCGCCGGCCTGTGCGCGGGGTTGCCGTTCCTCAGCGTGCTCGTCGGCGACGCGTCGCTGTCGCAGCGCCCGATGGCGCGCGTGCTCGACCCGTTGCGGGCCATGGGCGCGACGGTCGACGGACGCGACGGGGGTCGGCGGGCCCCGCTCGTGGTCCGGGGCGGCGCGCTGCACGGCGTGCGGCACGAGCTCGCGGTGGCCAGCGGGCAGGTGAAGACCGCGCTCGTGCTCGCGGGGCTCCAGGCCGACGGCGAGACCGAGATCGTCGAGCCCGCCCCCAGCCGCGACCACACGGAGCGGCTGCTCGGCTCCCTCGGCGCGCCGGTCGAGGTGGTCGACGCCCGCACCACCCGCGTGCGGGCCGGTTCGGTGGCGCCGTTCGACCTCGAGGTGCCGGGCGACCCGTCGTCCGCCGCCTTCTTCGTGGTGCGGCGCTGCTCGTCCCGGGCTCGCACGTCGTGCTCGAGGACGTGCTCGGCAACCCCGAGCGCATCGCCTACCTCGACGTGCTGCGCGAGATGGGCGGCGCGATCACCGTGCACGCGCGCGGGGAGCGCGGGGGCGAGCCCGTGGTCGACATCGAGGTCGAGGCGTCCGCGCTGCACGGCACCGTCATCGCGAGCCGGGAGGCGATCGTCGACGAGCTGCCCGTCCTCGCGGTGGCGGGGGCGTTCGCCGAGGGCCCGACCGAGATCGTCGACGCCGCCGAGCTGCGGGTGAAGGAGAGCGACCGCGTGGCCACCCTCGCCGAGGAGCTGGGCAAGCTCGGCGTGGGCGTGGAGGTACGCCCGGACGGCCTCGGCATCCGGGGTGGTGCCGCGGGCGCGACCGCGGCCGTGCCGTTCGCCGGTCACGGCGACCACCGCATCGCCATGGCGGCCGCGGTCGCCGCGGCGGCGGGGACGGGCGACGCCACGGTCACCGGCTGGGACGCGGTCGCGATCTCGTATCCGGAGTTCGCGGCGCACCTTCGCGCCCTGGGAGGGGCGGTCGGGTGATCCGGGTCATCGCCGTCGACGGGCCGTCGGGCTCGGGCAAGTCCACCGTGTCGCGCGCCCTCGCGACCCGCCTCGGCCTCGAGGTCCTCGACACCGGTGCGATGTACCGGGCGGTGACGCTCGCGGTGCTGGAGTCCGGCGTGGCGCTCGACGACGCCGGTGCCGCCGGCACGATCGCCGCCCGGGCCCGGATCGAGGTGGGGGAGCGGGTGCTGCTCGACGGCCGCGACGTGAGCGCGGCGATCCGCGGGCCCGAGGTCACCGGCGCGGTGTCGGCGGTGTCGGCGCACCCCGCGGTGCGCACGGTGCTCGTCGACCGGCAGCGGGCCTGGGTGGCCGAGCGCGGCGGTGGGGTGGTGGAGGGTCGCGACATCGGGACGGTGGTGTTCCCCGACGCGCCGCTCAAGGTGTTCCTGACCGCGAGCGAGGCCGAGCGCGCTCGGCGTCGCCACGGCGACGAAGCCGCCGCGGCGCGGGTGGTCGACGTGCAGGCCGTGGCCGAAGACCTCGCCCGCCGCGACCAGCTCGACCAGAGCCGCGCCACGTCACCGCTCGCCGCGGCCGACGACGCCGTGGTGGTCGACAGCACCGACCAGGGGATCGACGAGATCGTCGCCGACCTGCTCGCGCTCGCAGACGCGCGCTTCGCGCCGGCGCCCGGTCGCGGCGCGGGCGCCGGCTGATGTTCTACAAGTTCTGGCGCTCGCTCATCGTCGGCCTCGCGTACCTGCTGTTCGGGGTGCAGGTCCGGGGCAAGGACCGCGTTCCGCCCCGCGGCGTGTACATCCTCGCCCCGTCGCACCGGTCGCTGCTCGACATCCCCTTCGCCGCCACCGTCACCCGGCGCCGCCTGCGCTTCATGGCCAAGAAGGAGATCTTCGCGGGGCCGTTCTGGAGCTGGGTGTTCAACCAGCTCGGAGCCGTCGCGGTCGACCGCGACGGCAACGACCGCGCCGCGCTCAAGGCGATCGAGGTCGCGCTCCACCAAGGAGAGCCCGTCGTGATCTTCCCGGAGGGCACGCGCCGGGAGGGACCGCAGCTCGGCCCGTTGGCGTCGGGTGCGGCCTACCTCGCGTTGCGGACCGGGGTCCCGATCGTCCCGGTGGGCGTCGGCGGCAGCGAGCACCCGGTGGTGCGGCGCCGGGGGATCCCGTGGTGGTCGCGTGTCGGCGTGGTGGTGGGGGAGCCCATCGTCGTCGAGGCGGCGACGGGCACGATCAAGCGCTCGTCCATCACCGCGCTCGACGAGGAGCTGCGGTTGCGGCTGCAGGCCTGCTTCGACGAGGCGGTGGCGTGGTCGGTGACGCGCTCAGGCGGGCAGGGCGGATACAGCGGCCAGCCCGGCCAACGCGTCTGACGCGTCCACCGCGCGGTCGTCGGCGAACACGCCGCCGAGCGTGCGGGCGCGGTCGGGGTCGCCGCCGAGCAGGAGCGCGGCGGTGGCGTCGAGCGCGGGGAGCAGCTCGCGCAGCTCGCGCGGCGGCGGGAAGTACTCGTCCTCGTCGGTGACGTAGACCGGCTCGATGCCGTCGACGGGGTCGAGCCGCTCGATCACCGAGCGTACGAGGTCGTCGGGTGCGCTCGCGCCGGCGGTGACGCCGACGACCTTCACGCCGTCGAGCTGCGCGGCGTCGAGCTCGTCGGGCCCGTCGACGCGCATCACGCGGGAGCAGCCCGCGCGGCGGGCGACCTCCACGAGGGCGAGCGTGTTGGAGGAGTTCGCGCTGCCGATCACCACGATCGCGTCGGCGCGGTCGGCGATGACGCGCAGCGCGGCCTGGCGGTTGGTGGTGGCGAAGCAGAGGTCGTCGCGCGCCGCCGTCCACAGGTCGGGGTGCTCGTCGCGGGTGCGCTCGACGATGCCCTGCCAGTCGTGCAGCGCGAGGGTCGTCTGCGCCAGGACCGCGACCTTCTCACCCGCGAGCTCCGGCAACACGTGATCGAGGTCGTGCTCGTGCTCGACGAGGCGCATCGCTCCGGGCGCGACGGCCAGCGTGCCCTCGGCTTCGTCGTGCCCGGCGTGGCCGACGTAGAGGATGGTGTAGCCCTTCTGGGCGCGGACCTTGGCCTCGTGGTGCACCTTCGTCACCAGCGGGCACACCGCGTTGACCACGAACCGGCCCCGCTCGCGGGCCGCCGCCACGACCTCGGGGGCGCTCCCGTGGGCCGAGAGCATGAGGGGCGCGCCGGCCGGGACCTCGTCCACGGAGTCGACGAAGACGACGCCCTGGGCGCGGAACCGCTCCACCACCAGCCGGTTGTGGACGATCTCGTGGTAGCAGTAGACGGGCGGCTCGAAGACCCGGACCATCCACACCAGGGCCTTGATGGCCATCTCCACGCCGGCGCAGAAGCCACGCGGCTCGGCGAGGAGCACCCGCTCGACGCCGGGATGCGGGGCGGCCGGCGGGGGAGGGGGCGCGGGCACGGAGCCAGGGTACCGACCCGTACAATCGTTCGGTGCCGACCGCCCGCATCGAGGCAGTCGCGCCCGACTCTCCCGCGGCCGCCGCGGGGCTCCTCCCGGGGGACGAGCTCCTCTCCGTCAACGGCGAGGCCGTGCGCGACGTGATCCGCTACCAGCTCCAGGCCGACGAGGCCGTGGTCGAGCTGGAGCTTCGTCGCGGCGGTCTCGAGCGCCAGGTCACCGTCGAGAAGGCCACCGGCGAACCGCTCGGGGTCGCGTTGAGCGGCCCGGTGTTCGATCGGGTGCGCACCTGTGACAACCACTGTCCCTTCTGCTTCATCTACCAGCTCCCGCCGGGGATGCGGAAGAGCCTCTCCCTCAAGGACGATGACTACCGCCTGTCCTTCCTGTACGGGAACTTCACGACGCTCACGCGCTTCACCGAGGCCGACCTCGAGCGCGTCGTCACCGAGGGCCTGTCTCCGCTGTACGTGAGCATCCACGCGACCGACCCGGATCTGCGAGCGCGCCTGCTGCGCAACCGGCGCGGCGCCACCAGCCTGCGCTGGCTGCATGCGCTGCTCGACGCCGGCGTCGAGGTGCACGGCCAGGTGGTCGTGTGCCCCGGGGTCAACGACGGCGACGCGCTCGACGACACCCTGCTCGGGATCCTCGACCGGTTCCCCCGCATCGCCACCGTCGGCGTGGTGCCGCTCGGCGTGAGCGCGTTCTCCAGCGAGCCGGAGATGCGTGAGCACACGCTCGCGGAGGCGGAGGCGGTGCTCGACGCCGTGCACACCTGGCAGGAGCGCTACCTCGGGGCGCTCGGGCGGCGGCTCGTGTACGCCGCCGACGAGTACTACCTCATGGCCCACGGTCCGTTCCCGGTGCTCGCCGAGTACGACGGCGCGCCGCAGCACGAGAACGGCATCGGCATGGCCACCACCTTCGCCGACGAGGTCGCGCGCGCCATCGCCGGGCACGAGGTTGCCGGGATCGGTGCTCGCGCCGGGTTCTTCGCGTCGGTCGAGGGCGCACCCGCCGCGGGATACCGCGCGCCGCGCGCCAGCGGTGCAAGCCTCGCGGTCGTCGACGCGAGTCGCGACGCACACGTCGCGCTCGTCACTGGTGAGTACGGCGCGCGCGTGCTCGAGCCGCTGCTGCCCGCGCTCCGGTCGGTGGCCCGGGGCCCGGTGCGGCTGCTCCCGGTCGCGAACCGCTTCTTCGGCGGCAACATCGCGGTCACCGGGTTGCTCACCGCGACCGACGTCGCCGCGGCGCTCGCCGACGAGCCGCCCGACCACCGCTACCTCGTGCCCGACGTCGTCCTGTCCGACGACCGGTTCCTCGACGGCGGCCGCGTGGCCGACCTGCCCCGACCGGTCGAGATCGTGCGCACCGACGGCGCTTCGCTCGTCGCCGCGCTCCAGGGAGTGCAGGACCGCCCCGACGACGGGCGACCAACCGCGCTCCAGCGAGTGCAGGACCGCCCCGACGACGAACGACCAACCGCGCTCGCGGTCCGGAACGACCCAGATATTAGGAACTCCTGATGGCAGCAACCCGTCCGTTCGTGGCCATCGTCGGCCGACCCAACGTGGGCAAGTCCACGCTCGTGAACCGCATCGTCGGCGGGCGGCGAGCGATCGTGGAGGAGAAGCCCGGAGTCACCCGCGACCGCAAGGAGCTCGTAGGGGACTGGAACGGCCGCGTGTTCACGCTGGTCGACACCGGCGGCTGGCTTCCCGACAACGTCGAGACCGCCGATCCCTCCGAGCTCACGAAGCAGGTGAGCCGCCAGGCCGAGCGGGCCATGGACACCGCCGACGTCGTGGTGCTGGTGGTCGACGCGGTGGTCGGGGTCACCGAGGAGGACGACCGCGTCGCGCGCCTGCTGCGCAAGGGGGACGCGCCCGTGCTCGTCGCGGTCAACAAGGTCGACGACGGCCGCCGCGAGCTCGACATCTGGCAGTTCGCGCGGCTCGGGCTGGGGGATCCGTACCCGGTGTCGGCGCTGCACGGGCGGGGGAGCGGCGATCTCCTCGACGCCCTCGTCGACGCGCTGCCGCCCGAGCCCGACGAGACCGAGGCGGAACCCGAGCCCGAGGCGTTCTCCGTCGCGATCGTGGGCCGCCCCAACGTGGGCAAGTCCACGCTGTTCAACCGGCTCGTGGGCGACGACCGCACCGTGGTGCACGACCTGCCCGGCACCACCCGCGACAGCATCGACACGCTCGTCGAGTCCGAGGACGGGCTGCTGCGCTTCGTCGACACCGCGGGCATGCGGCGCCGGTCGCGCATCGACGAGCCCACCGAGTACTACGGCCTCGTGCGCGCGCTCGAGTCGGTCGACCGCGCCGACGCCGCGCTGCTCGTGATCGACGCCACCGTCGGCGTGACCCACCAGGACCAGCGACTCGCCGAGCGCATCGACGCCGCCGGCACCGCGGTGGTGATCGTCCTCAACAAGTGGGACCTCGTGACCGAAGCCGAGGAGCGGCTGCAGGTCCAGGCCGACGTCGCCGACCGCCTCGCCTTCCTCGGCTACGCGCCGGTGCTGAAGGTCTCCGCGCTCACCGGCAAGAACGCCGTGCGCATCCTGCCCGCGCTGCGTCAGGCCGAGGAGGCCTACCACGCCCGCATCCCCACCGCCGCGCTGAACCGCCTGGTCCAGGAGGCGCAGCAGCAGCACCCGGCGCCGCCGGTGCGCAAGCACCGCCCGCGAATCCTCTACGCGACCCAGGGCGCGGCCGACCCGCCCACCTTCACCCTCTTCGCGAGCCACGAGCTGCCCGAGAGCTACCTGCGCTACATCGAGCGGCGCATCCGTGAGGCGTTCTCCCTCGGGCCGACGCCCATCAAGCTCCGGGTACGCCGCCGCAACGGCTGAGGCTGCCGTGGCGCGGCGCTCGGCGCCTCACTCGATGATGCGGACGGGGATGCCCCGGATGCGGGCGGTCCACGTGGTGGTGTCGGTCACGCTCGTGGCGCTCGCGAAGCTGTAGTTCACCGAGGCCCAGCACCCGGCTGCGCTCGCGGTGTTGCAGCTGTACGTGGACGGGATCGGGATCCGGACCGAGACCCAGTCGCCCTGGTAGGTCGACGAGCTCACGCTCGTCAGCGTGCAGTTGGATCCGGTGTTGGTGAACGTGCCCCACGGTGGGCCGGTCGCGTTGCCGGGCGGCTGGGTGTAGGTACAGCCGCTGAACGCGGTGAGGGGCGATCCGCCGTTGGTCGCGTCGGGCGCGGGCTTGATCTGGATGGACCCGGTGCCCTGGAGGTCACCCGCGTCGAAGAGGCTCAGCTCGATGGTCCGCCCGGACGCGCCGGGGAGGATCCGGGCGAGCGGGAGCACCGCCGTGGTCCCGGGGAAGTTCGCGAAGATCGACATCCGGCCCTCGCCGTAGGTGTGGGCAAGCGTGCTGTCGAGGCCGTTGAGGCGCGCCCGGAGCGCGAACCGGTTCTGGCCGTGGCCGTTGGGCGCCGCGGACCCGTCGGCCTTGAGCGCGGTCGTGATCTGCACGAAGTACGTGCCGACTTCGGGCGTGTTGATGGTGCACAACGTGTACCACTGGCGGAAGTACCTCGCGAAGTAGGTCGGTGCGTTGGTCAAGGGGCTCGCCTGCTGCAGGGCCGTCCTGATGTCACCGGTGTACCCCGGGAACTCGACCGAGCACAGGACCGGGTTGTCGGTGGGGTCCCAGGGCGACGCGTCGGGCCTGCGCACCACGTAGGTCGTCCACACGGGCGTGGACCCACCGCCGTCGTACGTCTGGTCGCCCGTGCAGTACTTGCTCGAGGCCGGGGTGTTGTAGCGCGTCGCCGGAGTGATCGTCGACGTCGGGTACTGGACGACCTGGGCGGCGGTCAGGGCCGCGGCGCCGGTCAGGTTGCTCCCGTTCGTGTTCGTGCCGCACAGCGAACCGACCTCGACGAACGCGGGATCGAACGCATCGATGGTCAGGGGCCCGGTGAAGCCGGCCTGCAGGTCGACCCCGTAGAAGTAGCCCTTCGCGTCGTACTCGGTGTTGAGCGACGACGCGCAGTTGTCGGACGCGCTCGTGCCCGAGCTCGAGCACGGCTTCGCCGACACCGCGTCGCCCTGGACCTTGTTGGTGTTGGGCCCCGAGATGCTGCCCCAGAAGTTGGGGTAGGTCGTGGCGTCGTAGGTCGTCGCTTCGGGGTTGTTGCCGAACTGGTTGCTCGGGCTCCCCATGTTCACCGCCCGCTGGTACTCGGCGAGCGAGTCCTTCGTGATGGTCGTCTCCTTGGCCCCGACGATCATGCCGAACATGTTGGTGAGGGTGCGGGTGATGGTGACCCGAACCTGGTTCGACCGCACGCCGCGGGCGACGGTGACGGTCGTCCGGTTCGTGCCGTTCGTGAAGCCGTTCTTCGCGGCGATGGCCAGTGCCGCGGTCTGCGCGCCCGAGAAGTTGTCGGGCATGTACACCGCGCCGGCGAGCGCGGCGGCGTCCGCGGCGCGCTGCTCCAGGGTGCCCTCACGGCTCCAGCGGGTGAAGTCGACCGCGAAGCCGGCCAGGGCGATCATCGTCGTGAGGATGATCGTGGAGATGATGAGGATCGCGCCCCGCTCGCCGGTGTGCGGGTCGCGGAACCGCATCCGGCGCGGCATCAGCACGTCGCCGACGGCTCGAACCGGAACACCGTCTTGTCGTCGAGCGTGAACGTCGTCCCGAACAGCCGGGTGACGAAGGCGTGATCGGCCACCACGCGGATGCCGAGCTCGTCGGGTGTGGTCCCGCACGCGTTCTGGTTCGCCGCGAGGTACGAGCCGCTCGCGTAGTCCCACTCGTTGGTGGTGCTGTTCCAGGTGTACTTCACGCAGGTGCCGGTCGGGCACGAGCCCCAGCCGGTCACCCCGGTTGCCCCCGGGTACCCCTTGTCGTTGGCCTCGTAGACCCACAGCTCCTTCGGCGAGCCGGCGGGGAGGGCTTTCACGGCGGTCTGGACGTTGCTCGTGACGAGATTCGTCGCGTTGGCGGACGTGTAGTCCGTCCCCGGCGCGGTGGACCCGATGCGGCCGCCGGCCCGGGCCGCGTCGGCCACCACCGCCGAGTCGTTGTAGGCCGAGGAGAACTCGATCGTGCCGAACACGATCATGATGAAGATCGGCAGGATGAGGACGAACTCCACCAGGGCGGCGCCGCGCTCGGACGACCGCCCGCCGGGGCCGTGGGCCCGAGTCCTCTCTC
Organism: Acidimicrobiia bacterium; assembly: GCA_041659105.1. GTDB lineage: Bacteria > Actinomycetota > Acidimicrobiia > IMCC26256 > PALSA-555 > CAIUKV01. Next base: position 124,898 of record JBAZYX010000001.1, read on the forward strand.
GCGCATCACCGAGGAACCGGTGCATCACCGGGATCCTCACCTTCGGTCCAGGGTCCGCAGACCCGAATCGTGGTGATGTGTCGCCGCGTTTCGCCTCGGAAGGGTGTTCGGCGGATCGGGCGACGTTCTTGAGGCCTGCTGAAATGGCCGGATGCCGTGGTGCACCGGGTGCGATCGCTTCCTCTCACCCGCGACGGTCACGCCCGCGGGAGACTGCCCACGGTGCGGTGCCCCGGTCGATCCGGGCCGGGCCCGGGCGCCCGCAACGGCTCCGGACCCCATCCCGGACCGCGCTCCGGACCTCGCCCCGGACCTCGCCCCGCCTCCCGCGGACGACGACGAGACGCTCCCGTTGCCCTGGCACTTCAAGATGCTGGTGGGCGCGATCGCCCTCTACCTCGGGTACCGCGCCTTCCAAGGCATCGAGTGGCTGGTGCACCAGCTCTGAGCCGCGACCACGTCCCGATGGGCACGGCGATCGCGCGAGGCCGCGGGTAGCATCACCGGTCCGGCCCCGCGAGGGGCGACGGGCTGTGGCGCAGCTTGGTTAGCGCGTTGGTCTGGGGGACCAAAGGTCCCGGGTTCGAATCCCGGCAGCCCGACTGCAAATTCCCTGGTCAGAGCGGTGTCACACACACCACCGGATCAGTGTCCGAGCCTCCGGCTAATAATCCGCTAAGAATCCTCTCGCCGGGGGTGGTCGGTGGCGTCGTTCGTGAAGCGCTCGTCGGGCACCTGGGCCTACGTCGTGAGCGGCTCCCGCGATCCGTCCACGGGGCGGTACGCGCAACGCTGGCGGTCGGGCTTCCGCACGAAGAAGGAAGCCGTCGAGGCCTACGAGCGCGAGATGGCCGACCGTCGTTCCGGCCGCCACGTCTCGCCGTCGAGCCTCGCGGTGGGGGAGTACCTGGAGGCCCGGTGGCTCCCGGCCGTCGAGGCGTCGGTCCGGCCCTCGACGTTCGCCTATCACCGGTACCGGGTGGAGCGGACCATCGTGCCGGCGCTCGGCCGGATCGCCCTCCAGGAGCTGGGCTCCGACGACCTGGAGCGCTTCTACGCCCAGCTGCTCAAGGGCGGGCGCATCAGGGGCGAGGGTGGGCTCTC
>JBAZYX010000002.1:0-87369 GCA_041659105.1 Acidimicrobiia bacterium
GCCGGTTCCGGCCACACAGGTGCTCACCCGCGACCGTCACGCCGAGGTGCTCTACGCGTGCACCTCGCTCGGTGCCGCGATCGAGTCGTTCGCGCTCGAGGTGCGGCACCTGCAGCGCACCGAGGTCCGTGAGGCGGAGGAGCCGTTCCGCACCGGCGCGCAGAAGGGCTCGAGCGCGATGCCCCACAAGCGCAACCCGGTGAAGTCCGAGCAGCTCTGCGGCCTCGCCCGCGTGCTGCGCGGCAATCTCACCGCGGGGATGGAGGACGTCGCGCTCTGGCACGAGCGTGACATCTCGCACTCGTCGGTGGAGCGCGTGATCCTGCCCGACTCGCTGATGCTCGCGTATTACATGGCGGTTCGGTTCCGCGGCATCATCGAGGGCCTGGTCGTCTACCCCGACCGCATGGTGCGCAACCTCGACGGGTCGCACGGGCTCGTGTTCAGCCAGCCCGTGCTGCTCGCGTTGGTGGAACGGGGCATGGCGCGCGACGACGCGTACCGGCTCGTGCAGCGCAACGCCATGCGCACCTGGGAGTCGGAGCGTCCGTTCCGCGCCGTGCTGGCCGAAGACGGTGAGGTCACCGCCGTGCTCGACGCCGCGGCGCTCGACGCGTGCTTCGATCTCGCCCGCGCCACCGCGCGGGCCGGTCGAGCCGTGGATGCCCTCGACGACGAGGGTGCGTGGTGATCGGCCGGGAGCGGGCGAAGTGACCCGACCCGCGTTGCGGCACCTCTACACGGGCAAGGTGCGCGACCTCTACGAGGTGTCGCACGACCGCCTGCTCATGGTCGCGTCCGACCGCGTGTCGGTGTTCGACGTGGTGCTCCCCGACGAGATCCCCGACAAGGGCCGCGTGCTCACCGGTCTGTCCACGTACTGGTTCGAGCAGACCGCGCACATCTGGCCCAATCACGTGGTGTCGGCCGATCCCACCGACCTGCCCGAGACCGCCGGCGCCGAGGTGGCGGGCCGGGCGATGCTGGTGCGGGCCACCCGGCCCGTGCGGCTCGAGTGCATCGCGCGGGGGTACCTGTTCGGCTCCGCGTGGTCGGAGTACGCGGAGCGGGGCACGGTGTGCGGGCGCGCCCTCCCTGCCGGGCTGCGCCAGGCCGAGGAGCTCCCCGAACCGATCTTCACGTCCACCACGAAGGCCGAGGAGGGCCACGACGAGGCGGTCACCGACGCCGAGGCGGCGGCCCTCGTGGGCGCCGACGTGTTCGAGCAGGTCCGCACCGTGACGCTCGCGATCTACGAGTTCGCCCGCGCCCACGCGGCCGCGCAGGGCGTGCTCCTCGCCGACACGAAGCTCGAGTTCGGCACGGTCGACGGCGAGCTCCTCGTGATCGACGAGATGCTGACCCCCGACTCCTCGCGGTACTGGCCGGCCGAGCACTACGCGGTGGGCACCTCGCCGCCGTCGTTCGACAAGCAGTTCGTGCGCGACCACTACCTCGCCCTCGGGTGGGACCAGAGGCCGCCTGCGCCGGCGCTGCCCCGGTCGGTCATCGACGGCACCCGGGCCCGCTACGTGGAGGCCTACGAGCTGATCACGGGCGAATCGTTCGACGAATGGTTCGGCCCCGAATAAGGGTCCCGGTACCATCGAGTCGTGAAGTTCGAAGCACAGGTCGAGGTCACCCACCTCCCGGGCGTGCTCGATCCCCAGGGCGCCACCGTCGAACGGGCGCTGCCGGCCCTGGGCTACACCAACGTCTCCGACGTTCGCATCGGCAAGTCGATCCGCCTCGTGGTCGACGCCGCGAGCGCCGACGCGGCCCGGGCCCAGGTCGACGAGATGTGCCACCGGCTGCTGGCCAACCCGGTGATCGAGGCGTTCACCGTCGAGGTGTTCGCGTTGGAGCAGGCGTGAGCGAGCGGGGCCCGAGCGGCCCGGCGCCGAAGGCGCCCGGAGCGGAGCAGTCATGAGCACTCGGGTCGGGGTCGTCGTCTTCCCGGGCACCAACTGCGAGCTCGACGTGGTGTACGCGGTCGAGGCGCTCGGTGGTCGAGCTGATCTCATCTGGCACGGCGACACGAGCGTCGCCGGCTTCGACGCCGTCGTGGTCCCCGGCGGGTTCGCCCATGGCGACTACCTGCGCACCGGCGCGATCGCCCGGTTCTCCCCGGTGATGGACGCCGTCAACGCCTACGCCGCCGAGGGTGGAGCGGTGGTCGGCATCTGCAACGGCTTCCAGGTGCTCACCGAGGCGGGATTGCTCCCCGGCGCGCTCCAGAAGAACGCGGGGCTGAAGTTCCGGTGCGAGACGGTCACCTGCACGGTCGAGAGCGCCCGGTCGGTGCTCACGCAGGGCGTGGCCCCGGGCACCGAGCTGCGGCTCCCGATCAACCATTTCGAGGGCAACTTCACCTGCGACGCCGACACGCTCGCCCGCATCCGGTCGAACGACCAGGTGGTGCTGCGCTACGTGCAGAACCCCAACGGCAGCGCCGACGACATCGCGGGCGTGAGCAACGAGGCCGGCAACGTGGTCGGGCTCATGCCCCACCCCGAGCGCGCCGCGGAGCCCATCCTCGGCTCCGCCGACGGCGCAGTGCTGCTGCGGGCGCTGCTCGCGGCCGCCCGGGTCGACCTCCCCGTCTGACCGCAACTTCCCCTTTTGGCGTCGCTGTTGCCGCTGACGGCGGCACGAGCGACGCCAAAACGATGAGGGGGAGGGCAGTCGCTCAGCTCGCGGCGCGGCCGATCCCGGCCTTCTTCAGCACGTCGGCGCCCACACCGAGCTCGCGCCACGACGCGTACTCGATGCCCTTGCGTCCGCTGTAGGCCTTGGCCACCTTCACGAACTCGGCCTCGAGCTTCGTGAGGTCGACCTTGGTGTCCATGCCCGCGAGCTCGGTCTCGAGGTCGCGTCGCTCCTGCACGAGCTGGAGCCGATGCAGCGACGACGCGTCGGCGAGCTCCTTCTCGATGGCCGTGAGGCGCTTCTTGATCGAGTCGGGGGTGCGCTTGCGGCCGCGCCGCGGGCGCTGCTGCTCGAGCGCGTCGAGATAGGCCTTCACGGCGCGCCCTTCGGAGCGGCCCTCGGCCAGGGCCTTCTTGTGCTCGGCGGTCATCTTCGTCGGCGGCATATCGGCCTCACTTTCGGTTTCCTCATCCACGGCGGGGGGAAGGGATCGAGGTGCGCATATGGGTAATTCGCCCAACTCGTGATCCGGCAAAGACGCGAGTGTAGACGGGACCCTTATTCGCAATTCAACGGCCGGTAATCTCGCCTCCGTGGCCGAAGACGCGACCGAAGTCCCGTTGCACCGTCAGCTCGGCCTCACCGACGCCGAGCTCGCCGACATCGTGGCCCTGCTCGACCGCGAGCCCACCGACCTCGAGCTCGCGATGTACGCGGTGATGTGGTCCGAGCACTGCTCGTACAAGTCGTCGAAGGTGCACCTGCGCCGGTTCCCGACCGAGGCCCCCTGGGTGATCGTCGGACCGGGCGAGGGTGCCGGCGTGATCGACGTGGGCGACGGGCTCGCCGTGGCCCTCCGCATCGAGAGCCACAACCACCCGTCCGCGGTCGAGCCCTACCAGGGTGCGGCCACCGGAGTCGGCGGCATCATCCGCGACATCTTCTCGATGGGCGCACGCCCGATCGCACTGCTCGACCCGCTGCGCTTCGGCCCGCTCGACGACGCGCGGACGCGCTTCCTGTTCGAGGGCGTCGTGTCGGGCATCAGCGGCTACGGCAACGCCGTGGGCGTGCCGACCGTCGGCGGCGAGGTCGTGTTCGACGACTGCTACCGCGAGAACCCGCTCGTCAACGTGATGTGCATCGGCGTGCTCCCCCAGGAGCGGCTCGTGCTCGCCCGGGCCGAGGGCGTGGGCAACCTGGGGGTGCTGCTCGGCTCGTCCACCGGACGCGACGGCATCGGCGGCGCGAGCGTGCTCGCGTCGGCCGGGTTCGAGGAGGGCTCCGAGGCGAAGCGCCCGTCGGTGCAGGTGGGCGACCCGTTCGAGGAGAAGCGGCTCATCGAGGCGTGCATCGCGCTGCTCGACGCCGGGTTGGCGGTGGGCGTGCAGGACCTCGGCGCCGCCGGCCTGTCGTGCGCGCTGTCCGAGACCGCCGCGGCCGCGGGCAACGGCATGGACGTCGACCTGTCGCGGGTCCACCTGCGCGAGCCGGGGATGGTCCCGGTCGAGGTGATGACGTCCGAGAGCCAGGAGCGGATGCTCGCGATCGTCACGCCGGAGAACGTCGACGAAGTGCTCGCGCTCGCGGCGCGCTGGGAGATCAGGGCCAGCGTGGTGGGCTGGGTGAGCGACACCGGCCGGTTCCGCGTCTTCGAGCGGATGGCCGACGGCGCGCCCGCCGGCGAGATGATCGCCGACGTGCCCTGCGGCAGCCTCGGCGACGGCCCGGTGTACGAGCGCCCGCTCGCCCGCCCGGCCGACCTCGACGCGCTGCAGGCCGCCGACCCCGCGCCCGCGCTGCTCGCCCGCTTCCCCGACGGCACCGACCTCTCGGGCGAGCTCCTCACCCTGCTCGCCACTCCGACCATCGCCGACAAGTCGTGGGTCTGGCGCCAGTACGACCACCAGCTCTTCCTCAACACCGTGATCGGTCCGGGTAGCGACGCCACGGTCCTGCGGCTCAAGGGCACGTCGCGCGCGCTGGCGATCGCCACCGACGGGAAGGCTCGCTTCTGCCGGCTCGACCCGCGGACGGGCGGACGGCTCGTGGTGCTCGAGGCGGCGCGCAACGTGGCCTGTGCAGGTGCGGTGCCGAAGGCCCTCGTCAACTGCATGAACTTCGGCAACCCCGAGCACCCCGAGGTGATGTGGCAGTTCTCCGAGGCGATCGACGGGATGAGCGACGCCTGCCGCGCGCTCGACCTGCCGGTGGTGGGCGGGAACGTGTCCTTCTACAACGAGTCGCGCGGCCGCAACATCGATCCGACGCCGGTGGTCGGCGTCGTGGGGCTCATCGAGCAGCTCGACACTCCGCCCCCGGGCGTGCGGCTCGCCGCCGGCGAGCACCTGGTGCTCGTGGGTCCACAGACCGCGGCCGAGCTCGGCGGGTCGGAGTGGGCGTTCGTGGTGCACGACCTCGACGGCGGCCTGCCCCCGGCGGCCGACCTCGATGCCGCGCGCGCGGTGCACGACCTCGTGTCCGGCCTGGTGACCGACCGGGTCGTGGCCGGCGTGCACGACTGCGCCGACGGCGGCCTCGCGGTGACGCTGGCCGAGATGGCGTTCGGGGGGAGCACCGGGTTCACCGTCTCGCCCGAGGTCGGAATCTCCACCGCGGCCTGGTGCTTCGCCGAGACGGCGTCCCGCGTCGTGCTCGCGGTCGCCCCCGACCGGCTTGCCGACGTGCTCACCCGCGCGGCCGACGGTGGAGTGCGGGCGGTCGACCTCGGGGTCGCGGGGGGCGACCGCCTGGTGGCCACGGGCACGTTCGACGTCCCCCTCGCCGACGCCCTCGCCGCGTGGCGCGACGCCATCCCCACCCTGGTCGACGCCGACGTCCACGTCTGATCCGCCCCGAGATCCTCCGAGATCCACCGAGCGAGTGACGCTGCACCGCACCATGTGCGGCGCAGCGTCACGTGGTCGGTGAGGTGAGGGCGTCCAGGTAGGACACGAGCAGCGCGGCCGCTGCACGAGCGTCGCGGTCGCCGGTGGGGACGCGCAGGTCGGGCGCGGTCGGCTCCTCGAAGCCGCGGTCGGCCACGCCGGCCCGTGCCGTGCACACGTCGGCCGGCGCGTCGACGAACACCTCCACGAAGCCCGCGATCGTGTCGCGCAGCGGCTCGCGGTCGGCCCGCTTCGGCGTGTCGACCGTGACGATCACGGGGACGCCGTTGCTCGTGAGGAGGTTGGCCAGCCACGCGAGCGACGCGAGCCCGCCGTCGAGCGGACCGCGGGCGAGGTGCTCGGTGAGCGCCTCGGCGTCGAGTACCGCGCAGGGCCGGGCATCGTCGTGGAGCGCCGCCGCGGCCAGCGCGGCGACGGTCCGCTTGCCGACCCCGCGTCGCCCGGTGAGCCAGAGGCAGGGGGTGAGGGCGCCGTCGGGGTCCACGGGCCGGATCGTACGACCGGTAGTCAGCGGACGTGCGGGCACATGGGATACTGGTGGCAATGGATCCCGAAGCCCCGAAGGGGCTGGCTCACGCCTGCGGTGTGTTCGGCGCCTACGCCCCTGGCCAGGCGGTCGCCCACCTCACCTACCTGGGGCTCTACGCCCTCCAGCACCGGGGCCAGGAGTCGGCCGGGATCGCCGTGAGCGACGGCAAGGACGTCACCGTCGTCAAGGACATGGGCCTCGTCACCCAGGTGTTCGACGAGCGCCGGCTCGCCCCGCTCGTGGGCCACCTCGCCATCGGGCACAACCGCTACTCCACCACCGGCTCGAGCACGTGGCGCAACGCGCAGCCCGTGTACCGCTCGGTGGGCGAGGCCGGCTTCGCTCTCGGCCACAACGGAAACCTCACCAACACCGCGGAGCTCGCGGAGCGGCTCGGGATGCTCCCCGGGATGCTCGAGGACCCGCAGGGCCCGCTCGACTCCACCACCGACTCCGCTCTCGTGGCCGAGCTGATCGCCCACGAGTACGGCAAGGAGCCCCGCTCCGACGGGCGCGACCTCGAGCTGGCGCTCGCGAAGGTCCTGCCCCACCTCGCCGGTGGGTTCTCGTTCGTGCTGATGGACGACGCGCACCTCATCGGCGCGCGGGACCCCCACGGCTTCTGGCCGCTCGTGCTCGGCCGCATCGAGGGTGGCTGGGTGCTCGCGAGCGAGACGGCCGCGTTGGACATCGTGGGCGCGCACTACCTGCGCGACATCGAGCCCGGCGAGATGATCGTCATCGACGCGAACGGCATGCACGAGCGGCGCTTCGCCGAGCCCGAGCCGAAGCTCTGCCTGTTCGAGTTCGTCTACTTCGCCCGCCCCGACACCTACCTCTACGGCAAGAGCGTGCACGCGGCGCGCCAGCGGATGGGCGAGGAGCTCGCCCGCCAGGCGCCGGTCGAGGCCGACATGGTGATGCCGGTGCCCGAGTCGGGCATCCCCGCGGCGCAGGGCTTCGCGCGCGAGGCCGGCATCCCCTACGGCGACGGCCTGGTCAAGAACCGCTACGTCGGCCGCACGTTCATCCAGCCGAGCCAGTCGCAGCGCAGCGGCGGGGTGCGGCTCAAGCTCAACCCGCTGCCGGAGAACATCCGGGGCAAGCGCCTCGTGGTCGTCGACGACTCCATCGTGCGCGGCACCACGACGAAGCAGGTGGTCGCGATGTTGCGGGAGGCGGGCGCGGCCGAGGTGCACTTCCGGGTGTCGTCGCCGCCGTACAAGTGGCCGTGCTCCTACGGCATGGACACCGGCCGCCGCTCCGAGCTGCTCGCGGCCGACCTCTCGGTGGGCGAGATCAAGGACTTCCTGAAGGTCGACTCGCTGGCCTACCTCGAGATCGATCGGCTCACCACCGCCACCACGGCACCGGCCGAGGCGTTCTGCACCGCCTGTCTCACCGGCGTGTACCCGGTTCCCGTGCCCCTCTCCGACTCGAAGCACGTGCTCGAGGAATCCGACGGTCCCGCGCAGTCCGGCGCCGCGCAGCCCGGCGACGCCGTGTCGGCGCCGAGCCGGGGCCACGACGCGTGAAGCTCGGGCGCGAACGCGATCGTGACCGGAGCGCGGCCGACCCGCTGACCTACGCGGAGTCGGGCGTCGACATCGCGGCGGGCGAGAAGGCCGTCGAGATGATCAAGGACCACGTGCGATCCACGTTCCGGCCCGAGGTCGTGGGCGACATCGGCGGGTTCGGCGGGCTCTTCTCGCTCGGCCGGCTCAAGCACGAGGACCCGATGCTCGTGTCGTCCACCGACGGCGTGGGCACGAAGTCGATGCTGGCCACGCTCACGGGCAAGTACGACACGATCGGCATCGACTGCGTCGCCATGTCGGCCGACGACATCGCCGCGCACGGCGCGGAGCCACTCTTCTTCCTCGACTACATCTCGGTCGGCAAGCTGATCCCCGAGCAGGTCGACGAGATCGTCGCCGGCGTGGCCAAGGGCTGTCGCGACGCCGGCTGCGCGCTCATCGGGGGCGAGATGTCCGAGCACCCCGGACTGCTCGACCCCGGCGAGTTCGACATCGTCGGGTTCGCCGTGGGCGTGGTGGGACGCGCCGACATCCTCCCCGCCGGCGTGCGCGCGGGCGACGCGATCATCGGCATCGCGAGCCCGGGCCTGCGCAGCAACGGCTACTCCCTCGCGCGCCGCGCGTTGCTCGACCGCGCCGGACGCTCGCTCGACGAGCCCGCGTGGAAGGGTGCCCACCACTCGCTGGGTGACGAGCTGCTGGTGCCGAGCGTGATCTACGCGAAGGCGCTGCTCGAGCTGCGGCGTCACGTGCCGGTGCACGCGTTCGTGCACGTCACCGGCGGCGGCATCCCGGGCAACCTCGTGCGGATCCTGCCCGCGCACACCCACGCGGTGGTGCGGCGCGGCCGGTGGGAGGAGCCGCGGATCTTCGCCGAGATCCAGGCCGCGGGCGACGTCGCCGACGACGAGATGGAGCAGGTGTTCAACCTCGGGCTCGGGATGCTCGCCGTCCTGCCCCGGGCCGAGGCGCACCGGGCGCTCGACACCGTGCGCAACGCCGGCCACGACGCCTGGCTGGTGGGGGAGATCGTGGAAGGCCCCGTCGGCGTGACCCTCGAGCGCTGATCCGCGTTCGGATTGGCCATTGCACCGTCGGGGCGGACCTGAGAGTTTGTTCAGGAACCGCCCGCTTTGCCCCAGAAGTCGGTTACGATCGCTCTGGTTCTGCAAACGTTTGTCGTTTGTGCGAGGATCCCGAACAGCAGGGTGTACCTGATCCGGGCCGGGGACATGCCTCCGATCCGGTCCCATCAAGGAGTTCCCAGTGGATGCGAACGAGCCGGAAGAGCTGCTCACCCCGTCCGAGGTGGCGGCGATGTTCCGTGTCAACCCCAAGACCGTGACCCGGTGGGCCCGAGCCGGGCGGATCTCGTACATCAAGACCCTCGGTGGCCACCGGCGCTTCAAGGCGAGCGAGATCCGGCGACTCCTCGCCGAGGCCGACGCCGGCGCCCAGGCCTGACCCATCGGCCGGGCCTGCCGCTGCGGCGGGCCGCACGATCGATTGCACGCGACACGACCCGGGCCGAGGGCCCGGGTCGTCGTGTCGGAGTGGTGGCCGGGACCGGCGTCGATCCGGTGACCTCGCGCTTTTCAGGCGCGCGCTCTGCCGACTGAGCTACCCGGCCGGGAGAAGGCGGTCGCCCGCCCTCGCGGTCCTGACGGGATTTGAACCCGCGGCCTCCGCCTTGACAGGGCGGCGTGCACTCCAAACTGCACCACAGGACCCGGTGCCCGTGCCCGGCGAACCGGCACGGTGTGCCCCCAGGGGAGTTCGAATCCCCGTTACCGCCTTGAAAGGGCGGCGTCCTAGGCCACTAGACGATGGGGGCTCGTTCCCCGAGAGGGGCTCGCATCGTAGCAGCGCCTCTCTCGTCGATCCCCGGCCGGGGACGACGGTCTGGCGTCAGTGGTCGAGCACGTCGTACGACGGATCGGTGCGATCGCGCCGGGCCGCCGTGGCCCCGGGATCGGGCGGCGCCGCGCCCGGCAGCACGGTGGTGGTCGTGAAGTCCTCCACGAAGCGGCGGTGGTCGATCGCCCACAACCCCGCGCGGCGTGACCAGCGGTCGACGTAGCGGCCCCGGCTCACGATCTGGGTCAGCTCGTCGGGGGCGAACGCGGCCCACAGCGTGGCGGTGACGTAGGCCTCGCTGCCGGCGCCGTCGCCGTCCGCGTCGACCTCGATCAGCACGTTGCTGATCTGGTGCGAGTGCCCGAGCATCGCCGCGTGCGCTTGCCACACCCAGTCGAGGAACTCCGCGCCCGTGCCCTGGAACATGGCGGGGCCGTAGTCGGCCGTGCCGTCGGGGTGCCACAGGGTGTCGGCGAGCGGGCGGTCCATGCGGTCGAGCGCACGGCAGTACCGGTAGATCACCTCGGTGATCGTCTGCTTGGTGATCAGGTCGTCGATCATGGTTCGCTCCTCCCGGTCAGCGCGGGGGAACGATAACCACCGGGAGGTGCGACTGCTCGGGGAGCTCGCGCGCCACGCTGCCGAGCACGAGCTCCGTCACCCGGCCACGGCCGCGCGTGCCGCACACGACGAGGTCGGCGCCGGCGTCGCGCGCGGCCTGCACGATCCCGGGAACGGGCCGGTCCTCCACGATGCGCACGTCGACCTCGACGCCGGCGGCGAACGCGTCCCGGCACCACTCGTCGCGCAGCTCGGCCAGCGCCTCGTCGTGAAGCTGCGCCAGATCGGCGTGGTCCGGGTGCTTGCCGAGGTCGTCGAGCGCCGACCACGCGTGCACCACCACGAGGCGGGCACCGGTCTGCCGCGCGAGCTCGACCGCCCAGGCCAGCGCGTGCGCCGCGCCGTCGGACCGGTCGTGGGCCACCACCATCGTGTGCACGCTCATGAGCCCGTTCCTCCTCCGGCTTCCGCGTCGCGGGCGTCGGCCCGCAACGACACCACCACCGTGACCGTGAGGATGACCGCGATCACCCCCAGCGAGAGGATCGTCGGGAGGTGGTACACGTCGGACAGCAGCATCTTGACACCGACGTAGCCGAGGATGATGCCGAGGCCGATGTTGAGGTACCGCAGCTTCCCGGCGGCGCCCGCGAGCAGGAAGTACAGGGCCCGCAGGCCGAGGATCGCGAACGCGTTCGACGTGAACACGATGAACTCCGACCGGGTCACCGCGAGGATCGCAGGGATCGAGTCGACCGCGAACACCACGTCGGTGGCCTCCACCAGCACCAGCACCACGAGCAGCGGCGTGGCGAGGCGGCGAGCGTCGATCTTCACCCAGAACCTCTGCCCGTGGTACTCGCTGCTCACCGGGATCACCCGGCGCATGAGCTTGAGGATCGGATTCCTCTCGGGGTGGATCTCGGTGTTGTCGTGGGTGGCGACCCGCCACGCGGTGAAGAGCAGGAAGGCCCCGAACACGTACAGCATCCAGCTGAAGGTCTCGAGCAGCGCGACCCCCGCGAAGATGAAGATCGCCCGGAGCACGAGCGCGCCGAACACGCCCCAGAACAGCACCCGGTGCTGGAGCGCCTTCGGGACGGCGAAGTACGACAGGATCACGGCCCACACGAACACGTTGTCGACCGAGAGGCTCTTCTCGATCACGTAGCCGGTGAGGTACTGACCCGCGGCGGCGCCGCCCAGCAGGCCCCAGATCACCAGCGAGAACGACACGCCGAGCGCGATCCAGAACACGCTCGTGACGGCGGCCTCGCGCATCGAGATCTCGTGCGCCTCGCGGTGGAACAGGAAGAGGTCGGCCAGCAGCAGGGCCGCGATGAGCCCGAGGAACGCGGCCCACATCCAGGCGTCGACCTGGATGTCCGCGCCCGGGACGTCGCCGGCGGCGGAGGAGGCGAGGAGGCGGGGGTGCATGGTGGGGGAGGGGTCGTGCGGGTGGCGCGAGCCCGTCAGCCTACCGACGCATCCGGGGTCCCCTGACCGTCCCCGCGGCCTTGCCCCGAGAGCCTCCCCCGAGCCCGCGGCCGGACACGGGGTCCGGCCGCGCGGTGGGGTGGATCGTCAGCCGGTCGGGTACTTCTCCGACACGCCGTACTGGTTCGACCCGCGGGTGCTGTCGGTCGCCAGGAACACGATCACGATGATCGAGCCGACGCAGGGGATCAACGCGATCAGGAGGAACCAACCGCTCTTGTCGGTGTCGTGGAGCCGCCGCACGGCGACCGCCAGCGACGGCACGATGAGCGCGACCGCGTACACGAAGTACAGGATCAGGAAGACCGCGGTGATGCGACCGAGGATCGACAAGCCGATCAGGACGATCAGGTTGGCGAGCCAGAACCACCAGTACTCGGCCCGTCGCGCGCGCCCGTCGAACTTGGCGTAGCGCTCGAGGACGTTGAGCTTCCAGTAGCCGATGAGCGGGTTGCCCTCTGGCGGGTCGCTGCTCTGGTTCGAGCCGGGCCCGACCGGGCACCGAGGGCGGCGGGTCGACGATCCCCACGTCTGGGAGAATGGTCGCGCGATGCGGGAGCTGTGCCTCTCCGGCCATCGACGACGGAGGCGCGACGACATGACGAGCGCGTATCGAGTGCGGGGAACGAACGCGAAGGCTCCGTTCACCCTGACGATCCATCGCGGTGATGGCATGGCATTGCTCGCGATGAGCTGGCGCAACGGTCGACGTCCGCCGCGCGACTTCGTCGGCTTCGGGATCCAGTACCGGCCGCCGGGCGCGACCAAGGCGCTGAACGTCAACAACCGGCTGTCGTTCGAGGGCACGCCTGACTTCGGGAAGCGCCGGCCGTCGATGAAGGCGCCGATCCAGAAGTTCCGGTGGGTGCACTTCCCCTTCGACGCCGATCGGCCCGGGCCCTTCCGCTACACGGTGACTCCGATCTTCATGGATCCCGACGATCACCTGCGCTCCGGCGAGGCGCAGGAAGCCGAGATCGAGCTGCGCCGGGAGACCTACCCGGGGAAGCTGAACGTGAGCTTCACCCGCGGCTTCATCGCGTCCCAGGCGTTCGTCGACACCTTCTGCAGGAGCGAGGCGGAGCTCGCCACGTTGCTCCCGGCCCGCGCGGCCGACGGCCTCGGCTTCGTCCCCACGCACACGCGCGCGGCGGCCGCGCTCGACTGGATGGGCTTCGAGGCTCGGCGGTCGATCCTCGACGTCCTCGACGAGGCCATCGCCGATCCGACCACCCGCGTGCGGATCGTCGCGTACGACCTCAGCGAGCCCGACGTGCTCTCCCGGATGGAGCAGCTGGGGACGCGCCTGCGGGTGATCATCGACGACTCCGGCTCGCACGAGCCCGCCGACTCTGGGGAGTCCCGGTCCGCCGTCCGCCTGGCCGCGTCGGCGGGGCCGGCCAACGTCGAGCGCCAGCACATGGGCAACCTCCAGCACAACAAGACGATCGTGGTCAGCGGACCCAACCTCCAGAAGGTGGTGTGCGGGTCCACGAACTTCAGCTGGCGGGGGTTCTTCGTGCAGAACAACAACGCCGTGGTCCTGAACGGCGAGACCGCGGTGGAGCTGTTCGGGGACGCGTTCGAGCACTACTGGGGCGGCAGCGCGGCCGGCTTTCGCAAGTCACCGTCGCCGGAGTGGTCGGACCTCGGTCTCGCGGGGATCGACGCGCGCGTGACGTTCTCACCGCACAGCACGAGCAACGCCGTGCTCGACTCCGTCGCCGACGACATCCGGGCCGCGACGTCGAGCGTGCTCTACTCGCTCGCGTTCCTCTACCAGACGACCGGCGCGGTGCGCGACGCCGTGCAGGCGGTCACCAGCGATCCGGCCATCTTCGTGGCCGGCATCTCCGACCGAGCGGTGGGGGGCATCACGGTCCAGACGCCCGACGGCAACGTCGCGCCCGTCTTTCCCGAAGCGCTCGCGCAGAACGTTCCCGCGCCGTTCTCCGAGGAGATCGTGGGTGGCAGCGGGATCCGCATGCACCACAAGTTCGTGGTGATCGACTTCGACAAGCCCACGGCCCGCGTCTACCTCGGGTCGTACAACTTCTCGTCGCCGGCCGACAACGCCAACGGCGAGAACCTGCTGCTGGTCGCCGACCGGCGGGTCGCCACCGCGTACGCCATCGAGGCGGTGCGGATCTTCGACCACTACCAGTTCCGGGTGCGCCAGCGCGACGAGGCCACGGCAGTCACGACCCTCGCGCTCCGGAAGCCGCCGCGCACCGGAGAGCTGCCGTGGTTCGACGACGACTACACCGACGCCAACCAGATCCTCGACCGCAAGCTGTTCGCGTGACCCGCGGGCACTGACCCCCGTCGCGTAACCTCGGGCCAACCCGAACGGGTCGCTAGCTCAACTGGCAGAGCATCGGGCTTTTAACCCGCAGGTTCAGGGTTCGAGTCCCTGGCGGCCCACCACGAACGTGCAGGTCACAGGCCCGTCTCGACCGCCTTCCGCCGATTTGTGCCGGGCACCCTGGGCCGCGGGTTTAGCATGATGTCCGTTGCGTCGACGGTGCCGGAACATGGGTCTTGCGGCATTCGGTGGAGCGGCGGCGTGACCTGACGGTGGCTGCGTCTGCCTGCCGGGGGGAGGTCGTGTCGGTGACCGAGGGGCATGTCTTCGACGAGGTGGGCTCGTTCCCGGATGGGACGAACGGCCTTGATCCGGGCGCTCCCGACTTCCGGGCGCTGTTCGAGTCGGCGCCGGGTTCGTATCTGGTGCTGGATCCGGATCTGGTCATCGTCGCAGTCAGCGACGCGTACCTCGCCGCGACGGCAACCGCGCGCGAAGCGATCCTGGGTCGGGGGATCTTCGACGTGTTCCCCGACAACCCGAGTGACCCCGAGGCCTCGGGGGTCGGGAACCTGAGCGAGTCGCTCCAGCGGGTCCGTCGCGAGGGTGTCGCCGACACGATGGCCGTGCAGAAGTACGACATCCGGGTCGGCGATTCGGGTGAGTTCGAAGTGCGGTTCTGGAGCCCGCGCAACTCGCCGGTCTTCGGGGACGACGGGCGACTTCGCTACATCATCCATCGCGTCGAAGACGTGACCGAGTACGTGGCGCTGCAGGAAGCGGAGTCCCGCCACGAAGAGATGACTACGCAGCTGCAGCTGCGCACCGCGCAGATCGAGGCCGAGATCGTTCAGCGTTCGCGCGAGCTGCAAGACGCGAATCGCGAGCTCCGACGGGCCAACACGGCGAAGAGCGAGTTCCTGTCACGGGTCAGCCATGAGCTGCGGACGCCGCTCACTGCCATCCTGGGGTTCGGGGAGCTCCTGAGCCTGTCGGCGCTCGACGTGGAGCAGCTCGAATGGTCCGAGATGATCCTGACGGCGGGGCGCCACCTCCACGCCCTGCTCGACGACGTGCTCGACGTCTCGCGCATCGAGAGCGGTGACCTGTCGCTCTCGCTCGAACCCGTCTCGGTGACGGCGTTGCTCACAGAGACCAGCGATCTCGTCGGTCCGCTCGCGGCCGCGAACGGGATCCGGATCGAGGTGGACGCGGCGGCAGGCGCCGCCGCCTACCTGTTCGGTGACCATCAGCGTGTGCGCCAGGTCCTGTTGAACCTCGCGTCCAACGCGGTGAAGTACAACCGGCCCGACGGCACCACCACGCTGCGCGTGGCGCTTCCGTCCGACGATCGCATCCGAATCGAGGTCATCGACACCGGACGTGGCCTCGGCGACGACGACCTCGGCCGGCTGTTCGTCCCGTTCGAACGGCTCGACAGCGCCGAGCGCGGGATCGAGGGCACCGGCTTGGGTCTGGCGCTGTCCCGAAGACTGACGGAGAGCATGGGCGGGCAGATCGGTGCGACGAGCACACCCGGGGTCGGCAGCACCTTCTGGGTCGAGTTCTCCGCCGTCGAGCCAGCCGCGATCGACGCGACCCGACACGCCGAGAAGGGGTCGGTGAGCGCACGTCGCTACCCGGGTCCCAAGACCGTGCTCTACGTCGAAGACCTCGTTGCGAACGTGCGCCTGATCGATCAGATCCTGAAGCGCCGCCCCGATGTGAAGCTCGTGCCGGCAATGCTGGGCGGAACCGCCCTCGAGCTCGCACGCGAGTTCTCCTTCGACCTGGTGCTGCTCGATCTCCACTTGCCCGATGTCGGCGGCGAAGAGGTCTTGGCGCGACTGCGCTCCGACCCCACCACGGACGCCATCCCGGTGGTCGTCCTGAGTGCGGACGCCACCGGTCGACAGTTCGATCGCCTGATCGCCGCGGGTGCTGCCGACTACCTGACGAAGCCGATCTCCGTGCGCCGCCTCCTCGAGGTCGTCGACCGGTTCCTGCTGGACGGGTGATCGCGGCTCGCTTGCGGGCCGCGCGGACAAGCCTTTACGCTCTTGACCGATTGGTCCGAATTCTCTCAGCGCAGGCAGGTGCGAGAGAGCGGACCGACCTGGGAGCTCAGCATGCGACTGACAGCTGGCACGCCATCTGGATCCGCACCTCGAAGCGCCGACGACACCACCGTGCTCGTCGTCGACGACGACGAGTCGATTCGGAGTCTGTTCGCGATCGGGCTCACGCGGGCCGGCTTCGATGTCAGGGTCGCGGCGAACGGTCCCGATGCGCTGTCCGTCATGGCCGACGAACCCATCTCGGTGGTGCTGCTCGATGCCCACATGCCCGGGATGTCCGGGCTCGACGTGCTCGCCGCACTTCGTGACCAACCCGGATGCGAATCCTTGCCGGTCGTTCTGGTCACGGGCGCCGATGACCGCGACGACCGAGCTCGCGGCCTCGAAGCCGGTGCGAACGACTACCTGGTCAAGCCCGTCCGGCTCGACGAGATCGCGACGTGCGTGCGATCCGTGCTGCACTCCCCGATTGGTGGCGACACGGACCACTGAGCTCGCCGAGCTCACCACCGCGCCGCCGCGTACGATCTCGCATGACCGAACGCCCCCCTGTGCGGCTCCGTGACCGCCTCTTCCGCGGCCCCCGCCTCGGCGGCCTGTTCCTCGCGATCGTGTTCTTCTGGGAGTCGCTGAACCCCACGCTCCTGCCCCGCAGCATCCCGGTCCAGGCGCTGCTCACCGGCGCGTGCACCGCCATCGGGTACGCGGTCGGCGCGTCCGTCTCGGTCGTCGTCGGGTTCTTCCTCACCCGAGCCGGGCGGGGCCCGTTGTGCACCGGGTTCGCCCGGCGCGCCCTGTGGGGTCTCGCGATCTTCGTCGGGGTGCTCGGGGCGTTCGTGTGGGCCACCTGGCAGAACGACCAGCGCGACCTCGTGCGGATGCCGCACATGTCGCGCGCCGGGTACCTCGGCGTGCTGCTGGCCGGCGGACTGATCTTCGTCGTGCTGATGCTCGTGGGCCGGCTGATCGGGCAGGGGCTCGTGGCGTTCGACCGGGTCCTCGGGCGGGTGCTCCCGCGGTGGGTCGCCTTCACCGCCACGGTGCTGCTCTTCGCAGTCGTCCTCGTGACCGTCACGCGCGACTTCGTGGTCAACCCCGTGTTCGACGCCGTGAACAGCGCGTACGGCACGCTCGACGACACCACCGAGGCGGGCGTGCACGAGCCGACCTCGGACCTGGTGAGCGGCGGTCCCGACTCCCTGGTCCCGTGGGACACGCTCGGCGTGCAGGGTCGCACCTTCACCGGCGACGTCACCACCCCCGCGCAGCTGGAGAAGCTGGTGGAGCCAGGCACGCCGGTGATGCAGCCGATCCGGGTGTACGTCGGGCTCCAGTCGGCCGACGACGCCAAGGCCCGGGCCGAGCTCGCGGTGCGCGAGCTCGTGCGCACCGGCGCGTTCGACCGGCGCGTGCTCGTCGTGGGCACCTCCACCGGCACCGGCTGGATCAACCCGCGATCGGCGCGCGCGGTCGAGGCGATCAACGGCGGCGACACCGCGTTCGTCTCCATGCAGTACTCGTACCTGCCGAGCTGGATCTCCTTCCTGGTGGACACCGACGTCGCGTCGGAAGCCGGGGAGGAGCTGTTCACGGCGGTGTACGACCGGTGGGAGCGCGAACCCGTTGCGACCCGCCCGCAGCTCGTGGTGTTCGGGGAGAGCCTCGGCTCGTTCGGCTCCGAGCACGCGTTCAACCGCGGTACCGCGAAGGAATCGGTGGCGCAGATCACCGACGAGACCGACGGCGCGCTGTGGGTCGGACCCACCTACTCCAACCCGGTCCGCACGCCGCTCGTCCGCGTGCGCGACCAGGGCTCGCCCACCTGGCGCCCCGAGATCGGCAACGGCGACACCGTGACCTTCACGAACACACCGTCGGAGCTGCTGGAGGTCGACGGGCAGCCGGTGGTGTACCTGCAGCACCCGTCCGACCCGGTCGGCTGGTGGGACTGGTCGGCGATGTACGAGAAGCCGTTGTGGCTCCAGGGCCCGCGGGGCTACGACGTGCCCAAGCGCGCGCACTGGTTCCCGTTCGTCACCTGGGCCCAGACCTCCACCGACCTGATCGCCGGATTCGCCGCGCCGCCCGGCCACGGGCACAACTACAACGACGCGTGGCCCGAGGCCTGGGCCGCGGTGGCCGCGCCCGACGGCTGGACCACCGCGCAGACGCACGCGATCGCCAAGCGGCTCGAGGCCTACTCGGCGAAGCAGGACTGACCGCGGTGGCGGTCGTGCGGCGCTGGGCCGTGCCCGCGGCCGTGGTTGGAGCACTCGCCCTCTCCTGCGTCGGGCGGTCCCTGTGGATCGACGGCGAGGTGCACCCGTGGACCAACACCGTCGCCGGGCTCCTGGTGCTCGCGCTGGGCTTCGCGATCGGGCTCGACCGGTCGGACCTCGGCCTCGAATCGCGGAACCTGGGCCGCGGCCTGCGCGCTGGCCTGGCCGTCTGGGCGATCGTGGCCGCGGTGCTCGTGGTGGTCGCCCTGATCCCGGCCACGCGCGACGCACTCCAGGACGACACGACGATCGTGTCGACCGGCGCGATGCTGCGGCGGACGCTGATCGTGATCCCCCTCGGCACCGCGCTGCTCGAGGAGGCGGCGTTCCGGGGTGTGCTGCTCGGCCTCTTCGCGCGGGGCACCACGATCTGGCGGGCGGCGTGGATCTCGTCGGTGCTGTTCGGCCTGTGGCACATCCCGCCCACGATCAGCTCGGCCGACGGGTCCGGTGCGATCGGCGACGCGTCCCGCTCGGGCGGCAGCACCGCGCTCGTCGTCGTGGGCGTGGTGCTCGTGATGACGCTCGCGGGGATGGTGCTCTGCTGGCTGCGCATCCGCTCGGAGAGCCTCGTTGCGCCGTTCGTCGCCCACTGGGGGATCAACGCGACGGCGTTCCTCGTCGCGTGGTGGGTCAGCCGGTGACTCCGGGTTCAGGGCAACACCACGGAGCCGTCGTCGGCGAGGGTCCAGTGCGGGTTGTGCGCGACCTCCCACGGGTGCCCGTCGGGGTCGAGGAAGATCCCGGAGTAGCCGCCCCACTCGGTGGCTGCTCCCGGGCGACCGATGGTCGCGCCCGCCGCGACCGCGGCGTCGAGCACGGCGTCGACCTCGGCCGGTGACCGCACGTTGTGCGCGAGCGTGACGCCGCCCCAGCCACCACCGTCGACGACCGTGCTGTCGGCCGCGAGCAGCGCGCGGCTCCAGAGCGCGAGCACCATCCCGCCAGATCGGTAGAAGACCACCTCGCCGTCGGGTGACTGCCCCTCCCATCCGAGCGCGTCGTAGAAGCGGCGGGCTCGATCGATGTCGGCCACGCCCAGGGTGACGAGTGAGATCCGCGGGTCCATGGGCACATCCTCGCGCGGTCGCGGATGCTTGATTCCAGGCCTCCCGGAGCGCACCATCGGTCGAGTTGACATCTCGATCAGGGGGGATCGATGGACGACGTGAAGTGGGAGCGGGCCGCGGGGGCCGGGGGGATCCTGTTCGTCGTGCTCACGTTCGTGGGCGGGTTCGCTGCGGGCTCGCCGCCCAAGACGAGCGACAGCGCGGGCAAAATCGCGAAGTACTTCGCCGACAACGAGAGCGCGATCCGCTGGGGGTCCTTGCTGACGATCGTGGCGACGATCTTCATCGTGTGGTGGGCGGCATCGGTGTTCCGGATGATGCAGCGGGCGAGCGGGAACCCGCGCCTCGGCGTGGTCGCGGTGGCGGGTGTCGCGATCGCCTCGGTCTGCGGGATCGTGACGGCGGTCATCTACTCGACGGTCGCGATCCTCGGGGCCAACGGTGCGGGCGGCCCGAACGGCGAGAAGTTCTTCTACGTGCTGGGCACCAACATGAACGCGGGGACCGCGCTCGGCGCCGCGATCTTCGTCGGTTCGATCTCGGCCGTGATCCTGCGCACCGGCGTGCTGCCGAAGGCGATCGGCGCGCTCGGTGCCCTCGCGGCCCTGCTGAACGTGGCCTCGACCGGGCTGGCGGCATCGAACCGCGACGTGTTCTTCGCCCTGTCGATCGCGGGCTTCCTCGTCTCGATGCTGTTCATCCTCATCGTGGCGGTGATGACGCTCCGCGGGCCGCAGGCGCCGGCCGAAGCCGCGGTCGCGTAGCGGGCTACGGAGCGAGCGCGGCGGCGACGGCGGGGTTGACCACGGCCCCGCCGTCGGTGTTCAGGCCGAGCGCGAGGGAGGGATCGTCGGCGATCGCGTCGCGCACGCCCTTCGTCGCGAGGGCCACAACGTAGGGCAGGGTCGCGTTCGTCAGCGCGTACGTGCTCGTGTGGGGCACCGCGCCGGGCATGTTGCCGACCGCATAGTGCAGCACGCCGTGCAGCTCGTACACGGGATCGGCGTGGGAGGTTTCGTGCGTGGTCGCGACGCAGCCGCCCTGGTCCACCGCGATGTCGACGATCACCGCGCCCGGGCGCATCGCTCGCACCATCTCCTCGGTCACCAGCACCGGCGCTCGCCCCCCGGGAACCAGTACCGCACCGATCACGAGGTCGGCGTCCACCACGAGCCGCTCGATCGCGGCGCGGTTGCTGGCGTACGTGGTGACGCGTCCGGTGGCCACCTCGTCGATGACGCGGAGGCGGTCGACCGCGCGGTTGACCACGCGCACGTCGGCGCCCATGCCCGCGGCGATGCGGCCCGCGTTCCAGCCGACCGTGCCGGCGCCGAGCACCACCACGTGCGCGGGGGCGACCCCGGGGACACCACCGAGGAGCACGCCGCGCCCTCCCGGTGCGCGCTCGAGGAAGTGGGCCCCGACCTGCGGCGCCATGCGCCCGGCGACCTCGCTCATCGGGGCGAGCAGCGGCAGCGCACCCGAGGCGCGCTGCACCGTCTCGTACGCGATGCCGGTGACCTCGCGGGCGACGAGCTCGGCCGCGACGTGCGGGTACGCCGCGAGGTGCAGGTAGGTGAACAGCGCGAGCTCCGGGCGCAGGAGGTGGAACTCGTGGTCCTGCGGCTCCTTGACCTTGACGACCAGGTCGGCGCGCTCCCACACGTCGTCGACGCGGTCGACGATGCGCGCCCCGGCCGATGCGTAGTCGTCGTTGGTGATCGACGAGCCCGCGCCGGCATCGCGCTCGACGAGCACGGTCACGTCGTGGGCGTGGAGCTCGCGCACCCCATCCGGCGCGAGCGCGACGCGGTGCTCGCCCGCCTTCGTCTCGCGGACGACGCCGACCGTGAGCGGCAGGGAAGGCGACGTGCCGCTCACGGGAGGAACTTGGTGCCGGCGTCGGTGAGGGCCTGGAACACGCGATCGGTGAGGATGTCGAGCTCCTCGGGTCCGGCGACGAGCGGGGGTGCGAGCTGCACCACCGGCTGGCCGCGGTCGTCGATGCGGGCGATCACCCCGAGCTCGAGCAGGCGGGGCGCGAGGAAGCCGCGCAGCAGCGCCTCGGACTCCGCCTTGGTGAACGCCTCCCGGGTGTCCGCGTCCTTCACCAGCTCGAGCGCCCAGAAGTAGCCGGCGCCGCGCAGGTCGCCCACGATCGGCAGCTCCGCCACCGCGCGCAGGCGCTCCTCGAAGCCGCGTTCGTGGATGAGGACGTTGCCGAGCACCGCCTCACGCTCGAAGATGTCGAGGTTGGCGAGGGCCACCGCGCAGCTCACCGGGTGGCCGCCGAACGTGATGCCGTGGCTGAAGCTCGCCGTGCCCTCGAGGAACGGCTCGGCCAGGAAGTCGCGGCAGATCACGGCGCCGAGCGGCGAGTACCCGCTGGTGATGCCCTTGGCGCAGGTGATGATGTCGGGTAGGTAGTCGAAGCGCTGCGCGCCGAACATGTGGCCCAGTCGCCCGAACGCGCAGATCACCTCGTCGGACACGAGCAGCACGCCGTAGCGGTCGCAGATCTCGCGCACCCGGGTGAAGTATCCCTCGGGGGGAACGAAGCACCCGCCCGCGTTCTGCACGGGCTCGAGGAACACCGCGGCGACCGTCTCCGGTCCCTCGAAGAGGATCGCCTCCTCGATCGCGTCGGTGATGCTCAGCATGAACGCCTTCTCGTCGTCGGCGAGCGGGTGGCGGTAGCGGTTCGTGTTGGGGACGTGCACGCCCCCGGGGGTGAGCGGCTCGAACGGCTGGCGCAGCGCGGGGATGCCGGTGATCGCGAGCGCGCCCAGTGTGGTGCCGTGGTACGCGGTGCGGCGCGCGATCACCTTGTGCCGCTGGCCTTCGCCCTTCGCCCGGAAGTACTGGCGCGCGAGCTTCCACGCCGACTCCACCGACTCCGATCCGCCGCTGGTGAAGAAGACGCGGTTGAGGTCGCCGGGGGCGAGCTCGGCGAGGCGCGCGGCGAGCTCGATCGCCGGTGGGTGCGCGTACGTCCAGATCGGGAAGTACTCGAGCGTCTCGGCCTGCCGGGCCGCGGCGGCGCCCAGCTCGGCGCGGCCGTGCCCGACCTGGACGGTGAACAGCCCCGAGAGCCCGTCGAGGTAGCGGTTGCCGCGGGCGTCCTCCACCCAGCAGCCGTCGCCGCGCGCGATCACCGTGACGGGATGCTCGGCGTCGTAGCTCCCGAGGCGGGAGAAGTGCATCCAGAGGTGGCGGCGGGCGAGGTCGGAGAGGCGGTCGGCGTCCACGAGGCCCAGGCTAGGCCCAGCGCGCGGCGAGGTCCTCGGGCTCGGTGACCACCGTGAACCCGTCCCGCTGCTCGAGCCACTCGCGGTTGGCGCGGTGGACGTCGTCGCCGGGGTCGAAGCGGTTCAGGGCCACGGTCACCCGGCGGCCGGGGAGCGCGTCCACGACCAGCCGAACCCCGTGGACCACGCCGAGGCCGGCGTCGGCGACCACCAGCACGTCGTCGGGGGCGAGGGCCTCCACCAGGGTGCGGCTGTCGCCGTCCTCGGCCAGCGGCGAGCGCAGGCCCCCGGCGCCCTCCACCAACCCCACGTCCACGGCATCGGGCCAGGTGATCTCGCCGGCGAGGTCGGCGATGGTGAAGGGCAAGAGCCCGAGGGCCCGGGCGGCCATGGGCGGAGCCATCGGGGTGGCGAGCCAGCGGTGCGGCGGGCACACCGACTCGGATGTCGCGCCGGTGGCCGCGCCGAGAACCCCGGCGTCGGTGCCGGGCGCGGGATCGTCGGGAGCGAACGACTGCACCGGCTTGCGGGCCGCGACGCTGCGGCCGCGGGCGCGCAGCGCGCCGATCAGTGCCGCGCTCCACCACGTCTTGCCCACCTCGGTGCCCGTGCCGGTGACGACGACGAGGCGCGCCGGGCGGTGGGACCTCACAGCCCCGCGAGCGCCCGCGCGAGCGCGTCGACCTGCGCGTCGGTGTGCGCGGCCGACAGCGCGACCCGCAGCCGCGACGTGCCCGGCGCCACGGTCGGCGGGCGGATCGCGGGGACGAACAGTCCCTGCTCGAGCAGCGCGGTGGACGCGGCGATGGTCGCGTGCTCGTCGCCGATCACCACCGGGATGATCGGCGACGGGTGCCCGGGGCGGACCCGCTCCACGTGCGCGCGCAGCCGCGCTCGGAGCGCGTCGCCCTCGACCGAGCGAACCACTGCGACCGCGGCGAGCGCGGCGGCGGTGTCGGCGGGGGTGGACGCGGTGGTGAAGATGTACGACCGCGCCCGGTTGACGAGGAGGTCGGTGAAGTCGCGCGCCCCGGCCACGAACCCACCGAGGGAGCCGAGGGTCTTCGAGAGCGTGCCGACCCGGATCGCGTCCACACCGTCGAGCTCGGGATCGGGCCCGAGCACCGCGTGCGCCTCGTCGAGCACGAGCAGCGCGTCGTGGCGGGCGCACACCTCGGCGAGCTCGTCGACCGGCGCGACGTCGCCGTCCATCGAGAACACGGTGTCGGTCACGACGATCGCCCGCCGCCCGGGGACCTCGTCGAGGAGGCGGTCGACGTGGTCGGGATCGGCGTGGCGGAACACGGTCACCTCCGAGCGCGAGAGGCGGCAACCGTCGATGATCGACGCGTGGTTCAGCACGTCGGAGCACACGAGCACATCGGGGCCGCCGAAGGTGGTGAGCACGCCGAGGTTGGCCGCGAAGCCGGTGGGGAAGAGCACCGCGGCGTCGGCCCGCTTCCAGTCGGCCAGAGCGGCCTCGAGCTCCGTGTGCACGGGCCGCGACCCGACGATCAGGCGGGCCGAGCCGGAGCCGGATCCCCAGCGGTCGAGGGCCGCGTGCGCGGCGGCGACGACGGCCGGGTGCTGGGTGAGGCCGAGGTAGTCGTTGGACGCGAACGACACCACGGCCCGTCCGTCGGGAGCGAGCGAGCCCTCGGGGCCCGCGGCGTCGAGGTCGCGCGGAGCGCGCCACTGGCCGGCGTGGTGGACGCGTTCGGTCTCGGCCGCGGCCCAGTCGCTCCAGCGGCTCATCGGCCCCGCTCCTGGCCCTGGCGGGCCGGGCCGCTCGGGTCCCGCTCGCGTTCTGCTGCACTCATCCTGCCAAGGTGCTCGCTCATGTTGCCCCCACCGCGATCGCGTCCGCGAGCACGCGCACGATCTCGTGGATCTCCTCCGACGTGACGGTGAGCGGGGGCATGAGCACCACGACGTCGCCGAGCGGGCGCAGGAGCACGCCGCGCGCGACCGCGGCCGCGCACACGCGTCGCCCCCAGCGCAGCCCGTCGGTCGGCGGCGCGAGCTCGATACCGCCCATGAGCCCCTGGAGCCGGACCTCGCGCACCGCGGGAAGTGGGGCGATGCGGTCGTCGAGCAGTCCGCGCAGCTCCGTGGACCGCGCGTTCACGTTGGCGAGCACGGCGTGCGCATCGACGAGCTCGAGGTGGCGCAGCGCGACCGCGGCCGCGAGCGCGTTGCCGCTGTAGGAGTGCCCGTGGTAGAGCGTGCGTGGGCCGAGGTCGTCGCCGAGGAACGCGTCGAACACGCGCCCGCTCGCGGCGGTGGCCGACATCGCGAGGTAGCCCGCGGTCAGTCCCTTGCCCAGGCACATGAGGTCGGGACGGATGCCGCACTGCTCCGACGCGAACAGCGTGCCGGTGCGACCGAAGCCGGTGGCCACCTCGTCGCAGATCAGCAGCACGTCGTGCGCGCGGCACGCGGTGGCGAGGCGCGCGACGTCGGCGGGGTCGGCGAGGTGCATCCCGGCCGCGCCCTGCACCAGCGGCTCGACGATGACCGCGGCGAGCTCCGACGCGTGCGCGGCCACCAGATCGATCGCGCGGTCGAAGCAGGCGGGATCGGTGA
This sequence comes from Acidimicrobiia bacterium, assembly GCA_041659105.1. Taxonomy (GTDB): domain Bacteria; phylum Actinomycetota; class Acidimicrobiia; order IMCC26256; family PALSA-555; genus CAIUKV01. Next base: position 25,107 of record JBAZYX010000002.1, read on the forward strand.
ACGAGGGTGCGCGCACCACCGGGAAGCGCAATGGGTCGAACAGCTCGGTGCCGAACCCGCCGTCGCCCACCGAGAGCGCGCCGATCGTGTCGCCGTGGTAGGCGTCGCCGAACGCGAGGAACGTGGTGCGGCCGGTGACCCCGACGTTCACCCAGTACTGGAAGGCGATCTTGAGCGCCTGCTCCACCGCGCTGGCGCCGTCGCCCGCGAACAGGAAGTGCGGGTCGTCGACGGGCACGACTCGGGCGAGCGCCTCGGCCAGCTCGACCGTCGCCTGGTTGCCGTTGCCGAGCATTGTGGTGTGCGCCCCGCGGTCGATCTGGTCGCGCAGCGCGGCGTCGAGCTCGGGCACTCGGTGACCGAGCGTGGTGACCCACAGCGACGAGATCGCGTCGAGGTAGCGGCGCCCCTCCGCGTCGTACACGTAGTGGCCCTCGGCCCGGTCGACGACGACCGGCGCGTTGTCGGCGTACGTGGCCATCTGGGTGAACCCGTGCCACACCACGGCGGCGTCGCGCTCGATCCAGCTCCGCTCGTCGGCCATGCGTGCCATGATGCCCGGCCTGTGAGCGAGCATGCGGCGCGGGCGACATCGGTGACACGGCGAGCGGGGTCCGAGCGGCCCGGCCCGAAGGGCCCGGAGCGGAGCTCATGAACATGCGCGACAAGGCCGCAGTGGTGGGCGTGGGGTCCACGCCGTACTACAAGCGGGGGCAGTCGCTGCCCCAGACCCCGCTGGAGATGGCCGGCAAGGCCATGCTCGCCGCCCTCGACGACGCCGGGCTCACCGTCGACGACGTGGACGGGTTGGCGCTCTACAGCATGGGCCTGGGCGGCGACACGAGCCTCTTCGCCCAGGTCATGGGCATCCCCGAGGTGCGGTTCACCGCCACGCTCACCGGCGGTGGAGGTGGCGCCGCGGGCTCGGTCGGCCTGGCCGCGGCCGCGATCCACGCGGGCATGGCCACCACGGTCGTGAGCCTCATGACGCTCCAGCAGGCGGTGAGCCGGTTCGGCACGTCGTACGCGCCGCGGGGCCGGCCCGGCGCGCAGTACTCGGCGCCCCCGTCGCCCGAGAAGGACTTCACCTCGCCTTCGGGGCTCATGGGCCCGGGACAGATGTTCGCGGTGCTCGCCATGCGCCACATGCACCTCTACGGCACCAGGCGCGAGCACTTCGCCGAGGTCGCGATCTCGACGCGGGAGAACGCGATCAAGCGCGAGACGTCGATCATGAAGACGCCGCTCACGCTCGACGACTACTTCAGCGCGCGGCTCATCGCCGAGCCACTCTGCCTCTACGACTTCTGCCTCGAGTGCGACGGCGCGGTCGCGGTCGTCACCACATCACTCGACCGCGCGAAGGACCTGCGGCACCCGCCGGTCAAGGTCACCGCGTCCGCCCACGGCGGCATGGGCCGCTGGGGCCAGGCGATCACCTGGATGAACATGCCCGACGAGTACTTCACGTCGTCGGGGCACCGGCCGGTGGCGAAGCGGCTGTGGGCCATGGCGGGGATGACCGCGGCCGACGTCGATGTCGCGCTGATCTACGACCACTTCTCGCCGATGGTGATCATGCAGCTCGAGGACTACGGGTTCTGCGGGATCGGTGAGGGCGGGCCGTTCGTGGCCGACGGCAACATCCGCTACGGCACGGGCTCGATCCCGGTCAACACCCACGGCGGCAACCTGTCGGAGGCCTACATCATCGGCATGACCCACGTGAAGGAAGGCGTGGAGCAGATCCGCGGCACCGCGGTCAACCAGGTGGCCGACGCGTCGGTCGCGCTCGTGACCGGTGGCCCGGCCTCCATCCCCACCAGCTCGCTGCTGCTGACGAGGTGACGGCATGACTCCCGACGCGAACACCGAAGAGCCCCTCGCGAAGCTGCCGCCCGCGGAGCTCATCGCGCTCACACCCGACGTGTGGACCACGCCGTACTGGGACGCGACTGCGCAGCATCGCCTCGTGGTGCCGCGTTGCACGAGCTGCGGCACGTACCGGTTCCCGCCCAGCGCGTTCTGCTACGTGTGTCGCACCCAGGTCGTCGAGTGGGTGGAGCAGAGCGGTCGGGGCACGCTGTACAGCTACACGGTCGCGTGGCATCCGTTGCTCCCCGACGTGAGCGACTCCGTGCCCTACGTCCCGGCCGTGGTGGAGCTCCCCGACACCGGGGGCGTCCGGCTGATCGCCAACCTGGTGGACGTGCGCCCGAGCGAGGTGCGCATCGGCATGGACCTCGAGCTGGTGTGGCGCGATGTCCACGAGGGCGTCACGGTCCCGACCTTCCGCCCGGCGTAGCCAGAGCGTCCGTCAGCGCGACCCCGGCCGGTTCCACGCGCTCCGGGGCCGGAGCTGCGCGTCGCCCGCGGTGTCGGACCCGTCGCGCAGCGTGGGATAGCGGTCGGCGTAGTACAGGACCGTCGCGCAGGTGCAGAGGGCGGACACGACCGCGGCCGTGGGGCCCAACGCGAGCAGTGCGACGTCGTCGTGGATGCCGAAGCGGAGCAACGTGCTCGTGCCCCCCACGACGACGGGCGGTACGAGGACGTAGGCCGCGCACTGCGGCCACTGCTGGCGGAGCACAGCGATCGAGTGGCGGAGTGCGTCGCGCGCGCGAACGTCGTTGAACGCTGCTGCGACCCGTGCGAAGTGCATGAGGGCGCTCACGGTCGTCAGCACCACGGCGAGCAGCCCGACGCGCCACGCAGCGCTGCCGGCCGTGGCCACCACGACGACGATGGTGGGGAGGGCAGCGATCGCGACGAAGAGGGCACCGAGCTTGCAGTACCTCCATCGGAGCCCGCTCGTGAGGCGGTAGGCATCCCCCCGGCTCACGGCCAGTCCCTGCTCGACGCGCACGCACCAGACCTGCTCGGTCCCGGAGAACCCGATGAAGTAGATGGCGGGGACGCCGGCGATGATCGCGATCCCCGCCCAGCCCGTGGCCACGGCCAGCGCGGACCAGATCCACGACGCCAACGCGACCAGGAGCGCAGCGACCGGGAGCCGCCAGTCGCGGCGCCACACCCGCCAGGCGCGCGCGAGGTCGCGCGCGAACGAGCGAAACGTTCCGACTCGATTCGTTCGCTCCGGGACCGCCCTGCCCACGGCCGGACGTTACGACTCCGGGACCAGACGACGCAGGACGGTACGACGGGCGCGTGGACGGCTGGGCCGTCCCGCCACTAGAACGTGTTCTCATGCCGGAGAACCCCAGCCCGTACAGCACGCTGCCCGCCGAGGGGCCCTACGAGGTCGCCATCGGTTCGGCGCTCATCACGATGGTCGAGCCCCACGAGGGCCACGACCACGCCTACAACCGGTGGTACGAGGACGACCACTTCTACTCGGGCGCGATGGCGATGCCCTGGATGTTCGCCGGGCGCCGCTGGGTCGCGCCGATGTCGTTGCAGGCGCTGCGCTACCCGGACGACTCGATCATCGCCCAGCCGCTCTCGGCCGGGAAGTACATCTCGCTCTACTGGATCACCGACGGCCGCTACGACGACCACCTGCGCTGGACGGTCGGCACGAACCAGCGGCTGCTCCCCGACGGGCGTGTCTATCTCGACCGCACCCACGTCTACACGTCGTTCCAGGAGTACCTGGGCGTGGTGTACCGCGACGAGACCGGGCCGCGTGACATCCACTCCCTCGACTACCCGTTCCGGGGGTTGGTGCTGGAGGTGGTCGACTCGAGCGACGACCGCGCCACGCTCGCGGCCTGGTTGCGCGACGAGTACCTGCCGGGGCGGCTCGCGGGATCGGCCGGGATGATGACGCTGATCTTCGGGCCGTTCCCGCTGCCCGAGGACAAGATGGCCTACGTCGAGGACGTCCCGGGGCTCGACCGGCGGCTCACCCTGCTCACGTTCACCGAGGTTCCGCCCGACGAGTGCTGGGACCGGTTCAGTGGGCTGGGCGCGGCGGTTGCGGCCGCTGGGCGGGGTCGCGTGGAGCTCGCCGCGCCGTTCCTGCCCACGATCCCGGGCACCGACACCTACGTCGACCAGCTGCGCTGACGCGGCGCGAGGAGCACTGACCATGGAAGGCAAGAAGATCCTGGTCACCGGGCCGACGAGCACCGTCGGCCTGCCGGTGACGATCGATCTCGCGGCGAGCAACGAGGTGTGGGGCATCGCGCGGTTCGGAAACGCCGCAGCCCGCGAGCAGCTCGAGGCCGCGGGCGTGCGCTGCGAGACCGTCGACCTCGCGACGTCGGACTTCACCGAGATTCCCGACGACTTCGACTACGTCGTCAACTTCGCGATCGCGCGTGGCAGTGACGCCGACTGGGACCACGACCTCGCGGCGAACGGCGAGTCGGTGGGGCTGCTGTTCGCGCGGTGCCCGAACGCGCAGGGCTTCCTGCACTGCTCGTCGACCGCGGTGTACCAGCCGGCCGGCGCGCACGCGCTGGCCGAGACCGACCCGCTCGGCGACAACCACCGTGTGATGTTCGCCACGTACAGCATCGCCAAGATCGCGTCGGAGGTGGTGGCCCGGACCGCGTGCCGTCAGTACGGCGTGCCCACCACGATCGCCCGGCTCAACGTGCCGTACGGAGACCACGGCGGCTGGCCCTGGTTCCACCTGAGGATGATGGAGGCGGGGATGGCGATCCCCGTGCACCCCGACCGGCCGAACGTGTTCAACCCGATCCACTCCGACGACATCGTGCGCCAGGTGCCGAAGCTGCTCGAGGTGGCGACCGTGCCCGCGACGATCGTGAACTGGGCGGGCGCGCCGGCGACCGTCGAGGAGTGGTGCGGGCTGATCGGCGAGCTCGCCGGGCTCGAGGTGAAGTTCGACGAGACCGACCACACCATCGGCTCGGTCACCACCGACAACACCCGCATGCACGAGCTGATCGGCCCTGCCGACGTCGACTGGCGCACCGGCATCACGAGGATGGTCGCCGCCAACCACCCCTGAGGCGCTGCTCACCGTCCGTTGGCGACGTTCATCGACGCCTCGTCCATCGAGGCGTATCGCACCGTCGTCGTGGTCTGCTGCCCCCGAACGGCGCGACGTTCATCGACGCCTCGTGCGTCGAGGCGTGCGTCACCGTCGCCTGCCGCCGGTGAGCAACGCCTCTCAGAGCTGGTCGAGGACCTGCTCGCGGTAGTCGGTGAGGAAGCGGCGGAGGTCGTCGAAGGTGTCGCCGGAGGCCTCCTGGGCCGAGACGACGAACCGGGTGACGCCGAGGTCGGCGTACTGCTTCGCCAGGTCGAGGTCGAACGCGCTGCCGTAGCGAAAGCTGGCGGGCCACACGGTCAGCTCGATCGCGTCGGGGTCGCGGCCGTGCTCGGTCGCGGTGGCCCGGATCACGTCCACGCGGTCGGCGAGGTCCTCCGGGCTGCACACGTAGGGGAAGAACCCGTCGCCGAGCCGGCCCGCCCGCCGGGCCGCCACCCGAGTGGAGCCGCCGATCACGATCGGCACCGCTGCACCCTGCACGGGCTTGGGCAGCACGGACGCCCGCGGCACCTGCGTGAACGGCCCGGAGTACTCCACCGGGTCGGGTGCCCAGCACGCCCGCAGCACCTCGATCGCCTCGTCGGCCCGGGCCCCGCGCTCCTCGTAGGGCACGCCGACCGCGCGGTACTCCTCGATCTGCCAGCCCAGCCCCACGCCGAACATGACCCGTCCGCCCGAGAGCGCGTCGAGCGTGGCCACCCGCTTGGCCAGCACCAACGGCGCGTGCAGCGGGATCACCACCACGCTCGTGCCCAGCTTGACGGTCGACGTGACCGCGGCGAAGTACGCCAGCCACTCCAGCGGGTCGGGCATCACCGTGCCCGGGCTGCCGGGCATCCGGCCGTCGGCGGAGTACGAGTACCGCGGCTCGTAGTCCTCCGCGACGAGCACGTGCTCCACGCTCCACACCGACTCGACGCCCACCTCCTCGCACAGCGTGCCGAACCCCCGGACCCACTCGGGGTCGGTGATCGCGGACTCGTGGAACCGGGGCAGCACGCCGAGCTTCATGACGGGGCAAGATAGGCCGGAACCAAGCACCGCACAGGGGGGACCGGCATGGCGCTCGACGGGTACGCCGTCATCGATCTCGATGGACACGTGTTCGAGCCCGACTCGTTGTGGGACGAGTACCTCGACCCGAAGTACAAGGCGCGCCGGCCCCGGCTGCGCATGGACGATCGCAACACCACCCGCTACGAGATCGACGGCAAGGTGATCCCGCCGGGCACCGGTCGCGGTGCGTGGGCCCCCGAGGGGATCATGGAGGCCACGACCCACCGCGACGGCGGCATCGACCCGAAGGCCCGCCTGGTCGACATGGACGCCGAGGGCATCGACCAGGCGGTGCTGTACGGCGCCGTGAGCCTCGGCTTCTACGCCCTCGAGGACGCCGACTACGCGACCGCGCTGTGCCGGGCGTACCACGACTGGCTCCACGACTACTGCGCCGAGGACCCGGAGCGGCTCAAGGGCGCGGCGATGCTCCCGATGCAGTCGATGCCGCACGCGCTCGCCGAAGCGCGCCGCTGCGTCGAGGAGCTCGGGTTCGTGTCGCTCACGGTCCCGTGCTCGGTCGGCATGCGCAATCCGGAGGACCGTGAGAACGACGAGTTCTACGCGCTCGCCGAGGAGCTCGACGTGCCGATCGGCTTCCACGCCGGCGGCCCGCGCTTCGCGCACGACCGGTTCGTCGACAGCTACGTGCAGCTGCACGCGATCGAGTTCCCGTTCGACATCATGTTCGCCGTCACCAACATCCTCTGCGGCGGCGTGCTCGAGCGGTTCAAGCGCCTGCGGATCGCGATGCTCGAAGCGGGCACCGGCTGGGCGCCGTTCCTCATCCACCGGCTCGACGAGCACTACGAGAAGCGACCGGGCGAGATGCCCAACATCACGATGGAGCCGAGCATGTACCTGGCCGACGGGCGCATGATCATCTCCTGCGAGGCCGAGCCCGACCTCGGCCACACCATCGGCCAGCTCGGGGGGCACGTCGTGGCGTACGCGTCCGATTATCCGCACTGGGACAGCGAGTTCCCCGACAGCGTCACGAAGATCCTCCAGATGGACGACATCGGCCGCGACGACAAGCACCTCGTGCTCGCCGGCAACGCGCGTCGCGTGCTGTACGGCGGGTGAGCGCGTCGGTGGGTACGAAGAGCTCCGACGACGTGGTGCTCGTCGACGTCAGCGATGGCATCGCCACCGTCACGCTCAACCGGCCGGAGTCGCGGAACGCGATCAACCGGGCGATGGGCCAGCGGCTGCCGGTGGTGCTCCAGGAGCTCGAGGCCCGCGACGACGTCGGCGCGATGATCCTGACCGGCGCCGACCCCGCCTTCTGTGCGGGGGTCGACCTCAAGGAGTTCGGTGGCGCGGGTACGGAGCCGGGCGACGTCGACGGGATGGGCATGGGCGTTCGCGACGCCGAGGGACGGCTCCCCTTCCGCGGCCCGTTCCCTCCGCGGACGAAGCTGCTCATCGGCGCGGTCAACGGCCCGGCCGTGACGGGCGGGTTCGAGCTGGCGCTGGGCTGCGACTTCCTGGTGGCGTCGGAGCGGGCGCGTTTCGCCGACACACACGCACGCGTCGGCGTGATCCCGGGGTGGGGCCTCACGGTGATGCTGTGCCAGTCGGTGGGGGTACGGCGGGCGCGCGAGCTCAGCGCTACGGGCAACTACCTCAACGCGGAGCAGGCGCTCACGTGGGGGTTGGTCAACCACGTCGTCCCGCACGACGAGCTGCTGCCGTTCACGCGCACCCTCGCGCTCGGCGCCGTACACAACGACCGTGCTGCGGTGAGCGAGATGCTGCGCCTCTACGACGCCGTTGCCGACACGACGGTCGGCGAGGGGTGGGAGATCGAGGCCGCGGCGAGCCGCGCCTGGGAGGGCGCCGGCTTCGACCCCGCCGAGATCGAAGCGCGCCGCGCCGGCATCGTCGAGCGCGGCCGGAGCCAGCTGCACGACTGATCGCGACCTGCTCTCCCGACCGGGTGGGCACCACGAATGAGGAGACAGCGATGACGAGCCCGTTCGACGCCTACCGCATGGACGGCCGCGTCGCCGTGGTCACGGGTGCCGCCAGCGGCATCGGTGCCGCGACCTGCGAGGTGCTGGCCGCGGCCGGTGCGTCCGTGGTGTGCGCCGACCTCAACGCCGACGGGCTCGCGTCCACCGTAGCGGCGGTCGAGGCCGCCGGCACCCGCGCGCACGCGGTGCCCACCGACGTGACGAAGCGCGCGCAGGTCGAGGCCATGATCGACGCCGCGGTCGGCGAGTTCGGCCGGATCGACGCCGTGTGCAACATCGCCGGCGCGATGTTCCCCGGTCTCATCGAGGACCTCGACGACGACACCATCGACCGCGGCATCGACCTCAACCTCAAGGGCGTGCTCTACGGCACGCAGTACGCGATCAAGGCGATGAAGGGCCAGGGTTCCGGGGCGATCGTCAACGTCTCGTCAGGCGCGATCGACCTCCCGTACGCCGGCATCGGCGTCTATGCGTTCACGAAGGCCGCGGTCGCCATGCTCTCGATGACCGCCGCGCTCGAGGCGGGCGAGCACGGCATCCGGGTGAACGCGATCGCGCCCGGCATGACCGTCACGCCTTTCACCACCTGGCGACTCCACAAGCCCGACGGGACGATCGACCAGCAGGCCTACGACGAGTTCATGGAGTACTCGAAGAGCATGTCGCCGCTCGGCATCGTGGGCGAGTCGATGGACCAGGCCCTGCTCATCCAATACCTCGTGAGCGACGCTTCGAAGTACGCGACCGGGCAGATCTTCCGGGTGAACGGCGGTCAGACCTGGGCCTGGTAGCCGTCAGCGGCGCAGGGTCTCGACCGACGTCGTGATCGACTCGACGAAGTCGCGGTCGACGGTCACGCCGAGGCCCGGGCCGCTCGGCACGGCGAGGCGCCCGTCGACGAGGGTGAACGGCTCGGTGAGCACGTCGCGCGCGTAGTAGCGGTCGGACGCGGAGGTGTCGCCCGGGAGGGTGAACCCGGCGAGCGCGGCCAGCGCGACGTTCGCGGCGCGGCCGATGCCGGTCTCGAGCATGCCGCCGCACCACACAGGTACCCCGCGTGCGACGCACGCGTCGTGCACCCGCACCGCCTCGAGGTAGCCGCCCACCCGGCCGGCCTTGATGTTGACGATGGAGCACGCGCCCATGGCGATCGCCTGCTCGGCGACGCGCACCGAGGTGATCGACTCGTCGAGGCAGACGGGGGTGCGGATCAGCCGCGCGACCTCGGCGTGCCCGGGGAGGTCGTCCTCGGGGAGTGGCTGCTCGATCAGCAGCAGGTCGAACGGATCGAGCGCGGCCAGCACGTCGATGTCCCCCACGGTGTACGCGGTGTTGGCGTCGACCTGGAGCGCGAGATCGGGATGGCGCTCGCGCACCGAGCGCACCGCGTCCACGTCGAACCCGGGTGCGATCTTCAGCTTCACCCGCCGGTAGCCGTCGGCCACGTAGCCGTCGACCTGCTCGAGCAGCTCGGCGAGCGGGAACATGCCGACCGACACCCCGCAGTCGACCTCCCCGCGTGCCGCGCCGAGCCGGGCGCCGAGCGACACGCCCTCCGCGCGCAGCTCGGCGTCGAGCAGCGCGAGCTCGAGCGCGGTCTTCGCCATCGGGTGGCCCTTGACCGGCGCGAGCAGCTCCGCGAGCCCGGCGACCGTGAGCCCGTCCGCCGCGAGCACGCGCGGGCCCAGGAACGCGCGCAGGACCTCCTGCGCGCCGTCGACGTACTCCGCGGAGTAGGACGGCTCCGCGAACGCGACGCACTCGCCCCAGCCCTCGCCGCGGTCGGTCTCGATCCGAACGAGGAGGATGTCCCGGTCGGTCTCGGTTCCGAACGACGTGCGGAACGGCGTGACGAGCGGCAGCGCCACCCGGCGCAGCTCGATCGCCTGGACGTTCACTCGGCCTCGTTCCGGTGCGCGCCGGGGCCGGCCTCGAGCACCCACCAGCCGTCGCGCGTCGCGCCGGTGGCCGCGTAGCCGAGGTCGAGCGCGCGACCGATCGCAGCGCGCGCGGCCCGACGCCAACGCTGTCCGGCCGCGGGGTCCGCGTGCCGGACCACCACGATGTCGGACGGGACGCACGCGAGGAGCACGGGCACGAGCCGGGCCTCCGGCCACACCTCGCCGTCGAGCGAGAGGATCACGGCTGCTCCCGCCGTCATCAGCGCGTCGAGGTCGGGCTCGGGTCGTCCCACCGGTTCCGTGAGGTCCCACACCGCTTCCACGCGGTCCGACTCGTCGCCTGCGTTGGTGGCGTCGGGCATCTCGCCGTAGACGTTCACGTGGTACGTCACGCCGCGCGCGCCGAGCTTGGTGAGGTTGAAGAACGCGTTGCGGGCGACGAGCGGGTCGAACGTCCAGCGCACCTCGGTGATCCCGCGCGCCAGCGCCCAGTCGCGCTGGGCGAGCTTCAACGCCGCGCCCACGCCCCGGTGCTGGTGGGTGGGCTCCACGCCGGTGACGTGGGAGTGGATGTGCATGCCGCCGGGATGGGTGCCCACGAATCCGATCGACGCGCCGAGCAGCGCAGTGGGGTCGTGCGCCCGCCCGGGGACGAAGGCGCCGAGGAGCGGTTCGCCGGCCAGGAGATACGCGCGGAACGTGTGGATGTCGATGAAGCCGCGGCCATCGGGCACGCCCCACACGCGGGCGATCAGCGCCCCGGCCGCCACGAGGTCACCCGGCTCGAGCTCCACCACCTCGACGTCGGGCCCCGGGCGCACGGGAGCAGGCTAGGTCCCATCCCTCGCCGGTGCCGCACTTGTTCGTGCGTTCGGCCGTGCGATAGCACCGCTGCGTGCACAGACAGGGGGTGGTGCTCGACACGGACATCGGGACGGACGTCGATGACGCCCTCGCCCTCGCGTACGCGCTGCGCCACCCCGGCATCGATCTGCGCGCGGTCACCACCGTCTCGGCCGACACGGGGGCCCGGGCCCGCATCGCCGCGCGGCTGGTCGGGATCGCGGGCCGGACCGACGTGGTGGTCGCCGCCGGCGTCGGCGGCTTCGACGACCGGGCCTGGTTCGGGCACGAGGGCGAGGGGCTCGCGGCCGGTCCCGATGCGCCGATCGACGAGCGCGACGCCGTCACCGTCCTCCTCGACCTGGCGCACGGCCCGACCCCGCCCGTCGTCGCGACGGTCGGCATGCAGTCGAACGTCGCGGCCGCCGTGCATCGGGACCCGAGCTATCCCCACCGGGTGCCACTGCTGACGGTGATGGGCGGCGTGTTCGCCCCCGTGCACTACCTCGGCGCGGTGATGGGTCCCGCCCGCGACCACAACCTCGTGACGGACGCGGCCGCGAGCGTGGTCAGCCTCAACGCCGGCTTCGCGGTCCGCTTCGTGCCCCTCGACGTGACCGTGGGCGTGCCGCTGCGCGCGCACCACCTCGAGCGGCTCCGCGTGTCCGACGACCTGGGCCGCGCCCTCGCCGCCCTGGTCGACGGGTGGAGCGTGCTCCTCCACGAGCGCTCCCGCGGTCGGGTCCCGGCCGACGTGGTCGCCTACCTCCACGACCCCCTCACGGTGGCGTGCGCCGTCTCGAGCGAGTTCGTGACCGTTGAGCGGGTGCCGGTCACGGTTGCGCTCCACGACGGGGTGCCGCGTACGTTCGTGGACCCGCTCCAAGGACACGAGTCCGACGTCGTCACCGGCGTGGACGCCGACGGGTTCGTGGAGCACTGGCTCGCGGTGGTGACCGGCGAATGAGGGTGGCGCGCACATGATCACGGCTCGGACCCGCAGCCTGGCGGTCTGGATCCCGCCCCTCCTCGACCTGCTCGTGGTCACGCTCTTCGTCCTCGTGGGCCGCCGCAGTCACGACGAGGGCGACAACCTCGCGGGCTTCCTCCGGGTGTGGTGGCCCTTCGCCGCCGGCCTCGGCGTGAGCGGGGTGCTCAGCGGCGCGTGGTGGTACCCGTTCGCCTGGAAGCGCGTGGTCGGAGCGTGGATCGGCACCGTGGCGGTGGGGATGGTGCTGCGGATCTCGATCCAGGGCCGCGACTTCAAGCCGTCGTTCGTGATCGTGACGACGCTGTTCTTCGGTCTCGGGATGCTGGGCTGGCGGGCGATCGCGCGGCGCGTCGTTGCGAGCCGCGCCGCCGCCTGACCGTCGCCGACCCGGGTCGCGTCAGGGGGCGAGACCGAGCTCGCCGAGCGCGTTGCGGATGTTCGTCGCGTTGGCCACGAGCTCGTCGTTCTCCACGCTGCGCGCGCTGCGCGACAGGTGGAGGTCCTCCTCGCCCTGGATCGGCAGCACGTGGAGGTGGCAGTGGGGCACCTCGAACCCGGCGATCTCCAGGCCAACCCGCGACGCGGAGAACGCGCGCTGCTGGGCGAGGCCGACGGCGCGGGCCACGACCATGAGGTGCGCGGCGAGGTCGGGATCGAGGTCGAGCCAGTGGTCGATCTCGGCCCGCGGCACCACGATGACGTGACCCGGGGTGATCGGGTTGATCGAGAGGAAGGCCACGCAGCGATCGTCGGTCCACACGAAGTGGCCCGGGATCTCGCCGTCGATGATCCGGGTGAAGATGGTCGGCACGGCCGGATCGTAACTCCGTACGCCGCTGCGCTGTGCACGCCCTTCGGCCGAACTCGCCGCTGCGCTGTGCACGCCCTTCGGCCGAACTCGCCGCTGCGCTGTGCACGCCCTTCGGCCGAACTCGCCGCTGCGCTGTGCACGCCCTTCGGCCGAACTCCCGCCGCGCGGTCTTGGCCGAACCTTTCCCGACTTCGGCTCGTTTCCCGAACGTGCCGGTGCCGATACGAGCGGTCATGACCACGCTGCCGCTCACCGAGCACACGTCGGTCCAGGCGGAGTCGGCGGCCGGGAACGGCGAGTTCCGGTCCAGCGCGGCCTTTCCCCTGCCAAGGCTGCGCCCGGTCGCCGACTTCGTCGCCCTTCCCGCGCCCAAGCGCTACGTCACGGTGCAGGCGAAGTTCGGCCTCGCGCTCGGGGCGACGGCGCTGTGGCTCCTGCTCGCCGCCGCGAGTGCGGCCGCGGCGTTGCCGGCGATGGACGAGGTCGTGCCGTGGCCGATCGGCGCCGTGCTGTTCCTCGTGGTGGTCGCGCTGCCCGGGATGGTCGTGACCTTCTCGCTCGCGGGACTCGTGCTCGACCAGCCGCCCACGCCCACCGTCGTCCGTCCCGCGCTGCCCACCACGGTCGCGATCACCGCGCGCAACCAGGCCCGGTCGGTGGTGGTCACCCTCGGGGCGTTGCGCACGCAGGACTACGACGGTCCGCTGACGGTGCTGCTCGTCGACAACGGATCGACCGACGCCACGGTGGACGAAGCCCGGCGCGCCGCCGCGCAGCTCGGCATCGACCTCAAGGTGCTGGTGGAGCGACGGGTGGGTGTGGTGTACGCCCGCAACGCGGCCACCGCGGTGACGGACACTCCGCTGCTGGTGGTGATGGACGCGGGCACGGTGCTCCACCCGTCCGCAGTGCGGCTCCTGGTGGCGCGCCTTCTGCGCTCCCCGTCGGACACCGCCGCGGTGTCGGCCCACGCGCTCGTGCGCAACACGCGCAACGGCGACCTCCCCGAGGTGATCGCCTACGACTACTCGCTGAACGCCCACGCGAACCAGCGGGTGCACGGCCTGTTCCAGGCCCCGCTCGTGGCCGAAGGCGCGTGCTCGCTCTTCCGGACCGACGCGGTGCGCGCGGTCGAGGGCTGGTCGCGTGACGACGCCGACGGTGTGATGATCACCTGGCGCTTCCTCGAACGGGGCTGGCGCGTCTTCCACGAGCCGCTCGCGGTCGCGTTCACGAGCCAGCCGGTGACGCTCGGCTCGTGGGCCGCCCGGCGCGTGCGGGCTGCGAACTCGATTGTGGAAGGTGCCCGCGTGAAGGGTCTGCGTTCGCTGCGGTTCCCGTTCAACCGGTTCGTCGCGATGGTCGACGCGACGGCGCCCGTGCTCGACGGGGTGTTCACCGGGGGTGCGTTGCTCGCGCTCGCACTCGCGGTGATGGGCGCACCGGAGCTGCTCTTCGCGTACCTGCTGCTGGTCCTGCCGATGTCGCTCGTGTTCGCCGTGGCCATCCGGCGCGCGATGCGGCGGGGCCTCGACGACGTGGGGCTCACGGTCCCCGGTGGTCCGCGCGCGTGGCTGGGGACGGGCCTGAGCCTGCACGCGGTGCAGGCCCCCCTCGGCGCGTGGAACGCGCTGGCCCAGCTGTTCGGCCGGGTCGACTGAGCGCCGGGCCGCTCGGGCCCCGGCTCACGTGGCCGGCGGCATTGCCGTGCGCGGGGCTCGCCTCTAGCCTCACACGATGCCGATCAACTGCCACCACAGCGCCATCTGCGTTCGCGACTTCGACGCGAGCCTGCGGTTCTACACCGAGGGCCTCGGGCTCGCGCTCCTCTGGGAGAAGGAGTTCGAGGGGGACTGGCCCACGCTCTTCGGGGCCCCCGAGCCGCGGTTGCACTCGGCGTTCCTCGGTGACCCCGACGCGGACGACGGCGGGATCGTGGAGCTGGTGGAGTTCCCCGGCGGCATGGCCGAGGGCGCCGGCCCGGGTCCCGCGCCCCAGCTCGGCTTCTTCCTGCTCTCGTTCTACGTCGACGTCGACGCGACCCTCGCGCGGCTCGCGGCGATGGGCCTCGGCGGCGAGCCCCGGCGCATCGAGGTGCAGGGGATGGGCGGCGCCGGCGTGCCGATGGCCGTGGTGCGCGATCCCGACGGCGTGCTCGTGGAGCTCATCGGCGCCTGACCGGACCGATAGCGTGCCACGAATGACGAACCCGAACGACGTCTCCCCCGAAGCGATCCGCGTGATGCACTCGGTGCAGGACCGCGTGATCATCGTCACCGGTTCGGGCCAGGGGGTTGGGCGCGGCATGGCGCACCATCTGGCCAAGGCGGGCGCCACGGTGGTGGTGGCCGACTGGAACGCGGAGAAGATGGCCCGCACGGTCGCCGAGCTCGAGGCGCTCGGCGCGACGGCCCTCGGCCTCCAGTGCAACATCATGGAGAAGGAGACGCTCGACGCGATGGTCGCCGCGACCGTCGAGGAGTTCGATCGCGTCGACGGGATCGTCAACAACGCGCAGACGTTCCGACCCAACGCGCCGATTGCCGAGGTGGGCGCGGAGGATCTCGACGTGTTCTACCGGTCCGGCGTGCTCGGCACGCTGTGGGCGATGCAGGCGGTGTACCCGCACATGAAGGCGGCGGGCTGGGGCCGGATCGTCAACTTCGCGTCGTCGATGGGCATCGTGGGTGGGCAGGGCTTCGGCGCGTACAACGCGTCGAAGGAGGCGATCCGCGCCCTCACGCGCACTGCGGCGAAGGAGTGGGCCGTCGACGGCATCGTGGTGAACGCGATCGCGCCCGCGGCGGCGCCGCCGCGGTCGGTGGGCAGCGAGCACTACGAGGAGTTCATGCGCACGAGCCCGATGCACCGCAACGGGGATCCCGAGCTCGACATCGGCCCGGTGGCCCACTTCCTCTGCACCGACGCGTGCCGCTACCTGACGGGCCAGACGTTCATGTGCGACGGCGGCACGTACCTCTGGGCGTGAGCGCGTGAGCGACACCGCCGCGCCGCGCCGGGGCGAAGGTGCGGACTGGCGCAACCCGTGGCCCCCAGTGGGCGTGCGTCCGGAGCCGGTGCTCGCCTCCGTGGGCGCCGACGCGCTGCGCGCCGACGGGTACTCCGTCGTGTTCGACGTCGACCCGATCGACGCCGACCGCGACGAGTGGCAGGACCATCTGAACAACACCGCCGTCGTGCGGATGCTCAACGAGCTGCGGATGGCCTACGCCGCCGCGCGCCTCGCGCCCGACTGGCCGCGCTTCGTGCGCCGGGGCGGTTACACGGTGGTCGTGCGCGAGCTGCACGTGCGCTACGACCGCGAGGGCTGGGTGCACGAGCGCTACGTGGGCGGCACGCGGGTCGCGCAGCGGCGGGGGAAGGCGGGGATCATGGAGCAGGCGCTCGTGGAGGCCGAGACCGGTGCGTCACTCGCCGCGGCCTGGCTGGTGCAGCTGCTCGTCGGTCCCGACGGCCGGGTCGTCGACTGGCCCGACTGGTACTGGGGGCTGGTCGCGGGCGTGGAGCAACGGCCGGTGACGGTGATCGACCTCGCCCCGCGCGTCGACTGGGGGCCGCCGGGGTGAGCGCCGACGAGGGCCGCTCCGGCCGAGCTCAGGCTCCGAGGCGGGTGAGCAGGGCGCCCACGTACTCGACGGCGCGCGTCGAAGCGGACACGTAGCCCTCCTCCTCGATCCTCGGGCCGATCATCTCGAGGTCGAACACGCCCGCGTAGCCGGCAGCGAGCACCTGGCCCACGATGCGCTCCATCGGGATGTCGCCGTCGCCGGGCACGAGCCGGTTCGGGGTGCTCATCGTGCCCGCGGCGAAGTCGCTCAGCTGCACGATCGTGATGGTGTCGATGCCGTTGGCGATCGTGTCGGCGAGACCGCGCTCGGCCCAGCACGCGTTGATCTCCATGCACACGCCCACGCCGAGTCGGCGCGCGAAGTCGATCGCGTCGCGCAGCGTGTGGAGGAAGCCCACGTCGACGCGCAGACCGTTGGTGTGCTCCAGCGCGACGTTGATGCCGCGCGAGACCGCGTGCTCTGCGAACACGGGGCCCACGGTGTCGGCGTAGGCGTCGGCCGCCTCCTCCCAGGTGAGCTGGCCCGCGGGTCCGGTGGTGAGCACGATGCACTCGGCGCCGAACGCGTGTGCGGCGTCGAGCGCGTCGCGGGTCTTGGCCAGCCCCGCGGCCCGTCCGGCGGGGTTGCTCCACGGGATCGGACCGAGCCCGATCAGGTTGGCCACCCGGTATCCGCCGTCGCGCACGCGGTCCACGTACCGCTCCCAGCCGCCCGCCGCGTCGAGCTTGGCCAACGACAGCCCGATCACCTCGACGCCCTCACGGTCGAAGAAGGCGAGATCCTCGTCGACGGTCCAGTTCCACTGCGACAGCATCGACAGCGAGACGCGCGGGTGGGTCTTCATGGTCGCTCCGTTCGGTTGCGGAAGGCTCGACGGTCGTTCAGCCCAGGACGGCGGCGCGGCCGATGCTGCTGCCGCCGTCGAGCTGGAGGTTGATGCCGGTGAGGAACTCGGACTCGTGGCTCGCGAGGTACACCGCGGCGTACGCGCAGTCGCGCGCGTTGCCCAGGCGCGTGAGGTGCATGGCCTCGTAGCGCGCCCGGCGCTCGGGGGCGATGTCGGCGTCGCGCCGGTCGTTCACCACGAAGCCGGGGCTCAACGTGTTCGCGCGGACGTTGTGCCCGCCGTACTCCACCGCGAGTGCGCGGGTGAGCGCGTTGAGGCCACCCTTGCTCGCGCAGTAGGCGGCCATTCCGGAGCTCGGTCGCTCGGCCTGGCGCGACGAGACGTTGATGATGGACCCGTGACCGGCGGCGAGCATGTGGGGGAGTGCGCTGCGGCACAGCACCATCGGCGCGGTGAGGTTCACGCGCAGCGCCGCCTCCCAGTACTCGGTGCTCATCTCGCCGACCACGGAGTCCTGGCCCGCGCTCACGCCGACCGCGTTGTTGACGAGCACGGTCAGCCCGCCGAGCCACTCGGCGGCTTCGGCCACGAGCTGCTCGGCCGCGGCCTCGCCCGAGAGGTCGGCAGGAACGAACCAGGCCTCGCCGCCCCGGGCCCGGGCCTCGTCGACCACGGCCCCGCCCCGGCCCGCGTCGCGGCCGTGGACCACCACCCGGGCGCCTTCGGCGGCGAACTCCGAGGCGATGGCCCGGCCGATGCCGGAGGTGGAGCCGGTCACCAGGGCGAGCTCGCCGGCCATGCGGCCGGGGCGGGCGGACGGATCGGGTCGGGAGGCGGGTTCGGAGGTCACGGCCGGACGCTAACCGGCGGCGGTGGCCACTCGTGGTGGCCCCGATTAGCCTCTTGGGCCTCCCCATTCCGCCCGGCGGGCCTCCGCGCGCCCGGTGGTGTGGCCAGAGTGGTTGGTGTTGTGCATGGTGAGGATCGGGCAGCGGTGGGCGGTGGTCGTGACGGTCGCGCTCGCGCTGGCCGTGGCGACCTGCTCCCCCGCGGGCGCGTCGGAGATCGACGACCTCCGGGCCGCGGTGACCGCGGCGCGTGACGCCGCGACCCAGGCCACCCAGCGGTACATGGACGCCGTGAACCGGCTCGAGGACCTCGAGGTCCAGATCGCCTCCGCCGAGCGGGACATCGCGGCCAACCGCGAGCGGGTCACGGTCCTCAGCGGCCTCGCCCGGGACCGGGCGGTGACCGCCTACGTGCAGCGCGGGGTCGACACCGGCGCACTCAGCTTCGACCGGCCCCTCGACCGGCTGCGCCGGGCGAAGCTGCTCGAGCACGCCAACGCGCGCGACAACGCCGCGATCGCGCAGCTCGCGGTGGCGACGGACGCGCTGTCCACACGCGAGACGGAGCTGCGGGACCTCCGGGCCGACGCACGCACCGCGCGTGACCAGCGCGCCGTCGAGCAGACCGACCTCGACAAGCAGCTCCAGAACGCGCAGCAGGCACTCGACGCGTTCGAGGAGCGGATCAAGCGCGAGGAGGCGGCGCGCCAGGAGCAGGAGCGGGCGCGGCTCGCGGCGCAGAAGCAGGCGCAGTCGCAGTCGGGGCGCGACTACGGCAACGCGTACGTGGCGACCGGCCTGATCTGCCCCATCCGCGGGCCGGTGAGCTTCATCGACTCGTGGGGGTTCCCGCGCGCCACGACCGGCTGGCACCAGGGTGTCGACCTGATGACGCCGCGCGGCACGCCGAACGTCGCGGTCGTGTCGGGCAACGTGGAGATGCACACGGGCGCCACGTCGGGCAACGGCGCGTGGCTCTACGGCGACGACGGCAACCTCTATTACTACTTCCACCTCGATGCGTACGAGGGTGGCTCGCGCCGGGTCCAGCAGGGTGACGCGCTCGGGTACGCGGGCAACACCGGTGACGCCTCCGGTGGGGCGACCCACACGCACTTCGAGGTGCACCCCGGCGGTGGCCCGGCAGTGAACCCGTACCCCACCGTCGCCGGCATCTGCTGACCCGGCACTCGCCGGCGCCGCGGGTCGACCCCCGTCAGTGCTGGTGGTCGTGGTCCTCGTGGTCGTCACCCGGGGGCCGGTCGGCGGGCATGACCGTCACCCGGGCCGCGGCGCGCCGGCCGCCGACCAGGCTGGTCACGCCGAACACCGCGGCCGCCACGAGCACGATCGACCCACCGGGGGCGAGCGCCCACTGGCGGGCCGCGGCCAGGCCCAGCAGCACCGACGCCGCCCCGATCCCGGCCGACATCGCCATCGTGCCCCGGAACGACCGGCTCATCACCCGTCCGGTGGCCACCGGGAGGACCATGAGCGCGGCGATCAGCAGCACGCCGACCACGCGCATCGCGGCCACCACCGTCACCGCCGTGAGCACGGCGAGGAGCGCGTTCCCCGCGCCCACCGGGATGCCCGCGACCCGGGCCGACTCCTCGTCGACCACGATCGCGAAGAGGGCCCGGCCGAACAGCGCGAGCGCCGCGATGATCGCGATGCCGAGCAGCACGATCACGCGCACGTCCGACGCGTCGATGGTGAGGATCGAGCCGAACAGGTACGGCACGATCGCGAGCCCGCCGTCGCCGGCCCGGCTCGCGATCACGACTCCGGCCGCGATCCCGCCGTAGAACCAGAGCGCGAGCGCGAGGTCGCTCGTCGTGCGGCCCCGGCTGCGCAACCACTCGATCGCGAGCGCGCCCACGACCGCCACGAGCATCGCGGTCCAGATCGGCCACACCTCGAGGAGCAGTCCGGCGGCCACGCCCGCGAACGCGAGGTGACCGATGCCGTCGCCCATGAGCGACAGGCGTTGCTGCACGAGGTAGACGCCGATCAGGGGCGCGCAGATCCCGATCACGAGCCCGGCGGCCAGCGCGAGCTGCATGTACTCGCGCTCGAAGGGCCACGGCAGGGGCAGGGTGGCCAGGGCCGAGATCACAGCGCTCACGGCTGCAGGTCCTCGAGCCAGCGGGGGAGGTCGTCGGCGTGCACGCCCAGGTGCACGCCGGTGGACGCGAGCTCCTCGGGCGGCCCGTCGAAGAGCACCCGACGCTTCATCACGACCACCCGGTCGAGGTCGTTCGCCACCGCGCCCAGCTCGTGGGAGACGAGCAGCACCGCGCTGTCGTGGTGCTCCACGAGGTGCACGAGGCTGTCGCGGAAGAGGCGTTGCGACTCGCGGTCGACGCCCGCGATCGGCTCGTCGAGCACGAGCACGGCGGGCTCGCTCACGAGCGCCCGCGCGATGAGGACCCGCTGCTGCTGCCCGCCGGAGAGCGCGCCCACCGGGCGGCGGCGCAGGTCGGCGAGGGCGACGGCCTCGAGCGCGTGGTCCACCGCTTCGCGGTCGGCCCGGCCGGGGAACCGCCACCACCCGCGCCGGGCGGTGCGCCCCGACGTGACCACCTCGTCGACCGTGGCCGGCACGTCGAGGTCGAGGATGCGCCGTTGGGGGACGTAGCCCACCCGCCACCGGTCGTGGAGGTCGCCGGGTGCGGCACCGAGCACCTCCACGGTGCCGGCGTCGGGGTGGAGCAGCCCGAGGAGGAGCCGCAGGAGCGTGGACTTGCCCGAGCCGTTCGGGCCCACGAGCGCCACGAACTCGCCCGCGGCGACCGTCAGGTCGACGCGTTCGACGACCGGCTCGTCGCCGTAGGAGAAGGAGACGCCGTGCGCTGCGAGCACGGCCGGGGGAGTCACCCCTTCATCATAGAATGAGACTCATTCTCGCTTCGGGGCCCGGGAGCGGCGGGGCCCGTTGCGCCCGGTGGTGGGGGCGGGGAAGGCCGGTGCTCGGCCACGTGGAAGGCGGCGCCCACGGCCACGCCGAAGCCGCCGCCGAGGGCCACCGCGATGGTCAGGCGGTCGAGCGCGGGGGCCAGGTCGGTGGGCAGCTGCGACTTGGACAGGGCCGACATGTCGGCCAGCCCGATCGCGATGCCGAGGAACAGCCCGGCGAACACGAGCAGGGGCGCGGCCGCGCGCAGGCCGCGCCGGCGGAGCTGCACGAGCGCGACCGCGCCGAGCGCGACGGCGCCGATCGTCGGCAAGGCGTCACCCGCGCGGTTGCCGAACGGGTTGGTGGCGTAGGTCCAGCTGCCGACGGCGTGGACCACCGCGCCGGTGAGCGCGGCCGCGAGCACGGCGCCGAGCACACCTGCCGCGGCACGCCTGCGAGCGGCCACGACGGTTCCGATCGCGAGCACGGCCGCGCCGGCGATCCACGGCCAGGGTGACGGCCCCGGGATCCAACGCACGTCGCCCTTGACGCGGATCGTCTCACCGCCGCGCCGGAGCACGATCGTGAACGCCTGGATCAGGTGCTCCTCGCCCGGCGCCCGCTGGACGACGGGCGGGTCGACCGTGTCCATCCAGTGCGCGCGGTGGTCGTGCCAACGCACGGTGGTGCCCGACCCGACCTTCTTCCACTCGGGCGCGGCCGTGGGATCTGCCGACGCGGGTGGCGGCTCGGGGTTGCGGCGTGCCCGGTTGAGGTACCGCGCCGGCGAGCGGGTGTTCTCGAACGCACCGCGCGGACCGACCCGCAGGTACGGCTCGTCGTCGTACCCCTCGACGATCACGTCCTGCTTCCCGGTGTTGCGGAGCTCGAGCCGGTCGCCGTTGTCGATCGCCCGGACGGTGACGCCGGTGGCGCCGGCCGACACCGAGCGGATCGTGGTCCGGTAGTTGGTCGCGTTCACCCCGCCCACCGTGTGCGCGCCGGCCGGCGCGGCCATGGCCACGACCGTCGCGAGGGCGCCGGTGAGCACGATCACCACCGCGACGGCCCCCGTGGTGGCCGCGACGAGGAGCCGTCGGGGGCGGAGCCGACCGTGAACACGCACCGTGGAGCGACGATACTGGTGACCCCCCGCCTTTCCGGAGCCGACCAGGACCCATGGCTCGAGCGATCCCTTCCCGCAGCGCGATCCGGCGGTGGCGCACCGCCGTGGTCGCCGTCGCCGCCCTCGCCGCGGCGCTGCTCGTGGGCCCGCTCGCCTCCGTCGCGGGCGCCCACGCGGACGTCGTGTCGGTGAGCCCCACCGCCGGCGAGGTGCTCCAGCAGTCCCCGAAGTCGGTGAAGGTCACGTTCACCGAAGGCGTGAACGTGGAGCTGGGCGGCTTGTTCGTCTACGACCGCAACGGCGACCGGGTCCGCACCGGCGCGCTCCGACAGCCCTCCCCCGGCCGGCTCGTGCTGCCGATCGAGGGCGAGCTCGACGACGGCTCGTACATCGTCACGTGGCGAGCGGTGTCGGAGGACACGCACCCGATCCAGGGGACCTCTACGTTCCAGGTCGGCAACGCGAGCGCGTCGACGGCCGACGTCGAGTCGCTGGCCGACGACCTGCTGGCCGGGCAGCGCGCCGACCGCGCGGTGGCGATGGGTTGGGCCGCGGCCCGATGGACGGTGCTCGCGTCGATGGCGTTGCTGGTCGGTGGCGTCGCGGTGGCCGCGGTGATCTGGCCGCGCGCCCGCGACGCGCGCGCGACCCGGCGCGTCGTCACCGCGGGCTGGGTGGGACTCACCGCGTCGACCGTGGTGGGCGCGCTGCTCTTCGGCGCGTACTCACGCGGGGGGAGCCTGGTGGACGCGCTCGACCTCGGCGTGCTGCGCGACACGCTCGCCACGCGCTTCGGTGAGGTGTGGCTCCTCCGGCTCGTCGTGCTGGTCGTCGCGTTCGTGCTGCTGCGCGTGCTCTTCGCGCGCCGCCCGGCCGCGTCGTCGCCCCTTCCGCAGTGGTGGCTCCCGGCCGCCGCGGTCGTGGGCGTGGTGCTCGTGTGCACGCCGGGCCTCGCCGGGCACGCGTCCACCGGCGACCACCGCGTGTTCGCGCTTCTCACCGACGGCCTCCACGTCGGCGCGATGGCGGTCTGGCTCGGGGGCCTCGTGGTCCTCGCAGCGGTGGTGCTGCCCCGTGACGACCTCGACGACCTGCGCGTCGCCGTGCCCCGGTTCTCGCGGGTGGCGCTGGGGTGCGTCGGGATCCTGATCGTGACCGGCGCGTTCCAGACCTGGCGCCTCGTCGGCGGGCTCACCGCGCTGCGCGACGACGAGTACGGGCGCATCCTCGTCGTGAAGCTCGTGGTGTTCGCGCTGTTGCTCGTGGCCGCGTCGTTCAGCCGCGAGATCGTCGCCCGCGTGTTCGGTGCCGCACCGCAGCCGACGCCCGCGGCGGTGACCGTCCCGGTGACGGTGCCGTCCGTGCACGGGGGTGCGGTCGGTCTCGACGACCGCGCCGGTGCTCCCGACGACGCACTCGCGCGCGCCGTCGACGAGCGGGCCGCGGAGCTGCGCCGCCTGCGCCGGTCGGTGTGGGGGGAGGTGGCCCTCGGCGCGCTGGTGCTCTTCGTGTCGGCGCTCCTGGTGAACGCCGCGCCACCGGCCGACGCCGCCAGTCGGGTCGAGGGTGCCACCGGGGTGACGATCGACGATGCCCGGGTGACGCTCGACGTCTCCGCCACCCCGGGCGCGGCCGGGCTCAACGACCTCCACGTGAACACCTACACGCCGGCGGGGACGCCCCTCGACGTGCTGACCGTCGAGATGACGCTCGCGCTCCCGAGCAAGGGCATCGCGCCGCTCGCCGTCCCACTGCGCGAGCTCGGTCCGGGGCACTATCTCTCGCCGGGCCTCGACATCCCGCTCGCCGGCACGTGGCGGGTGCAGGCCACGATCCGCCTCGGCCCGGTCGACCGGGTCGACGTCACGGGAGACCTCGAGGTTCGCCGATGAACGACGTCGACGTCGCCAACACGTTCTTCACGATCCTCACGTTGCTGGCCAACGCGGTCGTGGTGGTGGCGGTCCTGCTCGCGCTCGCCGCGCTGGTGTCGGGGTCGGCGCGCCGGTTCGCCGGTTCGGCGGTCGACGCCGTCGGCCCCTCGGCCCGGCTGCTGGCCTGGTTCGTGGCGACGGTGGCCACCCTCGGCAGCCTCTACTACTCCGAGATCGCGCACTTCGTCCCGTGTCGGCTGTGCTGGTACCAGCGGATCTGCATGTACCCGCTCGCCGCGATCCTCCTCGTCGGCCTGGTGCTGCGGGACCACCGGGCCCGGATCTACGCGGCCCCGTTCGTGGTCGTCGGGGCCCCGCTGTCGCTCTACCACTGGCTCGTGGAGCGGGGAGTGTTCACCGAGAGCAAGTCCTGCTCGGCCACGGTTCCGTGCTCGGTGCCGTGGTTCGAGGAACTCGGATACGTGACGCTGGCGTTCATGGCGATGAGCGGGTTCCTCCTGATCGGGACGCTGCTCCTCGTCGACTGGATCTCGGAGCGCCGCTCCGAGGGGGCGGCGGGGGTGGGAACCGGGAACCATTGGGGCCCCGGCGACGACCATTCGGACGGAGCCGCAGCGAACGAGCCGGGTGTCCCGGCCGTGGAGGGCACGACGTGACGGCACAAGGCAAGCGCAAGCCCGGACAGCCGAGGAAGCCCGGACCGGCGGTCAAGCGCGCGGGGAACAAGTGGGTCTTCCCCGCGGTGATCGCCGGGATCGTGATCGTCGGGGTGCTCGCCGTGGTCCTCGTGGCCGCGGGCGGCGGTGACAGCACGAGCAGCAGCGGCGGTGGCGGCAAGTCGAGCACGGAGGTCGCGGCCGAGGTCAGCGTCACCGGATCCTCGCTGCCCGACTACACGGCGGCGAAGAACGATCCCGCGGTCGGCCAGTCCGCGCCGGAGCTCGGCTCCGTCGACTTCCAGGGCGCCAACGTCGAAGCCGGCGGGGCCACCGGGAAGCCCTACGCGATGATCTTCCTCGCGCACTGGTGCCCGCACTGCCAGGCCGAGGTGCCGCGGCTCGTCGATCTCGCGCAGAACGGGCAGATCAACGGTGTCGACGTGATGGGCGTGGCCACGGGAACCTCGAAGTCGAACCCCAACTACCCGCCGAGCGCGTGGCTCGATCGCGAGCGCTGGCCGTTCGGCGTGATGGTCGACGACGCGCGCTTCACCGGGGCGAGCGCCTACGGCCTCACCGGCTACCCGTACATGGTGTTCGTCGACGCGCAGGGCAAGGTCGTGGGTCGCACCTCCGGCGAGGTCGCCCCCGAGGACCTGACCAAGATCTTCGCCGCGCTGGCGAAGGGGGAGACGCCCACGATGCCGGGCACCGGCGCGTCGTCGAGCAACTAGCGGGGACTCCGCGCGACGCGCGTCAGCCGCAGTTGCGGCAGAGCCCGACGAGGTCGATGCGGTGGCCGGTGGTGCGGAACCCGCTCGCGCGCTCGACCTCCTCGATCGCACGGTGCACGGCGCGCTCGATCCCGGCCGACGCGGGAGCGTCTTCCACCACTCCGCAGCTGGAGCAGATGAGGTGGTGGTGATGGTCGCCGGTGAGGTCCTCGGCGAGCTCGAACCGCGCGAACTCGGCGTTCGTCACGATGCGGTGGACCACGCCGGCCTGCTCGAGGATCACGAGGTTCCGGTACACGGAGCTCTGCGCGAGATCGGTGTGTGCCTCGAGGATCTCGGGGATCGTCAGGGGGCGTCCCGCGGCCGCGAGCACGTCGACGAGCGCGTCGCGGGTGGGCGTGCGCCGCTGCCCGGCGTGGTCCAGTCGGTTGGCGACGGCGTCGTGGAGCGAGGACACCTCGGCGGGCGCGGCCATGACGGGGAGTCTACGAGCGCGTCGCCACCCCTCCCTCGGCGGTTCGCGGCCGGGTCGTGAGCGGGTACGGTCCGCGGGTGGACGTCACGGCGCGCTTCTCGGAACTGGTCCGGGGCCCGGAGTCCACGATCGCGCTCGACGAAGCCGCGCTGCTGATCGCCGCGCACGATCACGCGGTCGACGTTGCCGCCGAGCTGCGGGCCCTCGACGCGCTCGCGGCATCGATCCCCGCCGCCGACGTGGCGACCCTCGCGCACGCGCTGTTCGTCGAGCGCGGGTTCGCGGGCGACACGATCGACTACGGCGACCCGCGCAACTCCTACCTCGACGAGGTGCTGCGCCGCCGCCTCGGCCTGCCGATCGCGCTCAGCGTGCTGATGATCGAGATCGGCCGGCGCCGCGGGATCGCACTTGTGGGCGTGGGGATGCCGGGGCACTTCCTCGTGGGTTCGGACGACGGCTTCGTCGACCCCTTCCACGGCGGCACGGTGCTCGATGCCGCCGGCGCGCGGCGCCTCTTCGACCAGACGCATCCAGGCGCTCCGTTCTTCGACCACTACCTCGACCCCGTCGGGGCGCGGGCCGTGCTGTCCCGCATGCTCGCCAACCTCGTCAACACGTTCCTCGGTCGCACGCCGATGCAGGCCCGGTGGGCGCTGCAGCTGCGGCTCGAGATCCCCGGCCTCCCCGAGGTGGAGCGCCGCCAGGGCGAGGAGGCGCTGCGGCGGCTCCAGGCCCGGTTGAACTGACGGATCGAGGAGGACCCGTGGCCGACGACGCGTTCGCGCTCCCGATGTTCCCGTTGGGCTCGGTGCTGTTCCCGCACGCGGTGCTGCCCCTGCACGTGTTCGAGCCGCGGTACCGCGCGCTGGTTGCCGACTGCCTCGCGGGGGACGCCCGCTTCGGCGTGGTCCTCATCGAACGCGGGCACGAGGTGGGCGGTGGCGACACGCGCTTCGCCGTGGGAACCGCGGCCCAGATCGTGCAGGCCGGCGAGATGCCCGACGGGCGCTGGGCGCTCGTGACGGTCGGGACCGAACGCCTCGCGGTGCACGAGTGGCTCCCCGACGACCCGTATCCGCGCGCGCTCGTCTCGGTGCGGCCCGAGCCTGCGCCCACCCGCGACGCGTCCGCCGCGATCGACGCGACGCGCTCGGCATTGGCCCGCCTGCACGCGTTGCGCGCCGAGCTCGGGTTGCCCGCCCACACGGGCGAGGTGCTCGTCTCCGATGACGTGACCCGCGCCTCGTTCGAGGCGGCGATCCTCGCCGCCCTGGGTCCGCTCGATGCGCAGGTCCTCCTCGACCTCGACGACCCCGTCGACCGGCTGGAGCGCACGGCCGAGCTGCTGGCCAGCGAGATCGAAGTGCTCCGGTTCCGCCTGTCGGGCTGAGCGGGCCGCGCCGCGTACATTCGGCGCGGTGCACACCCACCCGAATCCCCCCGCCGACGGTGACGCCGTGCGCGCACCGTCCACCGAAGCGCTGGCCCGGCTCGAGGAGGAGCTTGCCGAGCTCGAGGCCGAGCTCGCCGCACTCGAAGCCGACGACGGTTCGGGCGCCGCACCCGGCGGGAGCAGCGCCTGAGCGCGGTTCGGGTCCGCTTGTTCGCGTCGGCGCGGGAGGCCGCCGGCCGGAGCACCGACGAGGTCGACGCGCGCACCGTGGGTGAGGCGCTGGCCGCGCTCGCCGAGCGCTACGGACCCGCGTTCGGCGACGTGCTGGCCACGGCACGGGTCTGGGTCAACGGTGACGAGCCCGCGGCGGGCGCCGATTCGCCGCTCCACGACGGCGACGAGCTCGCCGTCCTCCCGCCCGTCAGCGGCGGCTGACCGGGCCGCCCGATCGTTGCGACCGCGGGACCCGGCCGCTACCGTGCCCGGGATCGTGCGCCGGAACCCGTTCCCCGCCGTTCCCCGTCCCGCCGTCACCCGTCTCGGGGCCCTCGTGGTCCTCGGTGTCCTGATCGGCGGCTTCGCCGCGCCCGCCGGTGCGGCGCCCGCGCCGGTCCCGGCGACCACCGCGGCGCCCGGGTCGGTGGCCGAGCTCGAGCAGAAGCTGCGCGACGCGCAGTCGGCGTCCGACGCCGCCGCCGGCCGGTTCCAGCAGGCGACGGCGAAGCACGAGCTCCTCGTCGACCAGATCGACGCCGTGGAGCAGCGCATCGCGACGGGACGGGCGGTCGCGTCGGAGCTGCGCGTCGTCGCCGAGCGGCGGGCGGTCACCGCGTACAAGACGCGCGAGATCCCGTCCGACACCGGCGCCGGGGTGCTGTTCGGCAGCGGTGACGTCATGAAGGAGCTCCGGCGCACCACCTTCCTCGCGCACGCGAACGCGAAGGACGATGCCGCGATCGACCAGCTCCGTGTCCTCGACGAGGACCTCGGCATCCAGAAGGCCGACCTCCAGGACAAGCGCGAGCAGGCAGACGAGCTCCTCGCGCAGCTGGAGTCGGAGAGGAGCGCGCTCGCGGCCTCGCTCGCCGACGCGCAGCACGCCTACGACGAGCTCGTCAACCGCCTCGCGCGTGAGGCGGCGTCGCGCGCCGCGGCCGAGCGCGCCGCGCAGCAGGCGGTCCAATCCACCCGCAAGACCGTGTCCGGCACGCCGGTGGCGGGCTTCCTGTGCCCGGTGCACGGATCGTTCACCAACGACTACGGCGACCCCCGGTCGGGCGGCCGCGCCCACGCCGGGATCGACATCTTCGCCGGCACCGGCACGCCGGTTGCCGCCGTGAAGGCGGGCTCGCTCACGCTCCAGTCCGGCGGTCTCGGGGGCAACGAGGCGTACCTCAACGCCACCGACGGCAACACCTACTACTACGCCCACTTCTCGTCCTACGCGGGCGGGCCGCGCCAGGTGTCCCAGGGCGAGGTGATCGGCTACGTGGGCATGACCGGCGACGCGACCGCGCCGCACCTGCACTTCGAGATCCGAACCCCGGGCGGGACGATCAACCCGTACCCGACGCTCGCGGCCAGCTGCTGAGCGCGCTGGTAGCCTCGCCGTCGTGACCGAGGTCCGTCGGCGTATCGACGTCGTTCTCGCTCCCGACTACCTCGAAGGCCTGGAGTCGCTGCCGCTCGACGACGTGCGCGCCCTGCACGAGGAGTGCATGGAGCTCGAGACCGAGGTCTCGTACGTCCGCCGCCTCGCGCAGGCCCGGATGGAGATCCTCGGGGCCGAGCAGGAGCGCCGGGTCACCGGCGGCAGCGTGGCCGACCTCATCGCGGCGCTGCCCAAGATCCTCGCCGACCAGGGCCCGCGTCCGGACCCCGCGTCGAGCCGGCTCACCCGCCACCTGGCCCCGGCCCCGGCGATCCAGTGGACCCGCGGGCGTGAGCCGCTGATCGTCGACGACACCCTCGCCAACCTCCCCAGCCTCAGCGACGAGACGCTGGCGTCGACGCTCACCGAGCTCCACGAGCTCGAGCGCGAGGTGTCGCAGCGCCGCCGGGCCCTCCACGCCGTGATCGACCGCATCGAGGCCGAGCTGGCGCGTCGCCGGGTCACGACCTGACCGGGCCCGCCGCGATGGCCGACGGCGTCGAGCAACGCCTGCGAGACCTCGGTGAGTTCATCCGGAACCAGCGCGAGGGAGCCCGGCTCTCGTTGCGGGGCCTGTCGAGCCGCGCCGGCATCTCCAACCCGTACCTGAGCCAGATCGAGCGCGGGCTGCGCAAGCCCAGCGCCGAGATCCTCCAGCAGATCGCCCGCGGGCTCGCGATCTCGGCGGAGACGCTCTACGAGCGGGCCGGGATCCTCGACCGGCGCGACCCCGACGGGGTCCCCGACGTCGTGGAGGCCATCCACCGGGCCACCGACCTCGATGACCGGCAGAAGCAGGCCCTCATCGAGGTGTACCACTCGATGCGCCGTCCCCCCGAGACCGCGAGCGACCCGGCGGGCGGTGCGCCCGAGGCCGGTCGGTAGGATCATCCGCCGTATGTCCCCCCGTCGGGTCGCAATGCTCTCCCTCCACACGTCCCCCCTGGCCCAGCCGGGCCAGGGTGACGGCGGCGGCATGAACGTCTACGTGCGGTCGCTCGCCGCGGCGCTGGCCCGTGCCGGCGTCGATTGCGACCTCCTCGCCCGCGCCGACCGCCCCGGGGTGCCGACCGTGGTGCGGCTCGAGCCGGGGGTGCGCGTCGTCCACCTCGACGCCGGCCCGCGGCGGCCCGTCCCGAAGGCCGAGCTGCTCGCCCACCACGACGAGCTGGTCGATGCGGCCGCCCGCTGGCTCGACGGCCCCGGCCGGGCCGACGTCCTCCACGCCAACTACTACGTGTCGGGCGCCGTCGCGCACACGCTCAAGCACCGCCTGGGCGTCCCGATGGTCACCACGTTCCACACGCTCGCCCAGGCCAAGCAGGCCGTCGGGATCCACGACGACCCCGCCGACCGCCGTGAGGTCGAAGAGGCGATCGTGCGCTGTGCCGACGGTCTGGTCGTGTCCACCGGCGAGGAACGCGACCTCCTCGTCGACCACTACGACGCCGTGGCCGAGCGCATCGAGGTGATCCCGCCGGGCGTCGACCACACGGTGTTCACGCCCGGCGACGCCGTCCGGGTGCGACGCCACTGGCGCGTCGCCGACGACCCGGTGCTGCTCGTCGTCGGCCGCATCCAGCCGCTCAAGGGCTTCGACCTCGCGATCCGGACCCTCGCCGCGCTCGACCATCCCCGCGCCCACCTCGTGGTGGTCGGCGGCCCGAGCGGCGCCGAGGGCGAGGCCGAGCTGATCCGGCTCCGTGCGCTCGTGCGCGAGCTCGGTCTGGGCGGGCGCGTGCGCTTCGAGCCGCCGCGGGCGCACGACGCGCTCGCGGCCTATTACCGCGCGGCCGACGTCGTCCTCGTGCCGTCGCGCACCGAGTCGTTCGGCCTGGTCGCGCTCGAAGCCGCCGCGTGCGGCACTCCGGTGGTGGCCACCGCCGTGGGCGGGCTGCGCACCGTCGTGGAGCACGGCGCGAGCGGGTACATCGTCGACGAACGCGACCCTGTGGCCTTCGCCGCGCATGTCGCCGAGGTGCTGCGCGACCCCGAGCACGCGGCGGGCATGCGCGAGCGTGCGGCCGAGGGCGCGAAGCGGTTCACCTGGAGCATGGCCGCGGCCCGACTCCGCCGCCTCTACGCCGACGTGCCGGCCCGCGAGCTCGTGCGGTGCACGTAGACGAGCTCGACGCCCAGCTGGCGCAGGCCCACGCGCTGCTGGTCCGTCACCTCGAGGGACCGGTCGCGGCCGAGCCGTGGGTGCAGGTCGTCGAGCACGACGCGAGCATCCCCCGTTGGTACGTCCGGTTCGAGTGCGACGGCCGCGACGCCGCCACGATCTACTTCGACCTGCACCAGCGCACGCTGCGCTACGAGGTGTACTTCCTGCCCGACCCGCCCACGAACCGGCTCGAGTGCTACCGGTTCCTGCTCACCTGCAACCACTCGCTCTACGGCGCGAAGTTCTCGATCGGTCCCGACGGCGACCTGTACCTGTCGGGCCGGGTCGCCCTCGAGCACCTCGACGAGGCCGAGCTCGACCGCGTGATCGGCGTCCTCTACGAGGCCACCGAGCGCTGGTTCCAACCGCTGCTGCGCATCGCGTACCCCGGCCGGGCCTGACCTCGTCACGGCCGGGTCCGCCGGTGTCTCGCCGGCGGGACGTCCGTCCACCGACGGAGGTCCCGGACCGTTCGGGTGAGTCGCGGATCCCCGGTCGGTCGGGTCGGGCCCGAGGGGCCGAGGAGCGTTGCGTTCGGGGAAGTGCGCGGCGCTGCCGGAGTTCCTCGGGCCCGTCCGCGTGCCGACGCCGACGGATGGCGAATCTCCGTCGGGGCGGGAGGCACCACCGTTAGGCTTCGCGGGTGATCCGTCTCGCGCTCCTCGGTGGTGGCCGGATGGGCGAGGCGCTGCTCGCCGGACTGCTCGACTCCGGCTGGGAGGCCGATGCCCTCGCGGTGGCCGAGCTCGACCCCGACCGCCGGCGGGCGCTCGAAGCCGCCTTCCCGGGCGTGCGCGTGGTGCCGGCGCCCGCGTGGGCCGTGCCGGAGGCCGACGTCGTGGTCGTGGCGGTGAAGCCCGACGACGTCGTGGGCGTGCTCGAGTCGGCCGTGGCCGCGCTCGACGACGGCGCCCTCGTGTTGTCGATCGCCGCCGGCGTCACCCTGGCCACGCTGGAGGCCGCGGTGCCCGGCCGACCGGTGGTGCGGGCCATGCCCAACACGCCCGCGCTCGTGCGGGCCGGCGCGTCGGCCATCGCCGGCGGTGCCCACGCCACCGACGCCCATCTCGACCTCGCCGAGCGGGTGCTCGGGTCGGTCGGTGTGGTCGTGCGCGTCCCCGAGAAGCAGCTCGACGCGGTCACGGGCCTGTCGGGCTCGGGTCCCGCCTACGTGTTCCTGGTGGCGGAGGCGCTGGTGGAGGCCGGGGTGCTCGCGGGGCTCCCGTGGGACACCGCCCGGACCCTCGTCGAGCAGACGCTGCTGGGCTCGGCCCGGCTCCTCGTGGAGGGCGAGGACCACCCGGGGCTGCTGCGGGCCGCGGTCACGTCGCCGGGTGGCACGACGGCGGCCGGGCTCGCCGAGCTCGAGCGCCACGGCGTGCGGGCGGCGTTCCTCGACGCCGTCCTGGCCGCCACCGAGCGGTCCCGGTCGCTCGGGCGCCCGGAGGACTGACGTGAGCCGGCGGCCGCGCCGCAACCGTCCACCCCGCCTCGATCTCCCGTCCCCGTCGGTCCCGCGTCCCGGCCACTCCGGCCCCCCGAGCCCCGAAGCGGCCGCCGCCGTCGCCCGGCGCGCTCTGATCGACGCCCACGTCACCGGCAGCCACCACCGGCTCGGACGCGACGCCGTCCGCCACGCCATCCGGGCGCTCACCACCGGCGACCGCCGGGCGCTCCTGGGCGTCGACCTCGGCGCCTGCGAGGTCGACGAGGTGCGGGCGGCGCTGGTGAAGACCCACGGGTGGGACCCCGAGTCCCCCCGGGCCACCATCGATCCCGACGCCACCGTCGCCGCGCTGCGGGTCGCGGCGGCGAGGATCCGCGAGGCGGCCGCGGCCGGGGCTCGGGTCGCGGTGGCGACGACGCGCCCCGCGCCCCTGCTCGGGCTGGCCCAGTGGGTGGCGGGCGACGCCGCCGAGCGGGGTGCGTCGCTGCTCACGAGCGACGCCGCGTCGGTCGAGGGCCCGGGCCGCCGTCAGCTGTGGTGGATCGGCGACGTCGCGGTCGTGACCGACGGGCAGTCGCTGCTGGCCCACGACGCCGCGGTGGGCGGCGACGACTGGCTGTTCGCCGTCGGCCGCCCCGACCTCGTGGTGGCCGACCGGGGCTTCGCGGGGGCGGCGGTGCGGGCGGGGGTCGAGACCATCGCCTGGGCGGACCTCGACGCCCCTGCGCTCTCCGTCGCGGCGGCTCGCGGCCGCCCCATCCTGGTGGTGCCGCTCGACGAGCAGCGTCCGGCCTCGGCCTACGACGCCGTGATCCGGATCCTCGACGAGCCTCCTCCCGGGCCCCCCGACCACGGCCCGCACGGCACCCCCGATGGCCCCGAAATCGGTCAGGGGGGCGGGATCGGAGCCCCCTGAGGCCCGGTCCGAGGGAGCCCCGGCCACCCGGTCCCCGGCGACCACCCGAGTCACCGTGCGCCACATTCGACAACTCTCGCACCGTGACCTACGCTGCCAGGGCCAGGCGGGGGAGTGGAAGGTTGGTGCCGTGGCGCAGTCGTTCTCCAAAGCGCGCTTCTTGACCGTTCAGGAAGTCGCGGATCTCATGCGGGTCTCGTCCATGACGGTGTACCGGCTCATCAAAGCCGGGGACCTCCCCGCAGTGCGCGTCGGCCGATCGTTCCGCGTGAGCGACACCGACGTCGACGCCTACCTGGCCGCGCGGTACACCCAGGCCGGCTGACGCCCGCTCGCGTGCCCGACACGCCGGCGCGTCCGTTCGTCGCGTTCCTTTCCGACTACGGCCACGCCGACGAGTTCGTCGGCGTGTGCAAAGGCGTGATCGCGTCGATCGCGCCCGCCGCCCGGGTGGTCGACCTCGTCCACGAGCTGCCGCCCCACGACGTCGCCGCGGGCGGGCTCGCGCTCGTGCGCTCGGTCCAGTACCTGCCCGAGGGCTCGCTGGTCCTGGCGGTGGTCGACCCCGGCGTGGGGACCGCCCGTCGCCTGGTGGCGGTCGCGTGCGCCCAGGCCACCTTCTTCGGCCCCGACAACGGTCTGCTCGCCCCGGCCGTGGCGATGCTCGGCGGGGCCCAGCGTGTGGTCGAGCTGTCCGATCCCCGGTTCCACCTGCCGTCGCCCGGCCCGACGTTCGCCGGCCGCGACGTCCTGGCCGCCGCGCTGGGCCATCACGCGGCCGGCGTTCCCCTCGGCGAGCTGGGCCCGGAGGTCGATCCGGTCGGCCTGACCCCCGGCCTGGTGGGCTTGCCCCGCATCGCCCCCGGCGGCGCCATCGAGGCCGAGGTGTGGTGGGTCGACCGCTTCGGGAACTGCCAGATCAACCTCGGTCCCGACGAGCTCGAGGAGCTCGGCGGCCGCCGGGAGGGCCGGGTCGAGGTGCGCGTGGGCGACCTCGTCCGCACCGCCCGCTGGGTCCACACCTACGCCGACGCGAAGGCCTCGGAGCTCGTCCTCGTGGTCGACAGCTACGGCCTGCTCGCCCTCGCGCTCGACCGCCGGTCGGCCGCCGCCGAGTTGGGCCTCCGCACGGGTGCCGCGGTCACACTGGTGCCCCCGGACACCGCACCCTGAGCCGTCCGGCCACTCGAGGAGCATCCGTGCGACAAGGAACGACCATCGCCATCGTGGCGCTGCTGGTGCTCATCATCGCCGCCGCCTTCGCCCAGTTCGTTCTGAGACTGGGGCCCTGACTATTGCCTCGCTCGCTGTGGGCTGCCGATTGCCGGACCGAGCCCAACACTCCGTGGCCCGTCGTGGCGAGTGAAGGCATCCCACGGCCACTCGCTCGGCGGCTCCCCTCCGCTTCGCTCCGGTCCGCGGAGGGAGTGCCCGCGCGGCGCCTTCGCTCGGGCGCTCGGAACGAGGTTGCGAACGCCTCGGTCGGGCAATCGGCGCTGTGCAGCGAGCGACGCCATCAGGACGATTCCGGCCGCGGGCGCGGGTCTTGGGGCGGGCTGGGAGGCCGGTGAACCGATGAGCCCGTCGGCTCGTCGGCTCACGATCCCCGCGCCCGCGTACCGGAACCTCGGGTGGAAGGCGCGTGATCGGACGCGGGCGTCGCCGCCCGGGTTCGCCCCTGCTCCCTCCGTGGAAAGTGCATCGGCTGCCGAGTCGAACGCCTTGAGTGGGATTCGGGCGCAGAATCGGCCAACAAACGGCTGAGTTGGTCACTCAGCGTGAGCGACTGCCGCGTCGACCAGTTCGGCTGGAGCGGGGCTCGATCGGGAGCCGTCGGCCACGAGGAATCCCGTGTAGATGACCGCGATGCCGACTGCCAGCGTCAGCGCGAACGCCTCGTCGTGGCCCACGAACCCCTGCACGAGGCCGCCGCTCGACAGCACGAGCGTGCCGAGGGCCACGAGCGCGTTGGCGAGCGCGAGCCGGCCCCGGCCGGGCACGTCGTCGGACCGGAGCAGCTGCACGAGCGACCAGAGCGCCCCGACGATGACCACCGTGGCGCCCACGCCGCTGCCGACCGCGGCGAGCACGCGGGGGAGCGCCTGGGTGAACACGTCCTTGCCGACGGGAATCCCGGTCCCGCTGACCGGCTCCATGGCTGCGAGCACCAGGGCGCCCACCGCGAGGCCGGAGAGGAACACCAGCACTCCCCGCACCCGGCGTCCGGCGGCGCCACCGAAGAGCAGGAACACCGTGCCGAGCGCGAGCCAGGGCACGCTGAGGATCGCGCCGCAGCAGTAGAAGACCTTGTAGGTGCCGGCGTCCCAGCCGGTGGACGCACCCAGGGCCAGGGCCGCCGACGCCGCCGCGAACAGCACCAGCGCCACGGTCCAAGCCGCCTGGTGCGGGCCCCGACCGGCGGCGGCCCGTTGGAAGGTGGCCATCGCGAACAGCGAGGCGAGCAGGGTGGCAACGGCCGCGAGCGCGAACACCATCGACCGGTGAGGCTACCGACGGCTCCCGGACGCCTGAGTACCCTGGTCGGGTGAGCGCTGTGGCCGAAGTGCCCGGCCGTCCGGGACTGGGCGGCTATCCGGTGAACCTGCTCGTGCAGGACCGTCGCTGCGTGGTGGTGGGGGCGGGTCGCATCGCCACCCGCAAGATCGAGGCGCTCCTCGACGCGGGCGCCGACGTCCGGGTGATCGCGCTCGAGGCGGTCGACGAGGTGCGCGACTGGCACGAAGCGGGCCGGCTGATCTGGCACCCGCGGCCCTTTGTGCCCGAAGACCTCGACGACGCGTGGCTCGCCACCGCGGCCACCTCCGACCCCGACACGAACCGTGCGGTGTTCGCGGCCGGGGAGGCCCGGCGGATCTGGGTCAACGCGGCCGACGACCCCCGCAGCTGCTCGTTCACCCTGATGTCGTTGGTACGACAGGGGGATCTGGTCGTCACCGTGGGCACGGGGGGCCGCAGCCCGGCCCTGGCCACCTACCTTCGAGACCACGTCCGCTCCGAGATGGGACCCGAGTACGGGGTCCTGCTCGACCTCCTGTCCCAGGCGCGGGAGGAGATGCGCGCCGGGGGGCGCTCGTCGGAGGACGCCGATTGGCAGCGGGCCTTGGATTCCGGCATGCTCGACCTCATCCGCAGCGGCAAGGTGGCCGAGGCGAAGGAGCTCCTCCAGACGTGTCTCTCGTCGTCGTCGGACTGAATCACCGCAACGCCCCGGTCGACCTCCTGGAGCGGATGTCCGTCCCGGGCAAGGCGCTGCCGAAGGCGCTCCACGCGTTGGTCGCGCGCGAGCACCTCGCGGAGGCGGTCCTCCTCTCCACCTGCAACCGCACCGAGGTCTACGCCCGGGCCACGCTGTTCCACCCGGGGGTCGACGACGTCCGCCACTTCCTCGCGGAGACGGCCGGTCTCGACCCCGACGCCCTGGCCGACCTGCTCTACACCTTCCACGACGACGCCGCGGTCACGCACCTCTTCGCGGTCGCGGCCGGGCTCGACTCCATGATCATCGGCGAGCACGAGATCCTCGGCCAGGTCCGCGAGGCCTGGCGCGCCGCCGACGCCGAGGGCACCGCGGGTCCGCTGCTCCAGCGCACGTTCCGCCAGGCGATCGAGGTGGGCAAGCGCGCCCGCACCGAGACGGGGATCGGGCGGCACGCGGTTTCGGTGTCGTCGGCCGCGGTCACGCTGGCCTCCGAGCGGCTCGGCACCCTCGAGGGTCGGCGAGTGCTCGTGCTCGGCGCGGGCGAGGTGGGCCAGCGCATGGCCGTCGCGCTCGCCGGCGCGGGTGTCGGCGAGATCGTGGTGGCCAACCGCACGCCGAGCCGGGCCGAGGCGCTCGCCGAGCGGGTCGGCGGCCGGGCGATCCCGTTGCACGACGTGCCCGAGGCGCTGGCGCACGCCGATGTGGTGCTCTCGTCCACCGGTGCCGACCACACGCTCATCGAGCGGGCCGACATCGAGGAGGCGATGCGCCGCCGCGACGACCGCGCGATGCTCGTCGTCGACGTCGCCGTGCCCCGCGACGTCGATCCCGGCGTCGCCCAGGTCTTCGGCGTCACCCTCCTCGACATCGACGCGCTGCGCGCGCTGGGCGAGCAGTCGCTCCAGCAGCGGCGCGCCGAGATCGGCCGGGTCCGCGAGATCATCGCGGCCGAGCTCGAGCGCTACCGGCTCGAGCGCTCGGCCCGTGAGGTCGCACCCCTCGTGGCCGCCCTGCGCACGCGCATCGAGGAGCTGCGCGTGAGCGAGCTCGAGCGCCTCGGCGGGCAGCTCACCAGCGACCCCGCCGTGCAGGCCACGCTCGACGCGGTGACCCGCGGCCTGGTCAACAAGCTGCTGCACGAGCCGACCGTCCGTCTGAAGGACGCCGCCGGGACGGCGCGGGGCGACCTCTACGCCGACGCGCTGGTCGAGCTCTTCGCGCTGCAGCCGCCCAGCGACGACGAGTGATGCCGGCGCGCCTGCGCGTCGCGACGCGCGGCAGCGAGCTCGCTCGCGCCCAGACCGCCGCCGTCATCGCGCGGCTCGGCGTGGACGCCGATGTGGTGGTGGTGAGCACCACCGGTGACCAGCGCACCGACGCGCCGATCCACGCGCTCGGCGGCACCGGGGTGTTCGTGAAGGAGGTGCAGGAGGCAGTGCTCGCGGGCGACGCCGACATCGCCGTGCACTCCGCCAAGGATCTGCCGTCGCTGAGCGCGCCCGGCCTCGTGCTCGCGGCCGTGCCCGAGCGGGGCGACGCGCGCGACGCGCTCGTCGGCTCGACGCTCGCCGACCTGCCCACCGGCGCGCGGGTGGGGACCGGCGCGGTGCGGCGGCGCGCCCAGCTCGCCGCGGCCCGGCCGGACCTCGAGTTCGGTGAGCTGCGGGGCAACATCGGCACCCGCCTCGAGAAGGCCGCCGGGTTCGACGCCGTGGTGGTCGCCGCCGTCGCGCTGGAGCGGTTGGGGCTGGCCGGGCGCATCGCGGAGCGGCTCGACCCCGCGGTCATGCTCCCGCAGGTCGGCCAGGGCGCGATCGCGGTGGAGTGTCGCGCGGACGACGACCGCGTCCGTGCGCTGCTCGCCGCGGTCGACGACACCCACGCCCACGCGGCCGTGGCCGCGGAGCGGGCGTTCCTCGCTCAGCTCGGCGGCGGGTGCAACCTGCCGTGCGGCGCGCTCGCGGGCGAGGTCGCGGGCGGGGTGGAGATCGAGGTGCTGCTCGCGTCGCTCGACGGGCGCACCGTGCTGCGGGCCCGGGCGTCGGGGGCGGACCCCGAGGTCGTGGGGGTGGAGGCGGCCCGACGCCTGCTCGACGAGCACGGCGGGCGCAGCCTGCTCGAGGAGGTCGCGTGACCGTCTACCTGGTGGGTGCGGGTCCGGGGGACCCCGGCCTGCTGACCCGACGCGGCGCGGAGCTGCTGGCCCGGGCCGACGTCGTGGTGCACGACCGCCTGGGCACCGCCGACCTGCTCGACCTGGCCCGGCCCGACGCCGAGATGATCTCGGCCGGCAAGGCGCCCGGACAGGTCGACCTGACCCAGGACGAGATCAACGCGGTGCTCGTCGAGAAGGGATCCGCAGGGCTCGAGGTTGTGCGGCTCAAGGGCGGCGACCCGTTCGTGTTCGGGCGCGGCGGCGAGGAGGCCGAGGTGCTGGCCGCGGCGGCGATCCCGTTCGAGGTCGTGCCCGGCATCACGAGCGCGATCGGCGCGCCGTCGTACGCGGGCATCCCGGTCACGCACCGCGGCCGGTCCACGCACTTCACCGTGGTCACCGGCAACGAGGACCCGACGAAGGACCGCACCGACGTCGACTGGGACGCGCTCGCGCGCGTCGGCGGGACGCTCGTGATCCTGATGGGAGCGGCGCGCATCGGAGGCATCGCCGAGCGGCTGATGGCGGCCGGGCTGCCGGGGGACACCCCCGTCGCCGCGGTGCGCAACGGCACCCGCCCCGACCAGGAGACCGTGCGGGCCACGCTCGCCACCATCGCCACCGCGGGCGTGAAGGCGCCGTCGGCGGTCGTCGTCGGCGCGGTGGCCGGGCTCGACCTCGCGTGGTTCGAGACCCGTCCGCTCTTCGGTCGCACGATCGTGGTGACGCGCGCGCGTGAGCAGGCGAGCGAGCTGCGGACGCGGCTCGAACGACTGGGCGCGACGGTGATCGAGCTCCCGTCGATCGCGCTCGAGGAGGTCGAGTTCTCGCTGCCCGCGCTGTCCGACTACGCGTGGGCAGTGTTCACGTCGGTGAACGGCGTGCAGGCGCTCTTCGACCGCGGCCTGCGCCCGGCCGGGTTGGACGCCCGTGCGCTCGGTGGTGTGAAGGTGGCCGCGATCGGCCCGGGTACCGCAGCCGCGCTCGCGACGCGCGGGATCGTGGTCGACCTGCTGCCCGAGCGGTTCGTGGCCGAGTCGCTGCTCGACGCGTTCCCAGCGCCCGAAGCCCCGGGCGCGCGTGTGCTGCTCGCGCGCGCGGAGCGGGCGCGCGACGTCCTCCCGGAGGGACTCGCCGCACGGGGCTACGCGGTCGAGGTGCTGGCGGTGTACCGCACGGTCACCGCGGCTCCCGATCCCGACGCGCTCGCCGCGGTGCAGGCCGGCGCGGTCGCGGCGGTGACGTTCACGTCGTCGTCGACCGTGCGCAACTTCGTCGACCTCGTGGGCCCGCTGCCCGACCCCCAGCCGCTCGTCGTCTCGATCGGCCCGGTCACGTCCGACACCGCCCGGGAGCTCGGCCTCCGGGTCGACGCCGAAGCCGCCGAGCACACCATCGACGGCCTCGTCACCACCCTCACCACCCTGTTTGGACGTCCTGTCGGGTCCTGACCCGACCAAACGTCCAAACCGGGGTTGGCGGCCCGGTCGCGGCGAAATCCGGAGCGACCGGGAGAACTACCCTCGCGGCGTGCCGTTCCCCGAGCAGCGTCCGCGCCGCCTCCGCCGCACGCCCGCGATGCGCCGGCTGGTGGCCCAGACCCGCATCTCCGTCGACGACCTCGTCGCCCCCCTCTTCGTGAAGGAGGGCATCACCGCGCCCGAGCCGGTCACCTCGATGCCGGGCGTTGTGCAGCACTCCCAGGAGAGCCTCCGCACGGAGGTGCGGGCCCTCGCCGACCTCGGCATCCCCGCCGTCATCCTCTTCGGCGTGCCTACCCGCAAGGATGCCGTGGGCTCCTCGGCCGACGCCCGCGACGGCGTGCTCCAGATCGCGCTGCGCAACCTGCGCGACGACCTCGGCGACGAGCTCGTGCTGATGGCCGACACCTGCCTCGACGAGTACACCGACCACGGGCACTGCGGCATCGTCGACGACCGCGGCACGGTCGACAACGACGCCACCCTCGAGCGCTACGGCTCGATCGCGGTGGCCCAGGCCGCTGCCGGGGCCGAGGTGATCGCGCCGTCCGGGATGATGGACGGCCAGGTCGCGGCGATCCGTGACGCGCTCGACCGTGCGGGCCACGCCGACGCCACGATCCTCGCCTACTCCGCCAAGTACGCGTCCGCGCTGTACGGCCCCTTCCGCGACGCCGCGGAGTGCGCGCCCAGCTTCGGCGACCGCCGCTCGTACCAGATGGACCCGCCGAACGCGCGAGAGGCGATCGAGGAGGTCGGCCTCGACCTCGCCGAGGGCGCCGACATGGTGATGGTGAAGCCCGCGCTCGCCTACCTCGACATCATCGCGTCGGTGCGCGCCGCGGTCGACGTGCCGCTCGGGGCGTACCACGTGAGCGGGGAGTACGCGATGGTGCACGCGGCCGCGCAGCTCGGGTGGATCGACGGCGACGCGGTCGCCCGCGAGCACGTCACCGCGATCAAGCGGGCCGGGGCCGACTTCGTCCTCACCTACTTCGCCCGCGTGCTCGCCGAGCAGCTCGCCACCTGATCGACCGAACGACGAGACCGGAGTCCGCATGAGTGACCTCCACGCGCGCGCGTTGGCCCGGATCCCCGGCGGGGTGAACTCCCCGGTCCGGGCGTTCGGCTCCGTCGGGGGGGACCCGTTCTTCGTCGCCCGTGCCGAGGGCGCGTACCTCGAGGACACCGACGGCCGCCGGCTCCTCGACTACGTCCAGTCGTGGGGTGCCTCGATCCTCGGTCATGCCCACCCGGTCGTGGTCGAGGCCGTGCGCCGGGCCGCGGCGGACGGCACGTCGTTCGGTGCGCCCACCGCGCGCGAGGTGGAGCTGGCCGAGGCCGTGGCCGACCGCGTGCCGTCGGTCGAGAAGGTCCGCCTCGTGTCGTCGGGCACCGAAGCCGCGATGACCGCGGTGCGCCTCGCCCGGGGCGCCACCGGCCGGGCCAAGGTCATCAAGTTCGCCGGCTGCTACCACGGCCACCTCGACGCCCTCCTCGTCGCGGCGGGCAGCGGTGTGGCCACCCTGGGCCTGCCCGGGTCCGCCGGGGTCACCGAGGGCACGGTGGCCGACACCGTGGTGGTCGACTTCAACGACGCCGCCGGGGTCGATGCCGCGTTCGACCGCTACGGACCCCAGCTCGCGGCCGTGCTGGTCGAGCCGGTGGCCGCCAACATGGGGCTCGTCCCGCCCGCGCCCGGGTTCCTCGAGCTGCTCCGCGCCCGCTGCACGGGCGCGGGAGCGCTCCTGGTGTTCGACGAGGTGATCACCGGCTTCCGGGTCGGGCTCGCCGGCGCCCAGGGTCGCTTCGGCATCACGCCCGACCTGTCGATCTTCGGCAAGGTGCTCGGCGGGGGGCTGCCCCTCGCGGCGATCGGCGGCCCGGCCGCGGTGATGGACGAGCTCGCGCCGCTCGGCCCCGTGTACCAGGCGGGCACGCTCTCGGGGAACCCGCTCGCCACTGCCGCGGGGCTCGCGGTGCTGGGGGAGCTGTCCGACGACGTCTACCGCGTGCTCGAGGACAAGGCCGCCGCCCTCACCGGCGGACTGGCCGCCGCGCTCGGTGCGGCCGGCATCGTTGCCACCGCGCCCCGCGCGTTCACCCTCGGCGGGCTGTTCTTCTCGGCCACACCGGTGACGAACTACGACGAGGCCAAGGCCGCCGACACCGAGTGCTACGGGCGCTTCTTCCACGCCATGCTCGATCGCGGCGTCTACTTCGCGCCGAGTGCGTTCGAGGCGATGTTCCCGAGCCTGGCCCACACCGACGCCGACATCGAGCGCACGGTGCAGCTCGCCGCCGACGCGGCGAGCACGTTGGGGCGCTAGTTCTCGTCCTTCTCGGCC
The DNA here is from genome assembly GCA_041659105.1 of Acidimicrobiia bacterium. Classification (GTDB taxonomy): domain Bacteria; phylum Actinomycetota; class Acidimicrobiia; order IMCC26256; family PALSA-555; genus CAIUKV01. Next base: position 67,529 of record JBAZYX010000002.1, read on the forward strand.
GCGCGCTGCTTGCGGACGCGGTCCATGAAGAACAGGGAACCCCAGATCACCACCACCATCACGACGAGCAGCACGAAGGCCAGCCCACCGCCACCGTTCTCGCCACTGGCGTCGACGAGCTGCTGTGCGAAGACGAACATCGGACGCTCCTCGACTCAGGCGTTCGCCGGCTCGCGGGTGCGGGCCGGGGTCTTGGCGGGCTCGGCCTGGGCGGCGGTCTCCGCCCGGCGGTCCTTCTCGTACCAGCCGAACATCACGAGGCTGAGCACGAACAGGATGATCGAGCTGATGAAGGCGATCATCGGCGGGAAGCGCACGTCGCCGAGGTTGTACTCGAGCACCACGAAGCCGTTGTTCGAGGCTTCCTTGGTGTCCGCTTCGGCGCAGGCGGGTTTGTCGGGGGCCACACCGAAGACCTGGGTGTTCGGTGCCGTGCCGCAGAACTGCACGACCGCGAACTTCGCCGAGTGGGTGAACTCACCGTCGAGCCAGCTCGGGTCGCTGCCGCCGATCTCCCAGGTTCCGGTGGTCAGGTACTTGGTGACGTCGGCGTACGACGCGAACTTGTTGTCCTCGGGGGTGAACTTCTCGATCGCGGTGTCGGTCTTGGTGATCAGGCCCTCGTCGACCGCCGCCTTCACGTTGGCGGCCTCGATCGGGTCGACCTTCACGCCGTCGGCCTTGATGGCGCGGACCTCGGGGATCGACGACTTCTGGAGGTTGGGCACCACTTCCTTGATCTCCCACCGCGGCACCGCGCCCCGGAGGGTGTTGAGGGGCGACGCCGTGGTGATCCACAGCCCGGAGAGCACCACCATGAAGCCCATGAGGGCGGAGAAGGTGGCGAGGAACGCGAGCCGGGCGCCCATGTTGGTGCCGAGGATCAGGTAGATCGACCCGACGAACAGCAGCCCGGCCGACACCACGACGAGGACGCCGAGGATGGTCGGGTACCAGAGGCTGCGGTCGACCGCGGTGTTCGCGAGCGTGATCATGTTGGAGGAACTGAGCAACGTGGGTCCTTTACCGGCCTAGAGGCTGCGCTCGTACGCCACGATGGCCTTGATCTGCTTCTCGGAGAGCATGTTCACGAAGTACGGCATGCGCCCGGAGGAGATGCCCCGGATGCCGTAGCCCTCGTTGGCGGGTGCGCCGACGGCCACCCAGTCGAACTGCTCCTGTGCACCGGCGCCGGCCGGGAACTGCACGAGGGTCGAGCCGCCCGTGAGGTTCGGGCCGAAGGCGCCGCTGCCGTTCGGCGGAGGCTTGGGCAGGGCGAGGTTGTTGGGGTCGTAGTAGGACGCGCCCCGGGTGTGGCAGCGAGCGCAGTTGACGCGGAACAGGATCTCGCCTTCACCCATGTCCGCCACCTGGTCGGCCCAGGCCTGGGCCGAGGCCAGCACGGCCTGGGCGTCGGCGACCTGGCCCTCGAGCTCGGCGATCGTCGCGGCGCTCTTGGCGTCGGCGCGGGCCGTGGCCAGGTCGGCCTGCGCCGCCACCAGGCCTTCCTTCTGCTGCTTGAGGTTCTCCTGGGCGGACTGCTTGTAGGCGATCACGGCCTTGGTGCTGCGCTGCTGCGCCTCCGCCGGCGTGATCTGGATGCTGCCCAGGTAGGCGATGAGGTCGTTGATGCTCTGGGTGTTGAGCACGCCCTTGCCGCTCTCCACGCCCCACGCGGGCATGGGGGTGCCGGGCCGACCCCAGGTGAGGATGTTGAACACCTGCTCCTCGGGGAACCGCAGCAGCACGGTGTCGAGCGCCGGGGCGGCCCACGCGACCTGCACCGGGAGGCACTCGGGGAGCGCGGGGTTGCCCTGGTTCTCGACCTTGTCGCAGATGTCGAGCTCGGGCTGGAGCACGAACGGCGCCTGGCCGCCCGCGCCGTCGACGCCGTGGCAGTTGGCGCACAGCAGCGACTTCGTGGGGTCGTACGCCTTCGACTGGCTGTTGGCGAACAGCACCGCGCCCCGCTCGACCGCCTGCTCGTCGAAGAACTCGGTGTGGGACTCCTGACGGCTCGGCTCGAAGACGAAGTAGACGGGCAGCGCGAGCGCCACGATCATCACGAAGATGAGCGACCAGCCGAGGGCCCGCTCGAGACGCGGACCCTCGAGGCCCTCGTCGTCGAGGTAGGGGGTGAGGTTCTCGGGGTCCTTGGTGGTGGGGTTGCGGCGGACGCTCAGGACGCGCCAGATGAGGTAGACGGCCATGAGGCCGAACACCACCAGGGTGAGAACGATCAAACCGCTGCGGAAGCTCACGAGTCGCCTCTCTTGTGCCGCGAGGTGAGGTCAGGGGCGGGGATCAGACGCACGCGGCGCCCTCCTGGCCCTGGCCGGTGGTGTCGGTGCCGATCGGGGGGCCGGGGACGATGGCCGCGGTGTCGACGAGGATCGAGGTGCCCGAGACCTCCATGCCGAAGCGGTCCATGCCGCGCGGCGCCGGGCCACCCTTCTTCTCGCCGACCCGGTTGTACTTCGAGCCGTGGCAGGGGCACTCGAACCACTGCGAGGTCTGGCACCACGGCACCCGGCAGCCCAGGTGCGGGCACTTCTGGTAGAGGGCGACGAACCCCTCTTCCATGCCCGCGATCACCGACGGCTGGTCGCCGTAGACGGCCCGGGCCTTCTTCAGGTCGTCTTGGGGGTAGGGCTGGATGTACACCTTGGCGCTGGCGTTGTAGAAGGGCTCCTTCTTGGCGAAGGACGCCTCGACGTCGGCCAGGCTGCCGACGTTGATCTTGCCGCCGAAGCCGCTGGCGGTCGAGGGCCAGAGGAAGGCGAGGGCGGCGGCCCCGAAGCCGCCGACACCGAGCGCCAGGCCGGTGAGCACACCCCGGTTGAAGAACTGCCGGCGGGTGACGCCGAGCTCCTCGGGGTCGACCGGCTCGTAGCGGACCACCCCGGAACCCGCCCGCTTCGCGGGAACGCCGCCGGCCGCGGTGCGGGCCTCGTCGGCGCGGGCCCGGGCGTCGGCCGACTCGTCAGTGGTGGCGACCTCGGTGGTGGGGCTGGGGCTCTCGTCGCGCTGGCGCGTCTCACGGCTCAGCCGGCCCGTCGTCGCGCGACGGCGCCCGGTGGCGAGCAAGAAGACGAGCGCTCCCCCCAACACGACGACGATGGCGACGATGATGAATCCCACGGTTGCTCCTACCTACTTCTCTGACGCTTCTCGCTGAACGGGGGGCTAGAGCTCGAAGAAGATCCCGTCCTTCCAGGGGAACACGAAGTTGAAGCCGGGCCCCCGGAAGAACGAGCCGATGATCACGAGCACGGCCCACATCATGATGAGGATCGTGAACAGCGCGATCGCGAATCGGCGGTCGTTGGGCTTGTTCGACGGGTTCTTGTCGATGTAGGGCGAGATCGCCAGGACGCCCAGGGCCACGCCCGGGATCGTCACTCCCGCGACCATCGGGTGGAACATCGTGAGCAGCTCCTGGAGACCCAGGAAGTACCACGGTGCCTTCGACGGGTTCGGCGTCTTGTTGAAGTCGGCCAGCGAGAGCAGTGGCGCACGCACCACGGCCGAGAAGATCGTGACCGCCGCGAGCAGGATCAGGATCGACGCGAGCTCGATGACCAGGAGGTGCGGCCACACGTGCACCTTGTCCTGGGCCTCGGCCTTGGTCTGCTGGATCGAGCCCGACTTGACGACCGTCAGCAGGCGCTGGGTGTGTCCACCCGGGCCGCTGACGCCCGACGTCGGCGGGGCGATCGTGGCGGTCGCGGTGGCCGCAGCGGCACCGGCCACGGCGTCACCGGCGTCGCCACCGGCCGCCGCCGCCCGCCGCTTCTTGGCCCGCTCGAGCAGGTGCGCCGGGATCTTGGCGCCGCTCGCGGTCTCCACGTCCTCACCACTGGTCGGCTCGCTTGCGCCGGTGGTGGGAGCATCGGCCGCCGGTGCGCCACCGCTCACCTCGCCGGGCGCGCCGGGAGCAGCAGCGGTCGCTTCCGCGGCTTCTTCTTCTCCGCCCGGCAGACCGAGCGCCTTTCGGCGCTCCGCCGACCGGCGCAGCAGGTGTTCGGGTACCTCGGCCATCGTTCTCCCTCCGGCCTAGAGCGGGCCCGAGATGCCGCCGTCCTTCCGGACTCGCCAGAAGTGGACGGCCATGAAGATCACGGTCACGAACGGCAACAACAACACGTGGAGCACGTACCAGCGGAGCAGGGTGTCGTTCCCGATCTCCTTGGAGCCGAGCAGCACGAACTTGACGCTGCTCCCGAACACCGGCGTGTACCCCATCATGTTCGTGCCCACGGTGACCGCCCAGAGCGCGAGCTGGTCCCACGGGAGCAGGTAGCCGGTGAAGGAGAGCAGGAGGGTCAGCGTGAGCAGGATCACGCCGATCACCCAGTTGAACTCACGGGGCGCCTTGTAGGCGCCGTGGTAGAAGACGCGACACATGTGCAGGAACACCGACAGCACCATGAGGTGCGCGGCCCATCGATGCATGTTCCGCACGAGCGACCCGAAGGTCACCGCGGTCTCGAGCGTCTTCACGTCGTCCCACGCCGACACCGCCGTCGGCCGGTAGAAGAACATCAGGAAGATGCCCGTCACGGTCAGCAGGATGAACAGGAAGAACGACAGCCCGCCCAGGCACAGGGTGTACGAGACCTTCACCGCGTGCCGCTTCACCTTCACCGGGTGAAGGTGGTACAGCACGTTGTTCATGATCACGTAGGACCGGTTGCGGGGGCTGTCGGTGTAGCCCCGCCGGTACACCGACCCGGGACGGAAGATCGAGTTCCACGCCTGGGAACCACGAATCGTCTCGTCGGTCTTGTCGAGCACTGCGGAGACCTTCTCGCGGCCTCCGCCTCCCTTGCTTCCGTTGCCGTTCGCCACGAACGCGCTCTCCTGTGGGCTGTTTCGGTCGGGGCCTAGAACCGCACGCCGTAGGCGTAGCCGTTCCGGGGGGTCCGCACGTGCGGGTCGCCGTTGGCGACGTCGTTGGAGATCTTCCCGAGGACGATCACGCCGGTGGGGCAGCGATCGACGCACAGCGCGCAGCGCGTGCACACGTCCTCGTCGACGATGAACGCCACGTGGTCACGCGGGTCCTCGCCGGGGAGCTCGGTTCCGACGGCCTCGGCGATGGCCGAGACCGACACCATGTGGATGCACTTCCACGGGCAGATGTCGACGCAGCCCTCGCAGAGGATGCACTCCTCCTGGTCGATGTGGAGGAACTGCTTGGGCTTGACCGATGCCGTCAGGTACGACGGGTCGACCTCCTGGAGCTGGTAGTCGGCCACGAAGTCGGGCATGGGCGGGTTGGCATCGTTGCGGGCCACTCGATCACGCTCCCTCGCCGGCCGCGGCCGGGGTCGTGGTGCGGCGGAGCGGGCGGCCGAAGCGCGAGCGCTTGGCCGGGGTGGTGCCGGTGGCGGGAGTCGCCTCGGGCACCTTGTTGCGGTCCTGCCACTTCACGAACAGCATGACGTTGAGGCCGAGCAGCACCACGTAGATGCCGCTGACCACGATGTCGCGCAGCGCCGGGTAGTCCATGTTGAACGGCCAGTGCCACGGGAAGAACAGCATGTCCTGGCCGGACCGGAAGATGAACTTCGACGTGTCGCCCCACTGGATGTAGCCGTTCGCGTAGGTCATCCACTCGTGCGGGATGACCGCGTAGGCCAGCGCCATCAGCGCGAACGCGGCCACCGCGCCGAGGTAGCACTCGGCCCACGTGGCCTTGTGGCCGGCGGGCTTCGGGTTGCGGCTCGCCACCAGCGCCAGCGAGTGCACCACGAAGAAGAGGAGCACGAGGTCGACGATGATCGCGTCGACCTCCCAGTTGAAGATCTCGGCGTCGTCGGGGAGCAGCACGGCGACCACGTACGCACCGATCGGGACCAGCACGTAGAGCGCGTAGGCGACCCGATTGGGGAAGGGTCGCTTGAGCATCGGCGGCTTCATCAGGACGAGGACGAACAGGACTCCGACGATCAGCATCAGAGACGACCAGATGAGCCGGCCGGCCGGCTGGATCCACGGCAGCCAGTCGGGCAGCAGGTTGGGCACGGTGCCGATTCCTCCCGTTGCTGTTCGCGGTGCGAAACCCTGCGCTCAGGACCGGACTCACCCGTCGGCAGGCGGGCAGCCGGTGTTCCTTCGCTTCATATCACGCTAGTTGCGGCACCGGCATATCGGGTCATCCGGCGGATGTGGTGGATCCCCGATGTGGCATTTGACGCACGCACCGCGTCGTCGACGGACCCGGTGAATCCGCGTGCGCCGCGACGCGCGACGATGGGGACGTGGACAGTGCCGTGGATCTCTGGGACGTGCTCGTCGTCGGCGGCGGCCCCGCGGGGGCGTCGGCCGCGTACTGGCTCGCCGAGCGCGGGCACCGCGTCCTGGTCGTCGAGAAGAAGCGGTTCCCGCGGGAGAAGACCTGCGGCGACGGTCTGACCCCCCGCGCGGTCAAGCAGCTCGTCGACATGGGGCTCGAGGGTCCGCTCTCGGGCTACCAGCGGATGGACGGGCTCCGGTCGATCGCCCACGGTGTGACGCTCGAGCTGGCCTGGCCCGACCACCCCGACTTCCCGCCGTACGGGTACGTCGTGCGCCGACGCGACCTCGACGAGATGGTCGCCGACCGCGCGGTGAAGGCCGGGGCCACCCTCTGGCCCGCCACCGAGGCGGTCGAGCCGCTCGTGGAAGACGGGTTCGTGCGGGGTGCGGTGGTCGAGCGCAAGGAGCTCGGCACCACCGAGGTGGTTCGGGCCCGCTTCGTGCTCGTGGCCGACGGGGCCAACTCCCGCTTCGGTCGGGCCCTGGGCACGGCCCGTGACCGCTCCTATCCCCTGGGGATGGCGGTGCGGGGCTACTTCGAGAGCCCCCTCCACGACGAGCCCTGGATCGAGTCCCACCTCGACATCCACGACAAGTACGGCAAGTCGCTCCCCGGGTACGCCTGGATCTTCCCGGTGGGCGACGGCACGGTCAACGTGGGCGTGGGGCTCCTCTCCACCTTCTCGGGGTGGAAGGACATCAACACCTCCCACCTGATGGAGGCGTTCTGCGACACCGCGCCGAAGCGCTGGGGCATCTCGGCCGACACCGCGTGCGGCCCGCCGACGGGGGGCAAGCTGCCCACCGGGTTCTCGGTCAAGCCGTCGGTGGGGCCCACCTGGCTCACCGCGGGCGATGCGCTCGGCTCGGTCAACCCGTTCAACGGCGAGGGCATCTCGCTGGCCTATGAGACCGGCCGAATCGCGGCCGACGTGCTCGACCAGGCCCTGCGCACCGGCGACGGCCTCGCCCTCCAGCGCTACCCGGAGCGGCTCGAGGAGATCTACGGCCTCTACTACAAGGTGGCGCGGGTCTTCGTGCGGGCGATCGGGAACCCGGCGGTGATGCGCGAGCTCACCCGCATCGGCTTCCGGTCGCGCACCCTCATGGAGTGGGTGCTGCGGATCATGGCCAACCTCATGCGCCCCGAGGAGAAGGGCGGCGCCGAGATCGCGTACCGGATGGTGGCCGCCGTGGTGAAGGTCGCGCCCGAGCCCTAGAGCCGGAGCTCGACCGGCGGAGCCCGGTCCCTAGTACCGGGCCACCATCGTCACGAAGTCGCGCTCGCCGGGCACGAGGTAGCGGTCCCCGCCCCGCTTCATGTCGGGCAGGAGCTTGTTGCCGATGATCGCGGCGGCGTTGTTGGGGTCGGTCTGCTCGAAGATGTAGGCGGTGGTCCAGTCGGAGTTGATGTCGAGCTCCATGGCCCGCACGGCCCCGGCCCGCAGGAAGAGCTCGGCCAGCTGGTTCACCGAGAGGCCCGGGCCGGCGATGTAGATCAGGCCGCCGTTGCGGTCGACGCCGATACCCGAGCGCCACACGAGGACCTGGTTCCCGACCGTCGCGCCCCACTTGGTGGTGGCCTCGGAGTCGAGGCCGGCGGCCGACACGCCGTTGTCGACCACGAGCGCGAGGTTCTGGCGGGCCTGGGCGAGGTCGGCGTCGATGTTGCGGTCGCGGCCCCAGGCCACGACGTCGGCCCGGCCGTCCTTGTCGATCGTGAGCGTGGCCTGGCCCGGTACGAGGGGACGGACCTCGGTGCCCTCGTCCCAGAAGCCGCCGCGGGCGTCGTCGAGCCGGAACGCGGAGTTGAACGCGGCCACCGTGGAGGGGCGCAGCTCGTTGGGGATCTGCGCCCCGTACTTCTGGGGTGCGCCGGCCGGCTCCTTCAGGCCGGGCACGTGCACGGCCTTGAGCAGCTTCGGGTCCATCCACATGAAGCCGGCGACGAGGCTCGTGTGGATCGGGTCGGGCCGCATGAACGCGGTGTAGACGGCCGGGGTGCCGAGCACGGTGCGGCCGGTGGCCTCCCAGGCGCCCTCCCCGGGCAGCGGGGTGTCGACGAACGGCTGCATGGCCTTCGGCGGCGTGGTGGTGGGGAGCAGCGTCTGCTTCACCGAGCCCACGAGGAGCGCGAGGTCGGTGGGGATCCGGCCGACCGCGGCCGAGGTGGGCGCCTGGGCCGTGGGCAGGCCGCCCTCGGGGGTGCCGCCCTTCGGCGGGGCGTTCTTGGTGTACCACCAGCGCTCGATCTGGTTGACCATGGGCCCGAAGCCGTGCTCGCGCATCCACTCCACCGTCCGGGCGCCCATGGAGTCGGTCCCCGGTGCCCGCAGGTCGTGCACGTAGTTGGCGCCGACCGGGACGAGCAGGGCCGCGACCAGGGCCAGCACCCCGAAGGTGATCCACCGCTTCTTGCGCCGGCTGGCCCGTTCCCGCGACTCCTTGCGGGTCAGCGTGCCGTTCTCGTTCCCGTTGCCCCCGCCGTTCCCGTTCCGGGGCGCGGTGGGGCCGGTCGATGATCCCGCGGTCGCCTCGACCGGGGTGTCGGCCGTCGGCGCGTCGATCACCGTGCCCGGGGCGCTCGCGCCGCGGCTCGGGGAGGGTTCGATCTCATCGTTCGGACTGCTCAAGTGCGGCCGCGCTCCCAGTCGTCTCGCGAGGGCTCCCCGAAGCCTGCTCAGGGTATCCGCGCCGAGCGCCCGCGCTCTCGCGCGGCGCCCCCGCCGCGCGGCGAAATCCGGGGTCCACGCATTGCGGCGACCGGCGGGCGCTCGGATAGCCTGCAGCACGTGGCCCTCGAGCAGTACCTGCCGCTGTTCTCCTTGCTCGCGCTGGCGTTCCTCTTCGCGGCGCTGAGCTTCGTCGCGTCGAAGTTCCTCGGCCCCCGCCGCCCCACCGCGGCGAAGGAAGCGCCGTACGAGTGCGGGATCGTGCCGGAGGTCGAGCCGGCCGAGCGGTTCCCGGTGAAGTTCTACATCGTCGCGATGGCGTTCATCGTCCTCGACGTCGAGATCATCTTCCTCTATCCCTTCACCACCGTCCTCAAGGACCTCGCCGGCTACGGGCTCGTGGTGATGGGCGTGTTCCTGCTCGTCGCGCTGGTGCCGTTCGGCTACCTGCTCTCCACCGGAGCCGTCGAGTGGGGTCCCGTCCGGCAGGTCGTCGAACGGGTCGGCACCCGCGTGCTGCGCGCCGCGGGCATGCCCGGCCGCGACGGCCTCGACCCCGCACGGCCCGCGACCGAGCAGGTGGAGGAAGCCGCCTGATGGGCCTCGAAGCGGTCCCGCACAACTTCCTCACCGGACGGCTCGAAGACCTCGTGAAGTGGGCGCGTCGCAACTCGATGTGGCCGGCCACGTTCGGTCTCGCCTGCTGCGCGATCGAGATGATGGCCACCGGAGCCGCGCACTACGACCAGGCGCGCTTCGGCATGGAGGTCTTCCGCGCGAGCCCGCGCCAGGCCGACCTCATGATCGTCGCCGGTCGCGTGAGCCAGAAGATGGCGCCGGTGCTCCGCCAGGTCTACGACCAGATGGTCGAGCCGAAGTGGGTCATCTCGATGGGCGTGTGCGCGAGCTCGGGCGGGATGTTCAACAACTACGCGATCGTGCAGGGCGTCGACCAGGTCGTGCCCGTCGACGTGTACGTGCCGGGCTGCCCGCCGGGACCCGAGACGCTCCTCCACGGGATCCTCACCTTGCACGAGATGGTCCGCACCGGCGAGATCATGAAGCGACGCGCCACGCGCGGCGACGGCGCGGGCGCCGGTGTGCACGTGGAGCAGGGCGACGGCTTGCCGTCCGCGGTTCGCCTCGTCGGCACGAAGGCGTAGCGCGATGGAAGACGACGCCACCCTTCACGATCCCGTCGCGGCCACGATCAGCGACCCCGTCGCAGCCGTGTTGGTCGAGAAGTTCGCCGGCGCGGTCGCGGTCGAGTCGCACGGACAGTCGGTCGTCTACGTCGACCGCGCGGCGTGGCACGACGTCGCGGCGTGCCTGCGCGCCGACGAGCGCTTCACGCAGTGCGTCGACGTCACCGCGGTCGACCACTCCGCCGACGTCGAGCGTGTGGAGATCCCCGGCGTGGCGCCCGAGCGCTTCGAGGTGGTGGCCAACTTCCTCTCGCACCCGCGCAACCTGCGCATCCGCGTGATCTGCGAGGTGCCGGACTCCGATCCGCAGGTCGCGAGCCTCGCCGACCTGTACCCCGGGGTGAACTTCCCCGAGCGCGAGACGTTCGACATGCTCGGGATCGTGTTCGACGGTCACCCGGACCTCTCCCGCATCCTCATGCCCGACGACTGGGTGGGTCACCCGCTGCGCAAGGACGACCACCCCGCGCGCATCCCCGTCACGTTCAAGGGGGACCCGGCACCGCGATGAGCGAAGTGACGAGTGACGTGACCGACGCGGACGAGTTCGAGAACCCTCGGCTCGAGCGCCAGACCGACGAGGGCGCGCAGGAGCTGCGCCGCGGCGCGCGTGACGTCGTCATGACCGGCGGGATCTGGCCGGAAGACGACGAGACGATGATCATCAACATGGGTCCGCAGCACCCGTCGACCCACGGTGTGCTCCGGATCATGATGGAGCTCGACGGCGAGACGGTGCTCCAGGCCAAGCCGGTGATCGGCTACCTGCACACCGGCATGGAGAAGACCGGCGAGCAGCTCACCTACGTGCAGGGCGGCACCAACGTCACCCGCATGGACTACCTGGCCTGCCTCTCCAACGAGCTCGTCTACGCGCTCGCGGTGGAGAACCTGCTCGACACCGAGGTGCCCGAGCGCGCGGTGTGGATGCGGATGATGCTCGTCGAGCTGCAGCGCATGGCGTCGCACCTGCTGTTCCAGGCCACCAACGGCATGGACATCGGCGCCCTCTCGATGATGATCTACGGCTGGCGCGAGCGCGAGCAGGTGCTCCGATTGCTCGAGATGATCACCGGCCTGCGGATGAACCACAACTTCATCCGCGTCGGCGGCCTCGCGGCCGACCTCCCCGACGGCTGGGAGGAAGCCACGCTCGACGTGTGCGACAACGTCGTCGCGGGCGTGAAGGAGTACGAGACCCTGCTGGTGGAGAACCCCATCTGGCAGGAGCGCACGATGGGCGTCGGCATCATCACCACCGAGGAGGCGCTCGCGCTCGGCGCCACCGGCCCGATCCTGCGCTCCACCGGGTTCCCGTGGGACCTGCGCAAGGCGCAGCCGTACCTCGCGTACGACGACGTCGAGTTCGACGTCGTCTACACCGACAACGGCGACTGCTACGACCGCTTCATGATCCGCCTGTACGAGATCCTCGAGTCGGTGCGCATCGTCCGCCAGTGCGTGGAGCGCATGCCGGGCGGCGACTACCGCGTCCAGGACCGCAAGATCACCCCGCCGCCCCGTGCCCGCATCGACGAGTCGATGGAGGCGCTGATCCACCACTTCAAGCTCTTCACCGAGGGCTTCAAGGTGCCGGCGGGCGAGACCTACGTGGCCATCGAGTCGCCCCGGGGCGAGGTCGGGTGCTATCTCGTCTCCGACGGCACGGGGAAGCCTGCTCGGCTGCACGTCCGTGGACCGTCCTTCTACAACCTGCAGTCGATGGAGGCGATGGTGCCGGGGAGCATGGTGGCCGACGCGATCGCGATCATCTCGAGCGTCGATCCCGTGATGGGGGAGGTCGACCGCTAGTGGCCTTCTCCGCCCCGGAGCGCCGACGCGCCGAACAGATCGCTGGTCGCTACCCGCAGTCCAACTCCGCCACGCTGCCGCTGCTGCACATGGTGCAGGAGCGCGACGGCTGGGTCACCCCGCAGGGGATCGAGGACGTCGCCGAGTTCCTCGGCCTCACGCCGGCGCTCGTGCTCGGGACCTGCTCCTTCTACACGATGTTCAAGACCGCCGACGTCGGGAAGCTCGTCGTGTCGGTGTGCACCAACATCGCGTGCCTCGTCAACGGCGGGCCGGAGCTCCACGAGCACCTGCGTCGCGAGTACGCCGGCAGCGACGACGTCTACGTCGAGGAGGTGGAGTGCCTGGCCGCGTGCGACCTCGCGCCGGTGCTCCAGGTCAACTACGAGTTCCACGGTCCGCTCACGGGTGAGACCGCGGTCGCGCTGATCGAGCGGTACCGGTCCGGCGAGCTGCGCGCCCGGACGATCTCCGGGACCCTCGCGGGAGGTGACGACTGATGGCCGTGGAGACCCCCGTCGTCACGAAGTTCCTGCGCGAGCGCCCCGACGACTCGTGGCAGTACGAGAGCGCACGTGCGTACAACGGCGCGTACACGCGGCTCGAGAAGGCCTTCGCCATGACCCCCGACGAGATCGTCGAGGAGGTCCAGAAGTCGGGCCTGCGGGGCAAGGGTGGCGCCGGCTTCGGCGCCGGCCAGAAGTGGTCCTTCCTGCCGAAGGACGTGTTCCCGCGGTACCTCTGCATCAACGGCGACGAGGGCGAGCCCGCCACCTTCAAGGACCACATGCTCGTCGAGCGCGACCCCCACCAGCTGGTGGAGGGCGCCATCATCACCGCGTACGCGATCCGAGCGAACCACGCCTTCATCTACCTGCGCGGGGAGTTCGGCCTCGGCGCCGAGCGGCTGGGGCAGGCGATCGACGACGCGTACAGGAACGGGTTCCTCGGCAAGAACATCGGGGGATCGGGCTTGGACCTCGACCTCGTGCTGCACCGCGGCGCCGGCTGCTACATCGCAGGCGACGAGACGGGCCTGCTCTCGAGCCTCGAGGGCGAGCGCGCGATGCCGCGCATCAAGCCACCGTTCCCCGCCGCGCAGGGCCTGTACGCCGCGCCCACGGTGGTGAACAACGTCGAGACGATCTCCACGATCCCGTGGATCATCCAGCAGGGCGCGGAGTGGTACGCCGGGATGGGCGTCAACCGGTCCACGGGCACGCGCATCTTCTCGGTGTCGGGTCACGTGGAGCGCCCCGGCAACTACGAGGTCGAGCTCGGCATCACGTTCCGCGACCTGATCGAAGGGCTCGGGGGCGGTGTGCGCGGCGGCAAGGAGATGAAGTTCTTCATCCCCGGCGGCGCGTCGTCGCCGTGGCTGCTCCCGCAGCACCTCGACGCCCCGCTCGACATGGACTACGCCGGCGCGGAGCTGAAGACGATGCTCGGCTCCGGTGCGATCACCGTGTTCGACGAGACCACCGATCCGCTGCTCGTGTCGTGGCGGCTCGCGAAGTTCTACGCGCACGAGTCGTGCGGCAAGTGCACGCCGTGCCGCGAGGGCTCGTCGTGGATCGAGAAGGTGCTCTACCGGATGGTCAACGGCCAGGGCCGGCCCGAGGACCTCGACCTGCTGCTGTCGTTCGGCAGCAACATCGTGCCGGGGCTCAACGCACCGTTCGCGCAGACCACCATCTGCGCGCTCGGCCCGAGCACGATGAGCCACGTCGTGAGCCTCGACCGCTGGTTCCGCGACGAGATCATCGAGCGCCTCGAACGCGACGCCGCGCGCCGCAAGAGCCTCGAAGTGGTGAGCGCATGAGCATCACGCAGCGCGGACGGAGCGACAACGGCGTTCGTCGTCTTCCCGGTCGGGGAGCGCTGCCGTGGTGATGGACGCCGTCCCGATGAGCCAGTGGCCGTCGGACCAGAAGTACGTCATCCCCGTCGCTCCCGGCCCCGACGTCGTCACGGTCACCATCGACGGCAAGGAGGTGCGGGTCCCGCGCGGCGAGCTCCTCATCGAGGTCGCGCAGGAGCACGGCACCTACATCCCGCGGTTCTGCTGGCACGAGCGCATGAAGCCGGTCGGCATGTGCCGCATGTGCCTCGTCGAGATCGAGGGGATGCGCGGGCTGCAGATCTCGTGCGCCACGCCCGTCACCGACGGCATGGTCGTCAGCACGCAGAGCCCGGGCGTCAAGGCCGCGCAGGACGGCGTCCTCGAGTTCTTGCTGGTGAACCACCCGCTCGACTGTCCGGTGTGCGACCGCGGCGGCGAGTGCCCCCTCCAGGACCAGACGCTCGCGTTCGGTCCGGGCGAATCGCGCTTCGTCGAGGAGAAGCGCCACTTCGAGAAGCCGATCGCGATCAGCGACACCGTGCTCCTCGACCGCGAGCGCTGCATCCAGTGCGGCCGCTGCACGCGCTTCGCCGCGGAGATCGCGGGCGACGCGCTCATCGACTTCGGCGGCCGGGGCAGCAGCACCGAGGTCATCACCTTCCCCGACCAGCCGTTCGACTCCTACTTCGCGGGCAACACCGTGCAGATCTGCCCGGTGGGCGCGCTCACCGCGAGCCCGTATCGCTTCCGGGCCCGCCCGTGGGATCTCGACAGCGTCGAGACCTCCTGCCAGCAGTGCGCGGTGGGCTGCCGCGGCGCGCTCGAGTCCACGTCCAACCGGCTCGTCCGGCTCCTCGGGGTCGACCTCGACCCCGTGAACCAGGGCTGGCTGTGCGACCGCGGGCGCTATGGCTACGAGTGGGTGCACAGCGACGCCCGCGCCACCTCTCCGCTCGTGCGCCGGGGCGGCGCGCTGGCCGAGGCCAACTGGCCCCAGGCGCTCGACGCCGCGGCCGACGCGCTGCGGGCCGCGCTCGACGCCGGCGGCCCCGAGGCGATCGGTGTTCTCGGCGGCGCGCGGGGCACCAACGAGGACGCGTACACGTGGGCGCGCTTCGCCAAGGGCGTGCTCGCGACCGACAACGTCGACGCGCAGCTCGGCGACGGTCTCCCCGCGGAGGTCGTGCTCGGCGTGCACCGCGCCACCATCGACGACCTCGACGGCGCGGCCGCGATCGTGGTCATCGCGCCCGACCTGAAGGAGACGCTGCCGGTCCTGTACCTGCGCGTCCGGCAGGCGGCGCTCGAGCGCGGCGTGCCCCTCGTCGACGTCGCGCCGCGCGACAACGGCCTCACGCCGTCGGCCTCCGTGGTCGTGCGCCACCTGCCCGGCGAGGTCGGCGCAGTCGGCACGAAGCTCGCGTCCGTGCTCGCCGGCCGGTCCGCCCAGTCGCCGCCGCTCGATGACCTCCTCGGGTTGCTCGAGGGTCGCGACGGTCCCGTCGTGGTCATCCTCGGCCGGCCCTCGCTGGCCGAGCCGGTCACCGCGGTCGTCCACGCGGCGTCCGAGCTCGCGGCGCTCCCGAACGTGCGCTTCCTCTCTGCGCTCCACCGCGGCAACGTGCACGGCGCGCTCGATCTCGGGCTCGCGCCCGGCTTCCTGCCCGGTCGGGTCACGCTCGCAGCGGGCGGCGCGCACGTGGCCGAGCACTGGGGCACGGTCCCCGCCGCCCCCGGTCTCGACGCCGCCGGCATCCTCGCCGCCGCGGCCGCCGGCAGGATCCGCACGCTGGTGCTGGTGGGCGCCGACCCCCTCACCGACTTCCCCGACCGTCCACTCGTGGAGGCCGCGCTCGCGAAGGCCGACGACGTCATCGTCGTCGGTGCGTTCGCGGGCGACGCCGGCGACCACGCCACCGTCTTGCTGCCCGTCACCGTCTGGGGCGAGCAGGACGGCACCGCGTCCAACCTCGAGGGCCGGGTGCAACGGCTCGCCCGCAAGGTCACGCCGGGCGGCGCCACGATGGAGTCGTGGCGGGTGGCCGGCGAGCTGGCGCTCCGCTTCGGCACCGACTTCGACCTCGAGCTGGTCGGCGAGGTGCAGGACGAGATCGCGCGGGTCGCGCCGGCATTCGCGGGAGTCGACGCCGCGCTGCTGCGCCGGGCGCGCGACGGCGTGGTGGTGCCGCTCGTCGACCACGCGCACGAGATCGTGTGGGGTCCCGCCCCGCTCGGTGCCGGCGTGTCGTGGGAGCCGATCCCGGCCGGGTCCGACGCCGAGCTCGTGCCGGTGGCCGAGACCGAGGGCGACGAGACGAGCGAGACCGGCGACACCGCCAACTCCGGCGCGGTGCCCGTTCCCGCGGTCGCGCTGCACACCTGGCAGGGCCCGGCCGACCCCGCCCCCGTGGTGCCGGTCGACGGGTACGCGCTGCGGTTGGTCGCCGCGCGCACCCTCTACGGCACCGACCGCGCGGTGCAGGAGTCGCCGTCGTTGGCGCAGCACGCGCCGGTCGAGCCGGTGCTCCTCGTGAACCGCATCGACCGCGACCGCATCGGTGTGGCCGACGGCGACCGCGTCCGGGCCACGTCCGCACGCGGCACGGTGGAGATCGCGGTCCGGGCCGACGCCGCCACGCCCCAGGGCACCGCGTTCCTGGCGTCCAACCGGAGCGGCCCCGGCGTGGGCGACCTCGTCGACGCCGGCGAGGCGGTCACCGACCTGCGCGTGGAGACCCTGCGCCGCCAGGAGCGGGGATCATGAGCATGATCCCGATGCTCGGCGCCGACCCGCTGTTCTCCGACGGCATCGACACGACCGTCGTGCTGATCGTCATCGTGAAGACGATCGTCGTGTTCGCGATCCTGCTCGTCGCGGTGATGTTCTACGTGTGGTTCATGCGCAAGGTCATCGCCGACATGCAGAACCGCATCGGGCCGCAGCGCGCCGGACCCTTCGGGGTGTTCCAAACCCTGGCCGACGGGATCAAGCTGTTCTTCAAGGAGCAGTCGTCGCCCACCAGCGCCGACCCGCCGGTGTTCCGGCTCGCGCCGTACCTGGCGATCATCCCCGCGTTCTTGGCCTTCGCGATCGTCCCGATCGGTGGTCTCGTCAGCGTCGCCGGGCACGAGACCTATCTCCAGCTGGCCGACCCCGGGATCGGCGTGCTCTGGCTGCTGATGATGTCGGGCATCGGCCTCTACGGCGTGATGCTCGCGGGCTGGTCGTCGGGCTCGAAGTACCCGCTGCTCGGCTCGGTGCGCGCGTCGGCCCAGCTGCTCAGCTACGAGGCCGCGCTCGGCCTCGCCATCGTCGGCGTGCTGATCCACTCCGGCACCCTCTCCACCCGGTCGATCGTGAACCAGCAGGGGTGGGACGGCGCGGGGTCCGCGTTCTCGCAGTGGTACTGGCTGCCCGCCATCGGCGCGTTCGTCATCTTCCTGATCTCGGCGCTCGCGGAGACGAACCACCCGCCGTTCGACCTCGTCGAGGCCGAGCAGGAGCTCGTGGGTGGGTTCCACACCGAGTACACCGGCATCCGCTTCGCGATCTTCTTCCTCGCCGAGTTCATGAACCTCATCACGATGAGCGCCATCGCGGTGACGCTGTTCCTCGGTGGTCCGTCCGGCCCGGCGCTCGGCTTCCTCGCCGCCGACAGCTGGGTCAACGTCTGGGTCATGCCGGTCTTCTGGTTCACCCTGAAGGTCCTGGTGCTCCTGTACGCGACCGTGTGGGTCCGGGCCACGCTCCCCCGGATGCGCTACGACCAGCTCATGTCGCTCGGGTGGAAGTACCTGATCGAGCTCGCGTTCTTGTGGGCGATGATCTCGGCGGTGGTCGTGGTCGGCGCCGACCAGGGCTGGAACCGCTGGGTCACGGTGCCGTCGGCGATCGTGGGCGCGGCGATCGTGCTCTCGGTGCTGTGGGCGTGCATCCCGCGCCGGGGTGAGTCGGTGGAGGAGATTCGCTGATGGGACGGTTCAGCGGCTTCCGCATCTCGATCGGCCAGGTGGGCAAGGTCCTCACCACGAACTATCCGGAGGAGAAGCGTCCGAAGCCGGCGCGCTTCCACGGCCGGCACGTCCTCAATCGCTACGAGGACGGGATGGAGAAGTGCATCGGGTGCGAGCTGTGCGCGGGCGTGTGCCCGGCGCGCTGCATCTACGTGCGCGGCGCCGACAACCCCACGGATGCGCCGGTCTCGCCGGGCGAGCGCTACGGCTTCGTCTACGAGATCAACTACCTGCGCTGCATCCATTGCGACCTCTGCGTCGAGGCCTGCCCCACCGAGGCCATCACCGAGACGAAGCTGTTCGAGTTCTCGTTCTCCAACCGCGCCGACGCGATCTACACGAAGGACGAGCTCCTCGTGGGCGACGACGGCCGCGCCCGCCGCCAGCCGTGGGAGCTGTGGCTCGGCGGCGAGGACGACGACACGAGCGCCTGGATGCGGGCCACCGCGCCGGCGGGTCAGGTCGCGTTCGAGGGCCGGGTCGGCTGGTCGGGCGAGCTCGGCTTCGGGGTGCGTGAGCCGGAGGCGGGGCAGACCGCGCCGCCGAGCCATCCCGAGGTCAACCCGGCCGACGGCCACGCGCACGACCGCGATCACGATCACGATCACGACCATGACCACGGGCACGGCCACGGGGCCGACGCGCACGGCCACGGTGGAGGGGCACCGGCACATTGACCGCGTTCCTGTTCTTCGTTGCGGCGGGGGCTGCGTTGGCGGGTGCGCTCGGGGTGGTCCTCGCGCGCAACCCGGTGCACTCCGCGCTGTTCCTCGTCCTGACGCTCGTGAGCGTCGCCGTCCTGTTCCTCCTGCGCGACGCCGAGCTCGTCGCGGCCGTACAGGTGATCGTCTACGCGAGCGCCATCGTCGTGCTCTTCCTCTTCGTGATCATGCTCCTCGGTGTCGACCGCGAGGAGTCGATGGAGGATCGCATCCCCTACCAGCGACCGGCCGCGATCGGGCTCGGCGTGATCCTCCTCGCCGAGCTGGTCTTCCTCGCCTGCCACGAGTGGGCCACCGGGCAGAAGACGACGAGCGGCGTGCCGCTCCAGGGTGACGGCTTCGGCAACAACGTCGAGCGCGTCGCCCGGGTGCTCTTCACCGACTTCCTCTGGGCCTTCGAGATCACCGCGGTGCTGCTCGTGATCGCGGTCGTCGGTGCCGTGGTGCTGGCCCGGCGCAGCGGCCAGCGAGCCGACGGCCGCATCGACGACGCCGAGACCGACGAGGTGACCACGTGACCCTCGCGACGTTCACGGTCACGGACACCTACTACCTCGTGCTCGCAGCGATGATCTTCACGATCGGCGCCGTCGGCGTGCTGACCCGACGCAACGTGATCGTGATGTTCATGTGCGTCGAGCTGATGCTCAACGCCGTGAACCTCTCGTTCGTGGCGTTCGCCCACGCGTTGAACGACATCACCGGGCAGGTGATCGTCTTCTTCGTGCTCGTGGTCGCCGCCGCCGAGGTGGCGGTCGGCTTGGCGATCATCGTGGCCATCTTCCGGCGCCGTCGTCACGCGACCGCCGACGACCTGCAGGCCCTGAAGGGCTGATCTGATGCCGACCGGAGCCCGCTCGTGAACGCACGCGACGTCCTCGACTACATCGGGATCGTCCCGTTGTTGCCGCTCTTCGGCGCGGCACTGCTGCTGCTGTTGGGCCGGCGCATCGGCGAGCCCATCGCGGGCTGGATCGCGAGTGGGCTCATGGCCCTCGCGTTCCTCACCTCGTTGGTGATGCTCTTCGCGCTGCTCGACCTCCCGGCCGAGGGCCGGCTCCAGGTCAACCAGATCTTCACCTGGATCCCCGCGGGCACGTTCTCGGTGCACGTGGGCACCCAGGCCGACCCGCTCTCGATCACGTGGATCCTGCTCGTCACCGGCGTGGGGCTCCTGATCCACATCTACTCGATCGGCTACATGCACGGGGACCCGCTGTTCTCGCGGTTCTTCGCCTACCTGAACCTGTTCGCGGCGTCGATGCTGATC
>JBAZYX010000003.1:0-82959 GCA_041659105.1 Acidimicrobiia bacterium
CCCGATCGGCTTGCCGAACACCTCGCGCTCCTTGGCGTACGCGACGGCGAGGTCGAGAGCGCCGCGTCCCGCGCCGAGACACGCCGCGGCCGCGTTCAGGCCCTCCCGGTTGATGGTCGCGAAGACCTGGCGCATGCCGCGGTCGACGTCGCCCAGCACCGCGTCGGCGTCGACGAGCACGTCGTCGAGGAACACCTCGCACGTCGAGCACCCCCGGATGCCGAAGGTGTCGATCGCCCGCACCGTCACCCCCGGCGCGTCGGTGGGGACGAGGAACATCGTCACGCCGTGCACTGGACTCGTCTCGATCGGCGCGGTCCGTGCGAGCACCACGATCGCCTCCGCGATGGTTGCACCCGACGTCCAGAGCTTCTGGCCGGTGATCCGCCACGCGTCGCCGTCGGGTCCGGCGCTCGTGCGCATCACGCGCGCGACGTCGGTGCCGCCGGCGGGCTCCGACAGCGCGAACGAGCAGCGGGTGTCGCCCGCCACGAGCCGGGCGGCGAGATCGCGGTGTGCCGCGGTGTGCCCGAAGGTCCCGAGGACCTGGGTCACGGCGTAGTGGGCGATGACGAACGCGGCCATGGACGTCGGGCCCGCGCCGAGCTCCTCGACCACCACCAGCTGGTCGCGCACGTCGCCGATCCCACCGGTAGCCACGGGGGCCCCGACCGCGAAGGCCCCGGCGGCGCCCAGTGCGCCGAACAGCGCCTCGTCGAAGGTCTCGGCCTCGTCGAGCGCCGCGATCCGCGCCGGCGGCGAGACGTCGTCGATCAGGCGGCGGATCGTGGCCCGGAGCTCGGCGCGCTCCGGGGACTCCGCGAGGGGATCGACGGGATCGGTGTCCATGGCCGGCGCAGCGTAACCTTCGCCCGACATCGTCGACGGGGGGCCAGATGACGACCATGCTGCAGCCGACCGACCGGTACGTCGTCGTCTCGAGCGACGGGCACGCCGGCGCCGACCTCCTCGCGTACAAGGACTACCTGCCGTCGCGGTGGCACGACGACTTCGACGCGTGGGCGAAGGCCTACGAGAACCCCTTCGCCGACCTGCTCGCCGCGACCGCGTACCGCAACTGGGACAGCGACCGGCGCCTCGCCGAGGCCGACGCCGACGGTGTGGCCGCGGAGGTGCTCTACCCCAACACCGTCCCGCCGTTCTTCGACCAGGGCAACCTCGTCGCGCTGCCCCCGACCGAAGCCGACTACGACCGGCGCTGGGCGGGTCTCCAGGCCCACAACCGGTGGCTGGTCGACTTCTGCGCGCAGGCGCCCGACCGGCGAGCCGGGATCATCCAGGTGTTCCTGAACCGCGTCGAGGATGCCGTCGCCGAGATCCGTGCGCTGCACGGGCAGATGAAGGTGTGCGGCGGGGTCCTGCTGCCGTCCGTCTCGCCGAACTCCGGGCTGCACGAGCTGTGGGACCCGTACTACGAGCCGCTCTGGGACCTGTGCGAGGAGCTCGACCTTCCGTGCAACGTGCACTCCGGGAGCGGCCTGCCCGACTACGGCGACCTCGTGGCGGCGCGGGCGATCATGCTCATCGAGATCCCGTGGTTCGCGCACCGGCCGCTGTGGCACCTGATGTTCGGTGGGGTGTTCGACCGCCACCCCGGGCTGCGGATCGCCCAGACGGAGCAGGGCGTGGCCTGGATCCCGCGCGGCCTCGACACCCTCGACTGGTTCTACAAGCGCATGACCACGGGCGGCGCGGCCGAGGCGGTGTTCTTCGGCGCGGTGGCGCAGAGCATGTCGATGCTTCCGAGCGAGTACTTCGCGCAGCACGTGTGGGTCGGGGCGAGCTTCCTGCGCCCGAGCGAGGCGCCGCTCATCCCCGAGGTCGGAGTCGACCGCATCATGTGGGGGCACGACTACCCCCACAGCGAGGGCACCTACCCCTACACCACGGAAGGTCTGCGGGTCGCGTTCGCCGGGCGCCCGCCCGACGAGGTCCAGCGGATGGTGGGCACGACCGCCGCCGAGTTCTACGGTTTCGACCTCGACGTCCTGCGGCCGCTCGCCGACCGCATCGGCCCCACGGTCGAGGCCGTGTCCCAGCCCCTGTCACCGGACGACTATCCGGCCGACTCCACCTGCAACGCGTTCGAACGCGAGCCCGCACTGAAAGCCTGGTGACCGATGTTCACGATGCGATTCGACCTCCGCGTGCCGGGCAAGAGCCCGGCCGAGATCGCCGACCAGTACGCGGCCGCGATCGAGATGGCGGAGTGGGCCGAAGACAAGGGCTGCGTCGCCGCGGTCATCTCCGAGCACCACGCGTCGCCCGACGGCTACCTGCCCGCGCCGGTGATCCTCGCCACGGCCATGGCGGCGCGCACCAAGACGCTGTCGATCGCGGTGGGCGCGGCGCTGCTCCCGCTGTACGACCCCGTCAAGCTCGCCGAGGAGATGATCGTCCTCGACCACATCAGCCGGGGCCGGGTGTCGTACGTGTTCGGCATCGGCTACCGGTCCGACGAGTACGACCTCTTCGGGCTGCCCTACGAGCAGCGCGGCAGGCTCGCCGACGAGAAGCTCGACAAGATCCTCGAGGTGCTCGACGCGTCGTCGGCCGCGACCCGCGACATCCGCATCACGCCCGCGCCGTTCACGCCGGGTCGGCCGGCCGTCTCGTGGGGCGGCGCCTCGAAGGCCGCGGCCCGGCGGGCCGGCAGTCGCGGCCTCGACCTCTTCGGCTCCGGCACCTGTGAGGGGATCGAGGAGACCTACGCGGAGGCCGCCCGGGCGGCGGGGCGCGAGCCGGGTCAGTGCATGGTCCCGCAGCCGGGCACCCCGATGACCGTGTTCGTGAACGACGACCAGGACACCGGATGGGCCGAGGTCGGGCCGTACCTGATGAACGACGTCCTCTCGTACGCCGAGTGGAACGAGGACTCCAAGAACGTGGCCAGCCTCTCCTACTCCAAGACCGCCGAGGAGCTGCGTGCCGAGCGCGGGGCCCACCGGATCTTCACCGTCGACGAAGCGGTCGAGTACGCGAAGACCGCGTTCGTCCTCCCGTTGCACCCGCTGTGCGGCGGTCTGGCGCCCGAGGTCGCGTGGCCTTACTTGCGCCGGGTGGTCGACGAGGTGATGCCCCGCCTCGCGGGCTGACCCCGCCGGCGCGCGTGGCGCCGGCCGTCAGCGGTCGGACGCGGCCTCGAGGCGCCCGCCCTGCACGGCGGCGCGGAACTCCTCGTAGTCCTTCACGTTCAGGTCCGCGTAGTCCTGGGCGAACGCCGTGATCGCGCGGTCGAGACGGTCGTTGGTGCCGACGTACGCGTCGATTGCGACGGCATCGCCCGATCGCGCGTGGCCCCGCGCCAGGGTCCACGCACACAGCGCCGCGTAGCTGCGCAGCTCGTCGATGGGCACGGTTCCGAGGTCGACGCTGTACTTCCAGTCGCGCAGCTGCCGCACGTAGAACTGGCGCCCTTCCGGGCCGGTGGTCCAGCCGAGGAAGATGTCGTTCACCGACTGGGCGAGGCGCTGGCCCTCCACCACGCGGCGGCCGTGGTGGTCGTACGGGCTCGGGTCGAGGAGCTCCTCGTACACCGACGTGGTGGCCTCCTTGATCTGGAGGAACAGCGGGTCGTTCTCGTCGTGTCCCTCCATGAGCAGGACGAGACACCGGGTGCCGACGCTGCCCACGCCCACGACCTTGATGCCGACGTCGAGGGGCCGGTAGCGCTCCAGCACCGACCGCGTGTCGTCGTGCAGGGTGTCGGCGTAGGTCTCGAAGGTGGAGATGGCGGCGTCGGCGATCGCGTCGGGATCCTGGTCCACGTCCAGATCGCGCAGCGACAGCAGCAGCGGCGGGGAGTGGCGGATGCGGAGCTTGCCGTCGACCTCCTCGGTGAGCTTGCGCAGGGCCTGGAGGTGGTCGTGGCCGTACGCGGAGTGGGCGACCTCGTGCAGCGTCCGCTTCCCGCGCTTGTTGATCGGTCCGTACTCACCGCGTTCGAACGCGTTGAGCGACAGGTACCGGTACCAGAGCTCGAGCACCGGCATCTGTGCGAAGCGGGCGATGCCCTGGCGATAGGTGGCGACCGCGAACGCGACCATGTCGTTGACCTCGCGCCGCGGGATGTCGCGCTCGCGTCCGAGGATCGCGATGCTCGCGGCGAGGCGCTTGATGTCCCACTCGAAGGGTCCGCGCAGCGTCTCGTCGAAGTCGTTCGCGTCGAACACGAGCTGGCGCTCCGGGGACGCGTAGGTGCCGAAGTTGGCGAGGTGCGCGTCGCCGTCCATCTGCACGAGGAGCCCGGTGGAGGTCGTGGTCGCCAGGTCGGCGGCCATCACCCGGGCGGCGCCCCGGAAGAAGGCGAACGGCGAGGCCAGCATCCGGCCGTGGCGGATCGGGACCAGCCACGGGAGCCGGTCGGCGTTCTGCTCCGCGACGAGGTCCACCGCCGAGCGCCGGGCGGCCGCCGGGGACCAGTCGCCGTGGGCCGAACGGGGGATCTCGGCCCGAGCGCGCCGGCCCGCCTCCGCGCGCTCGTCGATCGTCTTGCGGTCGGTGAGGCGGGCGAAGCGGGCGGGGTCGGGAAGGGCGATGGGGTGCCTCCTGCGCGGCGGTGGGCCAGAATGCCACCATGCCCGCACGCGACGACAGTTCCCCCGCCACGACCGCCCCCGAGGACGACCTCGGGATCGACGTCCGGCCCGTGGCCGGCCACATCGGCGCCGAGATCCACGGCGTCGACCTGCGCGAGCCCCTCGATGCCGCCACGCTCGCCGAGGTCCGGACCGCGCTGCTCCGCTGGAAGGTGGTGTTCTTCCGGGACCAGCACGTCACGCCGGACCAGCACATCGCCTTCGGCCGCCAGTTCGGCGAGGTGACCCCGGCCCACCCGACGCTGCCGGCGGCGATCCCCGAGCACCCCGAGATCCTCGTGCTCGACAACCAGCAGCACGTGCAGGCGGCCGCGGGTGGGGGTGGCGGCCCCCGGATCGAGAGCCGGTGGCACACCGACGTCACCTTCGTGCCCAACCCGCCGATGGCCTCGATCCTGCGGGGCGTGGTGGTGCCGCCGTACGGCGGCGACACGCAGTGGACGAACCTCGCGGTCGCCTACGCGCGCCTGTCCGAGCCGATCCGGACGCTGATCGACGGGCTCCACGCAGTCCACCACAACACCCTGCCGATCGAGCGCGGGGAGATGCCCTCGGGCTACGCGAGCCAGTTCCAGTCCCGGTACCTCTCGTCGGTGCACCCGGTGGTGCGGGTTCACCCGGAGACGGAGGAGCGCGTCCTCTTCGTCAACCCCAACTTCACGAGCCACATCGTGGAGCTGTCCCGCAGGGAGGGCGGTCACCTCCTCGCGATGCTCTACGAGCAGCTCGCGAACCCGGCGTTCACGGTGCGCTTCCGGTGGGAGCCCGACAGCATCGCCTTCTGGGACAACCGGGCCACCGCGCACCTCGTGCCCACCGACGTGTCACCGGAGTTCCACCGGCACATGCAGCGCATCACCCTTGCCGGCGACGTGCCCGTGGGGGTCGACGGCTCGCCGTCCCAGCCACTCGAGGGCGGTACCTTCTCTTGACCTCGAGACCGACCGAGAGGAAGACGTCGACCATGGCCAACGAAGAGTGGGGTCCGCTCGCAGCACTGATCGGCGACTGGCAGGGCGAGGGTGGTCTCGACACCGCCTTTGCGCACGCGTCGGAGAAGGTGCTCGACACGCCGTTCCTCGAGAAGGTCTCGATGAAGCCATTCGGGCCGGTCGACAACGGCAACCAGCACCTCTACGGCCTCGACTACCGCACCGCCATGTGGCGCGGGAGCGAGGAGAACCCGTTCCACACCGAGGTCGGCTACTGGCTGTGGGACGCCGCGACCGGTGAGGTGATGCGCGGCTTCGTGGTGCCCCGAGGCATCACCGTGCTCGCCGGCGCCATCGGCGTGGCCCCCGACGCGAGCGAGTTCACGCTCTCGGCCGAGACCGGCGGCGACCTGTACTCGATCTCCGAGAACCAGTACCTCCGCCGGCACGCGAGCACCCGGCGGTACGAGGTCACCATCACCACCGGCGCCGACACGTGGTCGTACCACGAGACGACCACCCTGAAGATGGACGAGTTCCCCGACCTCTTCCCGCACGTCGACCACAACACCCTCACCCGCGCCTGAGCCGAGGCGCACGGGTGGCGGGGAGTGGGCGACTTCGTCAGCGGCCGGACCAGTTGGGAGCGCGCTTCTCGACGAACGCACGCGCGCCTTCCTTGGCGTCGTCACTGGCGAGCGCGATCTGGGTGGCGTCGGCGATTCGGTCCCACATGGCGGCCGACCGGTCGTCTTCGTCGGCGTAGGCGAGCTCCTTGGTGAGCCGGATCGCGAGCGGGCCGTTCGCCGCGACGCCCTCGGCGAGCTCGACCGCCGCGTCCACGGCCCGGCCGCTTCGCACCACCCGGTTGACGAGCCCGAGCTCGTGGGCTCGGTGCGCGGTGATCCGGTTGCCCACGAGGCCCAGCTCCAGGGCCGTCTGGACCGGGATCCGGCGGGGGAGGGTCGACACGCCGTAGCCCGCCACCAGGCCCCGCATCACCTCGGGGAGCCCGAACTCGGCGTGCTCGGCCGCGACCACGAGGTCGCAGCGCAGCAGCAGCTCGAACCCGCCCGCGACGGCGTGCCCGTTCGCCGCCGCGACGAGGGGCTTGGCGAAGCGCCGGCGGAACACCGAGAAGCCGCCGTCGCCACCGTCGAGGGGCTTCTCGTCGTTGGCGAACGCTTTCAGGTCGAGACCGGCGCAGAACGCACGGTCCCCCGCGCCGGTGAGGACCACGGCCCCGATGCCGGCATCGGCGTCGGCCGCGAGGAGCGCGTCCCCGATGCGGTCGAGGACCTCGCGGTTCAGTGCGTTGCTGGCCTCGGGCCGGTTGATGGTGATCACGATGACCGGCCCGCGCCGGTCGACGAGCACGCTCACAGGGACTCCGTCTCTCTCGGGGATCGGGACGATCAGCGGCGCGCGTCGCGCAGTGCCGACCGGCGGACCTTGCCCGCGTCGTCGCGCAACGGCTCGGACGCGAGCTCGAAGCTGCGGGGCACCTTGTAGGGAGCGATGCGCTCGTGCAGGTGCACGCGCAGCGCGTCGAAGAGCTCGGCTTCGGAGCCGGCGCCGTCGGCCGGGACCGCGGGAGCGTCGACGATCGCGTGCACACGCTGGCCGAGGTCGTCGTCGGGGAGGCCGATCACCGCGCACGACCGCACCCCGGCGAACGCCTCGATCGCCGCCTCCACCTCGGCGGGGAAGACGTTGGCGCCGCCGGTGACCACCATGTCGGTGCGGCGGTCGACGAGGTAGAGGTAGCCGTCGTCGTCGACGGAGCCGAGGTCGCCGATCGTCTCCCACCCGTCGTGGGCCTTGGCCTCGGCGCCGAGGTAGCGGTACGTGGTGCCCGGCCCGGTGGCGGGCATGAAGTAGACCTCGCCCACCTCGCCGGTCGGCACCTCGCGACCGTGCTCGTCGAGGATCCGCATCCCGCAGCCACCCTGGGGCAGGCCCACCGACCCGGGGTGCGTGAGCGACTCGGTGCCGGTGATCGACGTGCCGCCCTGGCCCTCGGTGCCGCCGTAGCCCTCGCGGATCCGGTCGGGGCCGAGCCAGTCGATCCAGCCCTCCTTGAGCCAGACCGGCCACGGCGCGCCCGTGCTGAACACCTGCCGCAGCGAGGAGACGTCGTAGGTCTGGCGCTCGGGCAGGTTCCAGATGCGGTGCATCATCGTCGGGACGAAGAACACCCAGGTGACCCGGTGCGCGTCGATGCACCGCAACGCCTCGGCCGCGTCGAAGCGGGGGAGCACCACCAGCGTGCTCCCGACGAACAGGCCGAACATCGAGAAGCTGAACGGCCCGTTGTGGTACAGCGGCCCGGGCACGAGCTGCACGTCGCCCTGCTCCATCTGCACCGCGGGGACGTCGGGATCGAACTCGGTGGGCACCGATGCGACGATCAGCTTCGGCCGGCCGGTGGAGCCGCCCGACGCCATGGCCTTGAAGCTCGGGCCCACCACCGCGGGGACGGGGTCGGCCGACACGCCCGGGCCGGGGTCGAACCCGGCCGGCACCGACGGGCGGCCCCGGGCCGCGGCCGCGTCCACGCCCACCACCAGGGCCGGCTCGCCGAGGTCGATCAGGGCGGCCCGCTCGGGCTCGGGCAGCCGGTGGGAGAGCGGCTGGGGGGTGGCGCCGAGCTTCCACGCCGCGAACGCGGCCGCGTAGAACTCGACCGAGTTGGGCAGGGCGATGCCCACGAGGTCGCCCACGCCGACCCCGCGCTCCCGGTAGGCGTGGGCCAGGCGGTTCGCCCGCCGGTCGAGCTCGGGGTAGGTGACCGACTCGTCGCCGCAGATCACCGCGATCCGGTCGGGGTCGCGCTCGCCCCACCACGCCAGGAGGTCGCCCATCGGCACCTTCGCCACGTGCGTAACCTACGACACGAGAGCGAGCCATCCGGGCCCGGTACGGTCCGGCGAGCGCGAGCGGGGCCCGAGCGGCCCGGCGGAGCCGAGAGCGGAGCAGATGGACATCCGGGACCTGCGCATCATCGACGTCGACGCCCACATCACCGAGCCGGCCGACCTCTGGACGCGAAACGCCCCCGCGGCGTACGCCGACCGGGTGCCGAAGGTGGTCGAGGTCGACGGCGGCCTCCAGTGGGTGGTCGACGGTGTGCCGATCGGCCGGGCCATGGGCTCGAGCGTGATCCGGCGCAACGGCGACAAGGAGCCGGGCTTCGGCTTCATCACCTGGGGGGCCGACGACATCGCGGTGGGCGCCTACGACATGACCGCGCGACTCGACGTGCTCGACGAGCTCGGCATCTGGGCCCAGGTCCTCTACCCGAACACCGCGGGGTTCGGCGCCCAGAAGTTCGGTGAGATCGACGACCCCGAGCTGCGGCGCCTGTGCGCGACCCTCTACAACGACGCGATGGTCGAGATCCAGGAGGAGTCGGGCGGCCGCCTGGTCCCGATGGCGCTCATGCCCTGGTGGGACCTCGACGCGTCGATCGCGGAGGTGGAGCGCGCCGCGGCCAACGGGCTGCGCGGCGTCAACATGTGCAGCGACCCGCACACCCGTGGCATCCCCGACCTCGGCGAGCGCGCGTGGGACCCGTTCTGGGCGGCGTGCGCCGAGCACGAGATGCCCGTCAACTTCCACATCGGCGCGAGCGACACGTCGATGACCTGGTTCGGCACGTCGTCGTGGCCTTCGCAGGACGACGAGCGCAAGCTCGCGATCGGCTCGGCGATGATGTACCTGTCGAACGCGCGCATCCTCGCGAACCTCGTCTTCTCCGGGGTGCTGGAGCGGTTCCCGACGGTGAACTTCGTGTCGGTCGAGAGCGGCATCGGCTGGATCCCGTTCTTCCTCGAGTCGCTCGACTACCAGCTGCACGAGAGCGCGCCGAGCGTGGTCGACTCGCTGTCGATGCTGCCGTCGGAGTACTTCCGCCGCCAGCTGTTCGGGTGCTTCTGGTTCGAGCACAACGCGCTGCAACCGGTGATCGACGCTCTCGGTGCGAGCCAGGTGCTGTTCGAGACCGACTACCCGCACCCCACCTGCTTGTACCCCGACCCGCTCCCGCGGGTGGAGGCGGCGGTCGCGGGCATCGACGACACCACCGTCCGCATGCTGCTCCAGGACAACGCCGCCGCGCTCTACAAGGTCCCGCTCCCCGCGACCGTGCGCTGACCCACCCGTCGCACAGCACGGGGCCGACCGGGAGCGATACGGTGCGCCGATGGCCACCGACACCGCGATTGCCACCGTCACCCGGTTCTTCGACCGGATGGGTGCGTTCGACTGGGACGCCATGGCCGCGTGCGTGGCCGAGGACGTCACCCGGGTCGGTCCGTACCGCGACGTGAAGGGCGGCCGGCAGGACTACCGCGACTTCCTCGCCGCCACCATCGAGGCGCTCGACGGCTACCGGCTCGACGTCCAGCGGATCTGGTCCGACGGTGAACGCGCCGTCGCGCAGCTCTCGGAGACGCTGAACGTGGAGGGTCGGCCGCGCCGGACCGACGAGGCCATCGTCCTCGACGTCGGGCCCGACGGCCTGATCCATCGGGTCGAGGTCTACCTCCAGCGGGCGTACTTCGTGGACGACGAGCCCGAAGTCCCTCGCTAGCAGCCCACCGTTCTCGTCAAGGGAGACGACGTGCGCCCAGCTCCTCCGACCGGTCCGATCGTGATCGGCGTGCTCTACCCACCCGTGTGGTTCGGCGGCGATGACGCCATCGCGACAGCCGCGGCCACGGTCGAGACGATCGACCCGCGGATCGAGGTGCTGGTCGAGACGTACGAGGAGGGGCAGTACCAGCGGACGTTGCGGGGGAGCCCCGACGGGACGGAGGCGGCCCGGGCCGCGGCACCCGCGCTCACCGAAGCGCAGCGCGCGATGTTCGAGCGGGTGCACGCGGTGATCGCGATCGACCTGCCCTTCGACGTCGCCACGATCGCCCCCAACCTGGCCTGGGTCCAGGGCGTGGGCGCGGGGACGGCGCAGCTCGCCACGGCCGGGCTCGACGACGCCGGGATCGTGCTCACCTCGGGCGCGGGCACGAACGCGATCGGCATCGCGGAGTTCGTGGTCGGGCGGGTGCTCGAGGAGCGCAAGCGGTTCCCCGAGCTGCGGGCCCACCAGGAGCGCCACGACTGGCAGCCCGTGTTCGGCACCGAGCTCGCGGGGGCCACGGTCGGGCTGATCGGGCTCGGGGCCATCAACGCCGGGGTCGCGCAACGCTTGCGCGGGTTCGACGTGACGATCCTCGCGTCCCGCCGGTCGGCCCAGCCGGGCGACTCCGCGCCGAACATCGACGAGCTGTTCCCGACCGCACGGCTGCACGACATGCTCGGCCGCTGCGACACCGTGATCGCAGCCGTGCCCGAGACCGCGGCCACGATCGGCCTGATGGACGCCGCCGCGTTCGCGGCGATGGAGCCGGGCTCGTTCTTCGTGAACGTGGGCCGGGGCACGCTGGTCGACGAGCCCGCCCTGATCGACGCGCTCGCGCGGGGCCACCTGCGGGGCGCCGCCATCGACGTCGCCAGCGAGGAGCCGCTCCCGCCCGAGAACCCGCTGTGGGACGCCCCGAACATCACGATCTCGTTCCACTGCTCGGCGTCGCCGTCGGCGATGGCCGGCAACCTCCACCGCCTCTGGGCCGACAACGTCCGCCGATGGCTCACCGGCGACGAGCTGGTGAACGTCGTCGCGCCCTGACCAGCTCAGTGTTTGGACCGTTCGTCGGCCCAGGGGCCGACGAAACGTCCAAACACGGATCAGCTTGCCGCGACGTCCTTGACGACGCCGAGCGAGTGGGTCGCGGCGAGGTGCTCGGTCAGGTAGTCGGGCGCGTCGTGGGTGTCGATGAACCAGCCCGTCGGGCACATGGTGAGGATCTCGACGAACGAGAAGCCCTCGTCGTCGAGCTGGGCCTCGAACGCTCGCTGGAGCATCTTGCGGGTGCGGGCCACGTTGCCGGCGTTGTTCACCGCGCACCGGCCCACGAACGCGACGCCGTCGAGGTCGGCGAGCATGTTGCTCAGCCGGATCGGGTAGCCGTGCTCCCGGCCGTCGCGGCCGTCGAGCGTGTTCTTGGTCCGCTGCCCGAGCACGGTCGTCGCGGTGATGTGGCCGCCGGTCTCGCCGAACACGCCGTTGTTGAGCATCACGCAGGTGACCCGCTCACCCCGGGCCGCCGTGTGGATGACCTCCTGGAGGCCCTCGTTCACCATGTCGCCGTCACCTTGGATGGTGAACACCACGGTGTCGGGCTTGGCCCGCTTGATCCCGGTCGCGACCGACGGCGCGCGGCCGTGCAGCGCCTGCGCGACCTCGCAGTCGAGGTTGTTGGAGAACGCGGTGTAGCAGCCGATCCCGAACACGCCGACGGCGCGCCGGATCACCCCGAGCTCCTCGATGGTCTCGAGCACCGAGCGCATCGCGATGGGCTCGCCGCACCCGGGGCAGAGGTGGTGCGCGCCGACGTCGATGAGCGACGGGGTGAAGTCGTCGACGAGGCGCGCGCCCGCCGGCGCCGCGTCGGTCGCCAGGACCCGGTGGCCCTCGACGGTCTCGATCCGCAGCTCGCTCGTCTCGCTCACGCGGGACCTCCCATGTCGTCGAGGACGCCCTGGATGCGCCGCCGCAGCACCTCGACGTCGAAGTCGGGGGCGATGCCGAAGCCCGAGGTGTCGAGGCTGAGGCCGCCGATGAAGCGGGTGGGGACGCGCCCCTCGAGGGCGAGGCGCACGTCGTCGATCATCTGGCCCTGGTTGTTCTCGTAGACGGTGACCAACCGCGCGCCGGCCGCGGCGTCGCGGACGGCCTGGTCGGGGAAGGGGAACAGGCTGATCGGCCGGACGAAGCCCACCCGGTGCCCCTCGGCGCGCAGCTGCGAGACGGCGTAGCGCACGTACTTGCCGGCGGTGCCGAACGCGACCACCACGAGGTCCGCGTCGCCACAGTCGACCACCTCGACGAGGCGCTCGATCCCGTCGACCATCGCTGCGGTCTTGGCCGCGGCCCGGCGGAAGAAGTCCGACAGGTCGTAGCCCACGTCGTCGCGCTGCTTGGTGTCGCCGAGCGAGGACACGAGCCGCGCGTCGCCGGACCCGCTCGTGCTGCCGTCGAGGGCCCAGTCCTTCGCGGGCGTCGGCCCGAAGTCGATGGGCTCGATGTCGACCGACGAGTACGTGTGCGCGATGTAGTAGTCGCCGAACAGCAGCACCGGGTTGCGCCACTCGTCGGCCAGGTGGAACGCGCGCTGCACGAGGACGGTCGCCTCGGCCACGTCCATCGGCGCGAGCACCGGCGTGCGGTAGTCGCCGTGACCCCCGCCCCGGGTCGCCTGGAAGTAGTCGCCCTGGGCGCGGGCCATGTTCACGATCACGAGGGGGAGCTGGGCCATCGCGGCCTCGGCGATCGACTCCTGCATCAGCGAGAGCCCCTGCCCCGTGGAGCCGGTCGCGGCGCGGGTGCCGGTGGAGGCCGCGCCCCACGCCATGCCCACCGCCTCGAGCTCGCTCTCGGCGTTGACGCACGCCCCGCCCACCTCGGGCAGTCGCAGGGCCATGTGCTCGAGGATCTCGGTGAACGGCGTCATCGGGTAGCCGGCGAAGAACCGGCACCCGGCCGCGATCATCGCCTCGGCGATGGCGGGGGAGCCCTCCATCAGCTGCGCGGTCACGGGGCCTGCTCCGCTCCGGAGTCACCGGCGTCGCCGACGGAGACCTCGACCGGCGCCTCGAGCTTGTAGACCTGGAACACGAAGTCGGGGCAGATCTGCGAGCACGCCTTGCACCCGGTGCACCCGGGCAGGAGCAACGGGTAGCGGTAGCCCGTGCGGTTGACCGTGTGCGTCGTCATCACCAGCACGCGAGGCGGGCACGCGTCGATGCAGAGGTCGCAGCCCTTGCAGGCCTCGACGTCGATGACGACGTGGCCGCGGGTGAGCGTCCCGGGGCTCACGTTCGGTCTCCGGCGGGCACGGCCTCCGCCCAGGCGGGGAACGCGCTCCGCTCGACCGCGGCGAACCCGGCCCGCAGCGCGTCCTGGTTCAGCGCGATGTGCTTGGTGCGGTAGGGCGGCAGCGCCTGCGGCACCGCGTCGACGAGCGCGTCGAGGTGCACGAGCCCGGTGAGGCCCGACAGCGCCCCGATCATCACCACCGAGGCGGCCATGATGTTGCCGACATCCACGGCGATGTCGGTCGCGGGGACGTCGATCGCGTCGACGTCGTCGCGGCCGAGGTCGCCCTGGAACACGGTGCTGTTCACGAGCACCACGCTCCCCGGCCGGAGACGCTCCTGCACGAACGTCCAGTAGTCGTGGTGCATCACGATCGCCGACCACGTGCTCGGCACGGTCGGCGGAGCGAGCACCGGACCGTCGCCGACGACGATGGTGGCGTCGGTGTTGCCGCCGCGCATCATCCCGCCGTAGCTGCCGAACAGCATCACTTCGCGGCCGTCGAGCACCGCGGCGCGCGCCACGATCTGCGCGGCGAGCTGCACACCCTGCCCGCCGATCCCCGTGAGCAGGAGCTCGCGTTCCATGGAGGCCCTTCCGTGGCCGTTCCCCGAACCGGTGTAGCCAGTGGCTACATGCTGGCGCGCCGGTGCGGCGGTGTCAAGGCATGGCGTCGGCACAACGGAGCGCGTGCGAAACTGCCGCCGATGACACCCGCCGCAGTCGGAGCCGGGGAGCCCGCCACAGCGGGGCGCGAACGGGGTGCGCCCGCCGCGATCCTCGCCGCGGCGGGGGAGCTCTTCATGGAGCGCAGCCCGGGGAAGGTCACGCTGCGCGACATCGCCGACCGCGCCGGGGTCAACTACGGGCTGATCCATCGTCACTTCGGCACGAAGGACGAGCTGCTCACCGCGATCTTCCGCCAGCTCACGGCCTACGCCGCGACCCACCTCGAGGAGAGCGTCGACGCGATCGACGCCACCGAGCACCTGCTGGACTCCAGCGACGGCGGCTTCGCCCGGATGTTCACGTCGGTCGTCCTCGACGACGTCGCCCCCGAGAAGGTGTTCGGGGACCGGTCGGCGGCGCAGGCCTACACCCGCCTGCTCGAGGACCTCTGGCGCGACGGCCCGCGCACGGCGGTGCCCGACGGCGACTTCGATCCCCGGGTGGTCGCCGCGGTGGTGATGCTGAACGGGATGGTCTGGGACCTGTTCGCGCCGTACCTCCAGGTCCTCGCCGGGCTCGAGGACCGCGATCTCCCCGACATCCGGTCCGAGGTGCTCCGGCTCATGCAGCGCAGCGTGCTCGCGCTCGGGCCGGGCGACGGATGAGGCTGTCCGCGCCGTCCGTGGGTCAGTGCTCGGCCACGAAGTACGTGAGGCTCGCGACGAGCCCGTCGTGGATCTCGAAGAGGTCCATCACGTGGAGGCTCGAGCCGTCGGCCAGATCGATGGCGATCTCTGCGGCGACGCGGGGTCCGTCGACGAGCAGGGGAGCCAGGAGGCGCGGTGACGGCGCGGCCCGATCCGTCGCTCCGGCGTAGAAGTCGGCGATGGCAGTGCGTCCCTCGGTCACCGTGCCGAGACCGACGAGCCGTGCGTCGTCGTGGAAGAGCTCCGAGAGGCGCGGATCCGCCGCCTTCACGCGCCGGAAGTACTCCATGACGACCGAGCGCGGATCCTGCGGCTCCGGTGCGGTTCCGGCCTCGGCGGCCTCGAGCAGGTCCACGTGGGTGTCGGTGCCCGGCACCGTGGGCACGAAGCCGCCCATCCACTCGAGCTCGAGCAGGGGGTCGGCGGCGAAGCGCGCGGCCAGGGGGACGAACGTGTCGGCCCACAGCGCGTCGGGCGCGTCCTCCACGAACCAGAGCTGGTGGAACCGCGTCTCGGGGTCGGGGTCCACCGGCAGGTCCGCGGGCCGGTCGCCGGTGAAGGGGTGCACGGTGAACGTCAGCACGCTCGCGACCGGCGAACCCGCCAGCGCCGCAGGGAGGAAGTCGTTCCGCAGCGCGTCGAGCACCTCGGCGCGGGTGGAGCCCTGCGCGCCGCGTCCGACGACGGTGACCAGACCGGGGTAGCCGTGGTCGAGGGTCTGCACCGCGGGGACCGGGTCGTCGTCGCGATGCACCGCGAACGCGTAGTCGAAGAAGCGCGTGAGCACGTGGTCGCGCTCCGGCCAGAGCCGTCCGGCCGCCGCGAGGGCCTGGACCGCTTCGCTCGCGGCGACGTCCCACTCGGCGACCCGGCTCTCGTCCACGAAGTAGGCGGTGAGGAACGAGCCGCGCGTCGGGTCGGGGACGACGGCGGACGGAGACGGCAGCCGGAGGGCCTTCAACGCCGGCGTGGCGACCCAGCGCCGGCCGCTGAGCGTGCCCGGCAGCGTCAGCACCCCCGAGTAGAAGTGATCACGCTCGTACCAGCGGTTGTACGCGCGGTGGCGGCCCGGGTGGGGTTCGATGAGCGTGTAGAGCATCATCCCGATGCGGACGGGCGGCTCCTGCATCAGCCGCCCTCGTAGTGGTTCCAGACGATCACCTCGTCGACGGGGCGCCGCGGCGACGGCCGGAAGTCACCCCCCGTGGTGTAGGCGACCGGGATGAGCGCGACCTGGAACCAGTCGAGCGGGAGGCCGAGGATCGCGGCGACGTCGGCCTGGCGCAGCTGGTGGGCGGTGGTGAGCGCCGAGCCCAGGCCCCGTGAGTGCAACGCGAGCTGGAAGCTCCACACCGCGGGGAGCACGGACGCGAACATCCCGGAGTCCATGTGGGTCGACAGGCCGAGCGGGCCGGGGTCGGGGATGAGCGTCTGGTACCGGGTCAGCGCGGCGGCGACGTCGTAGCAGGGGATCACCAACGCCGGCACGTCCTGGAGCCGGTCGGCGAGCGCGAGGATCGAGCGGGAGATGCGCGCGCCGGCGTCGTCGCCCGCGGCCTCCTTGACCGCGAGCATCTGGCTGACGCGGGGGACGAGCACCTCCCGGTACACCTCGGCGACGCGCGCCTTCTGGTCCGCGTCGTCGACGACGACCCACTGCCACTCCTGCGCGTTCGACGCGTTCGGGGCGAAGCAGGCGAGGCGGATGCACTCGACGATCACCTCGCGCGAGACGGGCCGGGTGAGGTCGAGCCGACTGCGGACCGCCTTGGTGGTGGTGAGCAGCCGGTCGACGGTGCTCAGATCCCAGATCCTCTCCATGGTTCGCTCGCCACTCGCCGGACCATCCGGTGTCCGGGAGGGCTCGCTCAGCTCCATGGTTCGCTCGCCACTCGCCGGGCGCGCCGGTGTCCGGGAGGGCTCGCTCAGCTCCATGGTTCGCTCGCCACTCGCCGGACCATCCGGTGTCCGGGAGGGCTCGCTCACGTGTTGTACCCGTACGCGGCGTCCATGCCGCCGCCGGGGAGGCCCGGCTCGAGCCGGCCGGTCAGGGTGCCGCCGTCGACCACGAGCTCGGTGCCGGTGATGTACGACGCCGCGTCGCTCGCCAGGAACAGCACCGCCTCGCCGATCTCGTTCGACTCGCCGATCCGCTTGATCGCCTGGAACTGGTACGGGATCGTCTCGAGCTCCTTCATGCCCGCCGGGTTCCCCATGACCGTGTTGACGCCGCCGGGGTGCACGGAGTTGACCCGCACGCCGAAGCGCCCGAACTCCATCGCCGCGACCTTCGTCATGCCCCGGACGGCCCACTTCGACGCGGCGTACGAGATGAGGCCGTTGGAGCCGCGCATGCCGTCGATCGAGGAGATGTTGACGATCGCGCCGCCGCCGTTGTCGCGCAGCGCGCCGACCGCAGTGCGCATCCCGAGGAAGCAGCCCACCTGGTTCACCTGGATGACCGAGAGGTAGTCGTCGAGGGTCGTGTCCTCGATCGCGGCCGGACGGATGATGCCGGCGTTGTTGACGAGCGCCTTCAGCCCGCCGAGGCCCCGCGCGGTGGCCACCGCGTTCGCCCAGTCGGCCTCGCTGCTCACGTCGAGGTGCACGTAGGTGGAGCCGCCGCCGATCTCGGCCGCGACCGCGTGGCCCTCGTCGTCGAGCACGTCGGCGACCACCACGGTGGCGCC
The DNA here is from genome assembly GCA_041659105.1 of Acidimicrobiia bacterium. GTDB lineage: Bacteria > Actinomycetota > Acidimicrobiia > IMCC26256 > PALSA-555 > CAIUKV01. The sequence continues at coordinate 17,557 of JBAZYX010000003.1, forward strand.
CTCCTCGGCGAACATGCGGGCCTCGACCGCGCCCTGTCCGCGGCCCGCGCCCGTCACGATCACGACCTTGCCGTCGAAGCGTCCCATCCCCGTCCTCTCGACCAGTCCCCCGAAGGTTCGGGGTGTCGGCGGGACCCTATTACGTTCTCGTTCATGCGCATCGGGATCCACCTGCCCCAGTACGGACGCGCGGCCGGCGGGGACGCCGTGCGGCGCGTCGCACGCACGGCCGAGGAGCTCGGCTTCGCCGACCTGTGGGTCAGCGACCACGTGTGCCATCCGGCCGAGCAGACCTATCCCTCGCCGTACCTGCTCGACCCGCTCTTGACGCTGGGCTGGGGCGCGGCGGTCACCGAGCACGTGGGCCTGGGCACGAGCGTGCTCGTACTGCCGCTCCACGAGCCGATCTGGATGGCGAAGGCGCTCGCGAGCCTCGACGTGATGAGCGGCGGACGGCTCACGATCGCGGTGGGCGCCGGGTGGTCGGAGGGGGAGTACGCCGCGGTGGGGCAGTCGTTCCACGACCGCGGCGCGCGCATGGACGAGATCATCGACCTGCTGCGCACGTGCTGGCGCGACGACCCCGCGTCGTTCGTGGGCGAGCACTACGCGTTCCGCGACATCCGGGTGGTCCCGCAGCCCGAGCGGCCGATCCCGATCTGGGTCGGCGGCGGCAGCGATGTCGCGTTCCGCCGCGGGGTCACGAAGGGCGACGGCTTCCACCTCATTGGCCTGACCCCCGACCAGGCCGCGGCGCACGTGCACCGGCTGCGACAGGACCGGCCCGAGGACGCGTTCACGATCTCCCTGCGTACCGGGTGGGACCCCCAGGGCATGGACCACGATGTGATCCGCCGGGAGCACGACGCGTTCGCCGCGGCCGGGATCCAGCACGTGGTCTCGGCTCCCTGGCGCACCAGTGCCGACGACTGGCTCCGCTCCATGGAGCTCCTCGCCGGGCTCACCCACCTCACCCCCCGCTGACCCGCGCCGCCCCCCGCGCGACGCTCGGACCCGCGGCTCAGCCGGGGCGCGTGTCGAACAGGTCGAGGAGCTGGTCGACGACGCGGCCGATCTGGCGCTGGCGGGAAGGCGCCAGACCGAGGCCGTCCTCCCAGGCGTGGAGGTCGGCGTTGATGCGGGTGGCGACGGCGAGGCCCTCTGGCGTCAGCTCGACCACGACCCGCCGCCGGTCGGCGGGGTCGGCCGAGCGGCGCAGCCAGCCCGCCTGGGCGAGGCGGTCGAGCGCGAGCGTCATCCCCCCGCTGGTGCGGTCGAGGACCTCGCAGATCCGGGTCGGGGTGGCGCGGTGGTCGGGGGAGCGGCGCACCACCGCGAGGACGAGGTAGTCGGCCACCGAGATCCCGGCGGCCGCGGTGATGTCGTCGAGGACGCGGCGCACGAGCAGGTCGAGGCGGACGAGCCGGGCCACGATGCCGACGTCGGCCGGCAGGCCCAGCTCGGCCGCCCAGTCCCGCGTGGCGGGCGGCGGGGTCGCGGCCATTCAGGCAGTGATGCCGAAGCGCTCGAGCCCGTACGCGCGGATGGCGTTGCCCCGGACGAGCAGGCGCACCTCGTCGGCGTTCATCCCCGCCTCGGTGCAGAGCCGGTGCGCGACGGCACGCGAGTTGGGCCAGGTGCCGTTCGCGTGCGGGTAGTCGGTCTCGAACACGATCTGGCCCATGCCGATCTCGTCACGGCTGCGCAGCCCGTGCAAGTCGTCGAAGATGCAGCCGAAGACGCGGTCGCGCACGTACGACGACGGCGCGTCGGCGAGCTCGACGCCGCCGACGTCCTCGTGCCACACCCCGTCCATCCGCTCGAGCTGGAACGGCATCCAGCCCACCTGGCTCTCGGCGTACGCGAGCTTGAGCTTCGGGAACCGCTCGAGCGTGCGCGACCAGACGAAGTCGGCCAGGGAGCCCTGCGCGTTCTGCGAGTTGAGGGACATCGACACCGCGAGGGGAGCGTCGGGGGACGTGGTGGGCATGCTCGACGACGAGCCGATGTGCATCGAGACCGTCGTGTCGGTCTCCTCGCAGGCCGTGAACATCGGGTCCCACTTGCCGGTGTAGAGGGACGGGTAGCCGAGCTTCGACGGGTTCTCGCTGAACGCGATCGCGAAGCTGCCCTTGGCCGCGCAGCGCCGGACCTCCTCGGCCGCGAGGTCGGGGTCCCACAGCGGGACGACCGTGAGGGGGACGAGCCGGCCGGTGGCCGCACCGCCGCACCACTCGTCGATCATCCAGTCGTTGTAGATCTGGAGGCAGGCGAGGCCGAGGTCGTGGTCGGCACGCTCGGCGAAGCCCTGCCCGGCAAAGCGGGGAAACGTGTTCGGGTAGCAGATCGACACCTGGATGTGGCCCTCGTCCATGTCGGCGAGCCGGGCCGTCTGGTCGTAGGTGCCGGGCCGGAAGTCGTCGTAGATGGCGGGCCGGTTCTCCTGCTCCTCGGGCGGGATGCCCGCGGCGGCGTGGAGCATCCCGGTGGGCAGCACGAGGTCGTCGAACTCCCAGATGTCGCACCAGTCGCCGTCGGGGACGTCGCGGAAGAGGCGCATCCCACCGCCCTCGAAGGCGAGCTTCGCCCGCTGGCGGACGACCTTCGGACCCCGGTCCTTCATGGAGGCGGGGAGCTCGCGCTGCCACAGGTCCTGGGGCTCGAGCACGTGGTCGTCGACGGAGATGATGTCGGGGAAGTCGGCCTCGGCGGGGGTGACGGTCATCGGGACTCCTGCGGGTCGGGAAGGGTAGTTACCTTTGGACAAAGATACTTGTTCCCGAGAGATCCCCCTGTCAATCCCTGGTCACGCAGAATGCGCCGTGCCCCATCGCCGCTTCACCGACGTCCCCCCGGGGACGGGACCGCTCCGGCCCCGGCTCGTGCTCCGCCACGCCCGGGGCATGCTGCGGGCCCGGACCGGGCGGATCGCCGGGGCCGCGTTCGTCTTCTTCGTACCGCCGGCCGCGCTCTTCTTCGGCGCCGAGTTCGTGCGGGACGCCCGGGCCGACGCCGACGGCACGAACCGGTGGATCCTCCTCGCCGCGGTGATCGCGGTGGCCAGCCTGTTCCGGCTGCTCGGCGAGGTGTTCTTCGCCGGGTTCCTCGACCTCGCGATCGGCGACGACTACTTCCGGGGCGAGCGCCGGAACCTGCGCGAGGTGCTGCAGGACCTGCCCTGGCGTCCGCTGGTGGTCGTCGACGTCGTCGTGAACGTCGGCGCGGCGATCGGGCTCGCGTTGTTCGTCGTCCCCGGTCTGGTCGTCTACGTGCTGCTCGGGTTGGTCGGTCCGGTCGTCGTGCAGGAGCGGCGGGGCGCGTGGGACGCGATGCGACGCACGGCCCGGATCTCGCGCCCGCACTGGTTCCTGGTCCTCGCGCTCGTGGTGATCCCGCTCGGCGTCGAGCACGCGCTCGCCGAGCTCGTGCGCGAGCTCGTGCACGACGACGGCCTGCTGATCGTGATCAGCGCGGAGTGGTTGATCGCGGTGACGATGCTCGCGCTCGTGGGCGTGGTCGAAGTCGCCCTCGCGACCGAGCTCATGGCCCGCTCGCCGGAGTGACCATCACGCCAGGAGGTTCCGGGCCCACTCGATGTGGTGCTGCGGGTTGACCATCGCGTGCTGGGTGCCGGCGTGGATGTCGCGGAAGGCCCGTTCGATCGGCCCCGACCGCAGCCCGGACGTGCCGGCCAGCAGGTAGCAGCCCCGGATGACCTCCGCGGCCTCCTCGGTGACGAACGCGTTGGTGGACCGCACCTCGGCGCTGAGCTCCGCGGTGACCGTGCCGAGCTCGCCCGCCTCCTCGGCCTGGCGGAACACCTCGCGGGTGCGGGCCGCCGACGCGCGCGCCCGCTGCTCGAGCCGCGCGTAGTCGTGGAGGAACCGCTCGCTCTCCGCCAGCACCGAGGCCGAGGCCATTCGGTGCTTCGTGGGCGCGAGCGTCCGCACCTCGTCCAGGGCACGGCGGGCGAGGCCCATCGCCCAGGCGGCGTGGCCCACGCAGGTGAGGATCAGGATGCCGAGGTCGTAGACGGTGCCCCCGCGGCGGTGCAGTGGGGCGAGCGAGCCGACGGCGGCGTAGGAGAACGACGCCGCCTCGGGCACGAACACGTCGACCACCCGGTAGTCGTAGCTCGCGGTGGCACGCAGGCCCATCACGTCCCAGTTGCCGGTGAGCGTGACGGCGTCCTTGGGGACGACGCCCATCCGGTACTCGGGCGGGTTGTCGCCGTCGGTGACGATGAAGCCCATGCCCACGAGGGACGCGTGGTCGATGCCGCTGCCGAACTGGAAGTTGCCGTTCACCACGTAGCCGCCGACGACCTTGGTGGCCTGGCCGTTGGGCGCGAGCTGGCCGGCCATGAGCGGCACGCCGTCGGCGAACGCCTCGCGCACGAACTCGTCGCCACACCAGGCGCCGAAGAACGCGCTCGTCGTCGCACAGGCCATGTAGGTCCATCCGGTGGACCCGTCGGCGTACGCGATCTCCTCGACGATGTCGAGGTTCTCCTCCAGCGACAGCTCGAGACCACCGAGCTCCTTCGGGGCGAGCGCGCCGTAGAGCCCGGCCTCCCGGAACGCCTCGACCACGACATGGTCGACGGGCGTCGCGTCGGAGTGCGCGTGCTCCTCGACGAGCGGACGCAGCGCGCGGGCGGCCGCGAGCGGGTCGTGCACCGTCATTCGGCGTCTCCCAGCAGGGTCGTCAGGCGCTCGGTCGTCTCGACCCACTCCTCGACGAGGTCGAGCATGACGTCCTTGGTCGGGCGGACCCGGTTCATCCGGCCGACGATCTGCCCGACCGGGAAGCCCGACAGCTCCTTGTTGTGGACCCGGGTGATGCGCCGGGCCGCCTCGCCGTAGAGGATCCCTTGGAGCGGCATCGGCAGCGGCTCGGGCGCGCCGGGCCGGTCCCAGGCCTCGGTCCACGCGGACCGCAGCTGGCGGGCCGGCTTGCCGGTCATCACCCGGGCCCGCACCGTGTCCTTCGACGTCGCCGCGAGCAGGTTCTCGACCGCCATGGGGTTGGTGTCGGCCTCGGCCACGGTGAGCCAGATCGAGCCGGTCCACACGCCTTGTGCCCCCAGGGCGAGCGCGGCCGCGATCTGGCGGCCGGTGCCGATCCCGCCCGCGGCGAGCACCGGCACGTCGGGGCCGACGGCGTCGACCACCTCGGGCACGAGCACCATCGTGGAGATCTCGCCGCAGTGCCCACCGGCCTCGGTGCCCTGGGCGACGATGACGTCGACGCCGATCGCCACCTGGCGCTCGGCGTGCTGGCGGGCACCCACGAGCGCACCCACGAGCAGACCGTGCTCGTGGGCCTTGGCCACCACGTCGGGCGGCACGGGCCCGAGCGCGTTGACCAGCATCTTCACCTTGGGGTGGGCCAGCGAGACCTCGACCTGGCCCGGACCCTCGAGGTCGACGTTGAGGCCCGCGGCCTTCAGCGTGCCGGTCTCGACGTCGGGCGGGAGCTCGGGGACGCCGTGCTCGGCGAGCACCTCGTCCACGAACCGACGGTGCTCCTCGGGGATGAGGTCGGACAGGTTGTCGACGGTCGCCTCGCTCCCGCCGCCCTTCCCGACGTACTTCGCGGGCATCACGATGTCGACGCCGTAGGGCTTGTCGCCCACGTGCTCGTCGATCCAGTCGAGCTCGACCTCGAGCTCGTCGGGGGAGAAGGCGAGGGCGCCGAGCACCCCGAAACCGCCCGCTCGGCTCACGGCGGCGACGACGTCGCGGCAGTGGGAGAAGGCGAAGATCGGGAACTCGATCCCCAGGCGTTCGCAGATGGGTGTGCGCACGACGGCACCTCGGATGCTCGGGGTACGGTGACGGCCGCCCGACCCTGGTCGCGACCGGCCTCCATCAAAGCACCATCGAGGCACCGGAGCCGGACCCGCGCCCGTCTCGCCCCAAACCCCGCCGCTCCCGCCACCGCGCCCACCCACTCCCCGGAGCCACCCGTGTCCGACGCCCCTGCGAGCCCGAAGGTCCCCGGTCTCGGGCCGGTCATCCGCCGCTTCGACGACCCCGACGTGCCCTGGCAGCAGGTTCGGAACCAGCGCAACGCCGACGGCAGCGAGTCCTCGGTGTGGGAGAAGTGGTTCGCGTTCTCCGCCGAACCGCAGTACCTGTCGCTCTACGCCAAGTACGACCCGGGGATGATCGTGCGCCGGCACGGCCACTTCAGCCCCCACATCGTGTTCGTGCTCGAGGGCGACGTGTGGATCGGCGAGGAGCACTGCCCCCAGGGCACGCACATCGAGCTCCCGCTCGGCGCCGCGTTCGGGCCGATCGTGGCGGGGGACCAGGGCTGTGTGATGTTCGAGGTGATGCTCGGCGACCCGCGCTCGTGGGGCGACCAGCCCGAGGTGTACGAGTCCGTGCTCGCGGAGAAGGGCGTCACCCCGTTGCCCGACCCGCCGATCGCGTTCCCGGCCTGGCTCGAGGACCTGCGCGCGCACTGGTCGGGAGCCTCGGCGGATGACTGAAGCCGCAGAAGGCGCCCGACCCCAGGTCAGCACGCGCGACCGCGACGAGCTGCGGGCCCAGCTCGAGGCATGGCTGACGGGGCAGCGGGGCGACGCGACCCCCCACGTCGACGAGCTCCAGGCGCCCGAGAGCACGGGCATGTCGAGCGACACCGTCCTCGTCGACGTCACCTGGAGCGACGGTGAGCGCGAGCGCCTCGTGGCCCGGCTCGCGCCCGACGCGAACGCCGCGCCCCTGTTCCCCGAGTACGACCTCGAGCGGCAGTACCGCACGATGGCCGAGGTCGCGGCGCGGTCCGCGGTCCCGGTGCCGCCGCTTTGCGCCTACGAGTCCGATCCCGCGCACCTCGGCACCGAGTTCATCGTGATGCACCGCGTCGAGGGGCTGGTCCCGCCCGACATCCCGCCCTACGCCTTCGGCGTCGGCTGGATCGCCGAGGCGACCGACGAGGAGCGGGTCCGGCTCCAGCAGGGCGCGGTCGGGCTGCTCGCCCAGCTGCACGCCATCGCCGACGCCCCGGCCGCGTTCCCGTGGCTCGCGCGCGCCGACGACCGCAGTCCGCTCCGCGGGCACGTCGACGAGCAGCGCGCCTACGCCGACTGGGTGCTCGACGGGCGCGACGGCCCGCTCATCGAGCGCGGCTTCGCGTGGCTCGAAGAGCACTGGCCCGAAGAGGAGGGGGTCACCGTCCTGTCCTGGGGCGACGCGCGCATCGGCAACGTGATCTTCGCCGACTTCGCGCCGGCCGCGGTGCTCGACTGGGAGATGGCGGGCCTGGGGCCGCGCGAGCTCGACGTCGCGTGGATGATCTACCTGCACCGCTTCTTCGACGACCTCGCCCGCCAGCTCGACCTGCCCGGCCTGCCCGACTTCATGCGCCGCGGCGACGTGGTCGCGACCTACGAGGAGCTGACCGGCTACACGCCGCGCGACCTCGACTGGTACACCGCGTACGCCGCGGTGCGGCACGCGATCATCATGACGCGGGTCGGGATGCGCCAGGCGCACTTCGGCGAAGCCGAGCTCCCCGCCGACCTCGACGAGCTGGTCACGCACCGGGCGTCCCTCGAGGCCATGCTCGCCGGCACCTACTGGGACTCGGTGGAAGCGTGAGTGGACACCGGGGACCGGTCACCCAGGCCCGCGTCGACGCCGCGGTCGAAGCCCGCGCGCTCGCACACGCCATCGTGGCCGGCGACGCCGACGACGCGACGTTCGCCCGGGTCGCGTCGCTCCTCGTCGAGGCGAACGCGCTCCTCGCCGCGGTCCCGCACCTCCCCCGGCCGATCTTCGACCCTGCCGCGATGCGTCGGATGCGCGACAACCCCGATCTGTCCGGCATCGACGCGATGGCCGATCGAGCGGTTGCCGGGCCGGCCAACCCCACCAGCGTCGACATCCGGGCCCGGCTCGTTCCCGGCGGCACGGAGGCCGACGTCGTGTTCGGGCCGGCATTCGAGGGCGCGCCCGGCCGGGTCCACGGCGGCATGGTGGCCGCGGTCTTCGACGACCTCCTGGGCGCGGCGATGGCCCAGACGAGATCGATCGGCTTCACCGGGCGGCTCACCGTCCACTACCGCGCGCCCGTGCCCATCGAGACGGAGATCCGGTTCCAGGTCACCGCCGGGGCGCGGGAAGGACGCAAGCTCCATGTCCACGGCGACGCCCGCCTCGGCGACCGCGTCCTCGCGAGTGCCGACGCGCTGATGATCCTGGTCGACGCCGAGCACTTCAAGACCCACGCCCACGAGCTGCTCGAACGCAGCGCGGGCGGGGAGTGACCCGGTGCTCCGCCGCTTCCTGGCCGTCCCCGGCTTCTACCTGATGGGGATCGCACTCCTGGTGCTCATGCCGATCTGGCTGCCGGTCGTGCTGCTGATCGACCTGTTCGCCGCGCCCCGGCGGCTCCCGCGGGTCCGGCTGATGCTGTTCGCCCTCTGGTGGGTGTGGCTGGAGATCATCGGTCTCACGCGCGCCGGTTGGTGGTTCCTCACCGGACGGGCCAAGCGGACCGACCTGCACTTCGCGCTCCAGCGGTGGTGGGCGAACGGGCTGGTGGTCGGGCTGCGGCGCACGTGCCGGCTCACACTCGAGCCGCGCCACCTCGAGGTGCTCACGCCCGGGCCCGTGATCGTGCTGCCCCGCCACGCCAGCCTCGCCGACGCGCTGCTCTCGGCCTGGTTCGTGACCCGGCCGAAGCTGCTCCCGCACTACGTGCTCAAGCGCGAGCTGCTCGTCGACCCCTGCCTCGACATCGTGGGCAATCGGCTGCCGAACCACTTCCTCGACCGGGGCGCGGTCGACAGCGGGCCCGAGCTGGCCGCGATCCGCGAGATGGCCGAAGGCGTGACCGAGAGCGACGAGTGCGCGGTCATCTTCCCCGAGGGCACCCGCGCCAACCCCGAGAAGCGGGCCCGCGGGCTCGCCCGCCTGGCCGAGCGCAACCCCGAGCGCGCGGCGAAGCTGAGCGCGCTGCGCCACCTGAACCCGCCTCGCCCCGCGGGCACCCTCGCGGTGTTGAACGGCGCTCCCGACGCCGACATCGTGATCATGGCCCACGCCGGGTTCGAGGGGCTCGACACCTTCGGCGGCATCCTCAAGGTGATTCCGGGCACCGCGCCGATCCTCCTCGACTGCATGCGCATCCCGCGGTCCGAGGTTCCCGAGGGCGACGACGCGCGCACGGTGTGGCTCGACGACCAGTGGCTCGAGCTCGACGAACGGGTCGACGCGCTGCTCGCGGAGCGCAACGCGCTCGTGGAAGCCGCCGGGAAGCACTCGCAGGAGACGGTCGCCCCGTGAGCGACGCGGTGACCGCGATGGTCGTCGCCGCGGCGACGATCGCGGCACTGATGCTCGTCACATGGCTGGTCAGCCTCCCGTTGCGCAACGCGTCGATCGTCGACCTGATCTGGGGGCTCGGCTTCGTGCTCGTCGCGTGGGCGGTGCGGTGCACCGTCGACGGCAACAACGCCCGCCAGTGGCTGCTCGTCGGCATGGTCACGCTCTGGGGGCTGCGGCTCTCCGCATACCTCACCTGGCGCAACCACGGCAACGGCGAGGACTACCGCTACCAGGCGATGCGCAAGCACTGGGGCCCGCGCTTTTGGTGGGTGAGCCTGTTCACGGTGTTCGTGGTCCAGGGCATCCTCATGTGGACGGTGTCGCTGTCGGTCCAGCTCGGGCAGGTCCCCGAGGACCCCGGTCTCGGCGTGCTCGCGGCGGTCGGCGTGCTGGTGTGGGCCGTGGGCCTCGGGTTCGAGGCGATCGGCGACGCGCAGCTCGCGCGGTTCAAGGCGGACCCCGCGAACGCGGGCACGGTCATGGACCAGGGCCTGTGGCGCTACACGCGTCACCCCAACTACTTCGGCGACGCGTGCGTGTGGTGGGGGATCACGCTCGTCGCGGTCGAGAGCGGTCTCGGGGCCGTGGGCATCGTGGGGGCCGTCGTGATGACGGTCCTGCTGCGCCGGGTCTCGGGCGTGACCCTGCTCGAGAAGTCGTTGAAGAAGCGACGCGCGGGCTACAACGAGTACATCGCCCGCACGAGCCCGTTCGTCCCCCGTCCGCCCAAGCGCGTCGCGCGCTGAACGATCGCACCACCCCACCCCCACCCCCCGTTTTGGCGTCGCTCGACCCACCGGAACGGGTGTCCAACGACGCCAAAACGGAAAGAGAGCGAACCACCGATGAAGACCCTGGGGCCGCTGCTGCCGGCCGACGAAGCGCTGAACCACCAGATCGTCGACACCTTCGCGTCGGTCGGGCAGACCGACCGCACGTGGACCGAGAAGATCTGCGCCCAGGCGTGCGCGCGAGACGGGTCGATGCAGCTCGCGTTCGGGCTCGGGAAGTACACCAACCGCGGGGTGATGGACGGGTACGCCGGCGTGTCGCGCGGCGGGGAGATGTGGGTGGTGCGGGCGAGCCGCACGCTCGCGCCCGACCCGGGCACCACCTCGGTGGGGCCGATCCACTACGACGTGCGGGAGCCGCTGAACACGGTCCGGTTCGCGCTCGAGCCGAACGACGCCCAGCCCATCGCGTTCGAGTGGATCTTCGAAGCCGTGGTTCCCGCGTGGCTGGAGCACGCCGAGCAGCACCGCAGCCGCGACGGGTTCCGCCTCGACGCCGACATCGTCCGCTACCACCACGCAGGGATCGCGCACGGGTGGGTCGAGGTCGACGGCGTCCGCACCGAGTTCGACACCGAGGAGTGGGTGAGCACGCGCGACCACTCGTGGGGCGTGCGCTACGGCGTGGGTGCTCCGCTGGAGGACGTCGAGGCGCCGCCCCGTCCGACCAACGTCGGCATCACCGTGAACTGGAGCCCGATCGTGTGCGAGCGGCCCGACGGCTCGCACTACGCGCTGCACTGGTACTACCAGCACCACGCGGTGGGCGGGTACTCGTCGACCGAGTTCCAAGGTGGCGTCGAGCACCCCGACGGCCGCAAGGACCACTTCGTCTCGGTGGAGCCCGAGTACGAGGTCGACCCGGCGAACCGCCGGTTCCGGCGCGCCGTCCTCCCGTTCACGATGGCCGACGGCTCCACCCGGCCGATCACGGTCGAGAAGCTGGGCGACACCGGCTTCCCCCTCGGCGCCGGCCTCTACTTCGGACTGGAGGGCAAGTACCACGGCCAGTACCGCGGCGAGCTCGCGGTCGAGGGCGAGCACGTCGCCGACTGCACCGAGCCGGCCGCGGCCCGGCGCCTGCACCAGCTCGTCGACAACGTCGTGCGGGTCGAGGACCCGGTCGGCGGCGGCGTGGGCGTCGGCAACCTCCAGACGATGTTCATGGGCCCGCTCCCGGAGATGGGGCTCGACGAGGCGTCGTCGTTCGCGTAGCCGGGCGACGGAGCGGGCTGCGCCTCAGACGAGGTGCGCGGCGAACAGCCCGGTGAGCCGATGCCACGCGTCGGTGGCGGCGGCCTCTTCGTAGGAGTCGGAGCCGTCGCGGAAGAACCCGTGGCCCGCGTCGGCGTAGACGACCACGTCGTCGGGATGGTGCGCCCGCACCGTCTCGATCTCGCGCATCGGGACGTACTCGTCGGTCCCGCCGTAGAGGAGCAGGGTCGGGCAGGTGAGCGCGGCGAGCCGGCCGCCGATGCCGCTGCCGTAGAACGCCACCGCGCACTGCACGTCGATGCCGCTGGTCGCGGTCTCGTAGGTCAGCCGGCCGCCCATGCAGAAGCCGGTCACGCCGATCCGCTCGGCGCCGAGGTCGCGCAGCTGCGCGACCACCTCGGCGATGTCGGTCAGCGCGTCCTCCGACCGCAGCGCCGGGTACTGCTCACCCGCCCGGGCCGGGTCGGGCCCGCCGAGCTGGTGGAACAGGTCGGGCGCCGCCACGAGGTAGCCCTCGCGCGCCAGGCGCTCGCACACCCGCAGGAGCTGGGGACTGATGCCGTTGCCCTCCTGGATCACGACGACCCCAGCGCCCGGGCGGGCGGTCGCGGGGGCGGGACGGGCCAGGAAGTAAGGGACCGGCAGGGCCGGCGTCGCGTCGTTCATGGCGCGACGGTAGGCCACGGGGACCGGCACGGGCACGGGCCCGCGTGGGAGGATGCGACCATGCCGATCGAGACCGAGCCCCTGTCGGCGGCGTTCGGGGTCGACGTCCGGGGGGTCGACCTCCACGCCGATCCGGAGCCCGTGGCCGACGAGCTGCGGGCGCTCCTGGGCGAGCACCAGCTCCTGCGGTTCCGGGCGCCCGACCTGAGCGCCGACGAGCAGATCCGGCTCCTCGCCGGGTTCGGCCCCGTCCTCGACGAGAGCCGCGACGGCTCGGGCTGGACCTACGTGTCGAACGTGGAGGACGGCGGGGTGCTCGGCGCGTGGGCCTTCCTGTTCCACTCCGACCTCGAGTTCACCGACGACCCGGTCCGGGTGCTGAGCCTCGCCGCGATCGAGCTCCCCGAGGCGCCCACGTCCACCCGGTTCGCCAGCGCGGTGCGCGCGGCGAGCCTCGTCGACGCCGACCTGCGGTCGCAGATCACGGGGCGCACCGCGCTCCACGTCTACCCCCTGCTCGAAGCCCGCGGCGACGAGCGCTACCGGCTGTCCGAGGTCGACGACGGGGCGGCCCGGGCCGAGCACCCGGTCCTGATGACCCATCCCGTCACCGGCGCCGAGATCCTGTACACGAGCGCGATGCAGACCGATTCGATCGTGGGGCTGCCCGAAGCCGAGAGCGAGGCGCTGCTCGAGCGCGGTTGGGCCCTGCTGTACGCACCCGACAACGTCTACGAGCACTGGTGGCAGCCCGGCGACCTGCTGGTGTGGGACAACCTCGCCCTCCACCACGCGCGCGACGCCGTCTCCGGCCGCCGTACGCTTCGCCGCGTCCCGGTGGGCAACGTCCTCGCCCGCCTCCGCACCAACCCCTGAGAGGAAGCCGCACATGCACGATCTGGTCATCCGAGGGGGGTCCGTCGTCGACGGGACCGGCGCGCCGGCGTTCACCGCCGACGTCGCGGTGAGCAACGGGATCGTCACCGAGATCGGGCGCGTCGGCGCGGCCCGGCGCGAGATCGATGCCGACGGTGCGGTGGTCACGCCTGGCTTCGTCGACATGCACACCCACTTCGACGGCCAGGCCACCTGGGACCCGTACCTCACGCCGTCGTGCTGGCACGGCGTGACCACGGCGATCATGGGCAACTGCGGCGTGGGCTTCGCCCCGGCCGACCCCGCACGCCACGAGTGGCTCATCAACCTGATGGAGGGCGTCGAGGACATCCCCGGGAGCGCGCTCCACGAGGGGATGAGCTTCGACTGGGTGAGCTTCGCCGACTACCTCGACGCGCTCGAGCGGATGCCGCGGGCGATCGAGATCGGCACCCACGTTCCCCACGGCGCCGTGCGCGCGTACGTCATGGGGGAGCGGGGCGCCCGCAACGAGGCGAGCACCGCCGACGACATCGCGGCGATGGCCGACATCGTCGCGGACGCGCTCCGTGCCGGCGCGCTCGGGTTCTCCACCAGCCGCACCATGGGCCACCGCGCGATCGACGGCGAACCCGTGCCCGGGACCTTCGCGGCCGAGGACGAGCTCTTCGCGATCGGCCAGGCCCTCGCCGACGTGGGCCACGGCGTGTTCGAGCTCGCACCGGCCGGCACCGGCGGCGAGGCCGCGGGCGACTCGCCCGACGCCCACGAGTCCGAGATCGACTGGATCGTCCGCCTGGCCGAGGGCACCGGCGTGCCCGTGACGTTCCTGGTGATGCAGTCGCACATCGCGCCCGACCGTTGGAAGTACCAGATGGACGCGTCGCGGCGGGCCCGGGCCGCGGGCACACCCGTGTACCCGCAGGTCGCGTCACGCTGCTTCGGGATGCTCGTGGGGCACCAGTCCCGGGCCAACCCGTTCCGCAGCCGTCCCACCTACCAGTCGATCGTCGACCTGCCCCTGGCCGAGCGCGTCACCCGGCTGCGCGACCCCGAGGTGCGGGCGCGCATCCTCGCCGAGGGCCCGCCGCCCGCGGCGCCGGGCACGATGGCGGCGCAGATGCAGCGCGGCATGTTCGAGGCGCTGTACCCGCTCGGTACGCCGCCGGAGTACGAGCCCACGGCCGACACGAGCCTGCGGGCGGTCGCCGAGCGCGAGGGGCGCGACATCGAAGACGTCGCGTACGACGCGATGCTCAGGAACGACGGGCGCGAGCTGCTCCTGTACCCGCTGCTCAACTTCGCCGGCGGCAGCTACGACGCGCTCTACGAGATGATGACCGACCCCATCACCGTGCAGGGACTCGGCGACGGCGGTGCGCACTGTGGGATCGTGTGCGACGCGAGCATGACGACGTACATGCTCTCGCACTGGGTGCGCGATCGGTCGCGCGGGCCGCGCCTCGAGCTCGAAGCCGCGGTGCAGCGGCTCACCGCCGACCCGGCCGCGCTCTACGGACTCGCGGACCGCGGCGTGCTCACGCCGGGCATGCGGGCCGACGTGAACATCCTCGACTTCGAGAACGTCGGGATCGAGCGGCCCGAGATGGTGTTCGACCTGCCCGCCGGCGCGGGCCGCATGATCCAGCGGTCGACCGGGTACGTCGCGACGGTGGTGGCGGGGGAGTCGGTCGTCGAGGACGGCGAGATCACCGGAGCGCTCCCCGGCGGGCTCGTGCGCGGCCCGCAACCCGTACCGGCCGGGTGAGACTCGCGCCGGTCCCCGAGGACTGGTCGCGCGCGCTCGCGGTCGTCGCCCATCCCGACGACCTCGAGTACGGCGCCGCCTCCGCGATCGCCCGCTGGACCGACCAGGGCAAGTGGGTCGGGTACGTGCTCGCCACCTCGGGCGAGGCCGGGATCGACGCGCTCCCGCCCGACGAGACCGCCCGGATCCGCCAGGACGAGGAACGACGGTCGGCCGCGGTGGTCGGGGTCGACACCGTCGAGTTCCTCGCCCACCCCGACGGTCTGGTCGAGCCGTCGATCGCGCTCCGGCGCGACCTGGCCGCCGCGATCCGCAGGCACCGTCCCGAGGTGCTGGTCTCGATCCACTCCGGTGAGCGTTGGCCGGGCGGGTTCAACCACGCCGACCACCGCGCCGTCGGCATCGCGCTCGTCGACGCGACACGCGACGCCGCCAACCGCTGGGTGTTCACCGGGGCCGGTGGCGACCCGTGGAGTGGGGTTCGCTTCGCGCTCTTCGGCGGCTCGCCCGACGCCACCCACTTCGTGGACGTCACCGGCACCATCGACCGCGGCGTCGCGTCACTCCGCGAGCACGCGGTCTACCTCGACAACCTCGCCGAGGGCACCGTCGGCAAGGACGCCGATCCGTTCCTGCGCGCCATGGCGGCGGGGGCGGGGGCGCAGTGCGGCGTCGATTACGCGGCGACCTTCGAGCTCATCGGCCCGTAGCCCGCCCGAAGTCCGACCCGGAGATGCGTCCGGTCACGTCCCAGACGTGGTGGATGGTGTCGTGGACCATGTACCGGGAGATCGTGTCGATCGTGAAGGACGCACCGTCGCTGCGGCGACCGGGCCGGATGGCGCCGTCGGCCAGCAGCCGTTCCCAGTCGACGACGTTGCCGATCACGAGCTCGGCCACATCGGTCGGCGCGCAGACACTCGCGTCGAACCCGCATTCCGGGCACGCGCGCTCGACGACCCAGGTCCAGTCCCTGTCGTCGGGAACGATCACGGGGCTCGCCCAGGCGTTCAGGCGGGCGCGGGCTGGGCGCCGCGGACGAGGCGGCCGGGGCGGGCACCGGTGTCCGCTCCGTCGCGGTGGACCACGGACCCGGCCACCACGGTGGCCCGGTAGCCGGAAGCCCGCTGGACCAGCCGCCGCCCGCCCGCGGGCAGGTCGTCGACCATCCGGGGCGAGCCCGGGGCGAGCGCGTCGAAGTCGATCACGTTGACGTCGGCGCGTGCACCCGGGACCAGCCGCCCACGGTCGGCTAGGCCGACCAGGTCGGCGGTGTCTGCCGTCTGGCGCTTCACCGCGAACTCGATCGGGAGCCGGTCGGCGACGGCCGCGTCTCGCGCCCAGTACGACAGCATGAACGTGGGCATCGACGCGTCGCAGATGAGCGTGCAGTGCGCACCGGCGTCGCCGAGCCCGGGAACGGTGTTGGGGCTCATCAGCATCTCGCGGGTCGCGCTCATGGTGCCGTCGGCGTAGTTCATCACCGGGAGGTAGAGACGCCCGGTGCCGTCGGCCGCGAGCAGCTCGTCGAGCGCGACGTCGAACACCGACCGGCCCGTGCGCTCCGCGATGACGTGGAGGTTGTCGGCCGGGTCGGGGTCGTAGCGCGGCACGTCGCCGAGTGCGAACGCCGCCCCGAACATCGTGAGCGGGCTCGATGCCTTCGCGGCCTCGGCCTCGGCGACCACGACGGCCCGGGTCTCGGGGTCGCGCAGGCGGGCCACGCGCTCGGCGAGCGGGAGGGCCGCGAGCCGCCCGAACGTGGGCGACGCGACGAACGGGTTGATCCGGCTGTCGATGCTCATGATGAGCCCGACCGGGCGCGTGGGCACCTGGCCGTGCATCGGCACGCCGTCGGCCACGGCCTGGTCGATCAGGGCGAGGACCCGGCGGTACTCCTCGGAGCGGGCTCCGGGCTTCTGGAGCACCGTGAGCGACGTGGGCCGGCCACTGACCTCCGACATCGCCCGGATGAGCGCGAACTCGGCATCGAGGTCGTCGAGGTCGGCCACCACCTCGAACACGCCGAGGCCGGTCGCACCGACGGCGCTCGCGATGCCGAGCAGCTCGTCGGCCGTCGCGGTGAGCGACGGCGTGTACGCGCCGCTCTTCGACTTGTGGTTGACCGTACGCGACGTGGAGAAGCCCAGGGCACCGGCCCGGATGCCCTCGGCCGCGAGCGCACCCATGCGGGCGATCTCGTCACCGGTCGGCACCTCGGCGTGGTCGCCGCCGCGCTCGCCCATGACGTAGCCGCGCAGCGCGGCATGAGGGACCTGCGCGCCGATGTCGAGCGCGTACTGCGCGTGACCGACCGCGTCGAGGTACTCGGGGAACGACTCCCACTCCCAGGTGATGCCCTCGTGGAGCGCGGTGCCGGGGATGTCCTCCACGCCTTCCATGAGCTCGATCAGCCAGCCGTGCTTGTCGGGTGCCACCGGTGCGAAGCCCACGCCGCAGTTGCCCATCACCGCGGTGGTGACGCCCTGCCACGACGACGGCGCGATGAGCGAGTCCCAGCTCACCTGGCCGTCGTAGTGGGTGTGCACGTCGACCCATCCGGGTGCGACGAGCTGGTCGCGCGCGTCGATCTCCTCGCGGCCGGACCCCGGCACCTCGCCGATCGCGGTGATGCGGCCACCGTCGACCGCGACGTCGGCGCCCTGCAGGGGGCCGCCGGTGCCGTCGACCACCGTGCCGTTGCGGATGACCAGGTCGTGCGTGGGCTGCGTCATCGCGGCATTGTTCCACAGGGTGCGGTCTACGGTGTCCCGGGTCGGATCCCCGGGGGCAGCCATGGACGTCGGAACGGCCGTCACGGCGGCGTGGTCGTCGGGGATCAGCATGTACGGCGTCGCCGCCCTCCTCGGGATCGCCAGCCGGGTGGGCTGGATCGATGGGCTCGACGTCCTCGGCCGGACCTGGGTCATCGCCCTGATGCTGGCTCTGTTCGTGGTCGAGCTGATCGCGGACAAGGTCCCGTACGTCGACAGCGCCTGGGACGCGGTGCACACGGTGATCCGGCCGGTGGCCGGCGGCTACGTGATGACGCTCGCGAACGGCTCGTCGTTCTCGGTCCCGGCCCTCGCGGCGAGTGGCGCCGTCCTCGCGTTCAGCAGCCACAGCGCCAAGGCGTCGACGCGGCTGGTGGTCAACGCGTCGCCGGAGCCGGTCTCCAACATCGTGGTCAGCGCGGCCGAGGACGGGCTCGTCGGCGTGCTGATGGCGCTGGCCCTCGCGTACCCGGCGTTGGCCCTCGTGATCACGCTCGTGCTCGCGGTCGTGTCGATCGTCGTCGCGGTCGTGCTGTTCCGGACCGCCCGCCGCATCGCCCGCCGCCTCCGAGCCGCGCGCCGAAGCGGACTCCCACCATCCGAGCTCCCGCCCCCGTGACTGTGTTTGGACGGTTTGTAGGCCCAGGGGCCTACAAACCGTCCAAACACAGTCAGTCAGTCGCTCGCGAGGGAGGCGTGCGGATCCACCCGGGGATCGGGGCGGTCCTCGAGGAAGGCGAGGGCGGGGAGCTCGAACACGACGCGGCGCACCGTGCCCGAGAACGGGAAGGGCGGGCGGTAGTCGTCGCTCACGGGCAGGCCCCGGTCCAGACCGACGTGGAGGCGGGCGCCGCCGATCTGCCAGCGGAACGGCAGGTCCTTGGGCAGGCGGCCCTCGCCGACCGGTGCGCCGTCGACCAGCAGGCGCAGCACGCCGCCGCCCGGCTCCTCCCGGACGTACTCCACCCGCAGCGCGGTGGCCCCGGCCGCGACGGTGGCGTCGGCCTCCACCCGGTAGGGCACCCCGAACCGGCTGATCACGAACGTGGGCTTCCCGTCGAGCACCGCGAGCGCCCAGCCGTTGTTCCAGTCGCCCTGCGCGCACACGATCCCCGACGCGTCGGTCGCCATGGGCTCGACCTCGGCCGTCAGGGCGAAGCCGCCGGCCAGCGGGGGCGTGCCCTCCTCGGCGACGACGAACCCGGGCCGGAACGGCCAGCGGTACCGCGGTGGGTGCGGCGACGGCTCGAGCGCGACCAGCCGACCGGTGAGCGTGTCGTCGAGCGGGAGCACGTCGAAGCGTCCGGCCTCCCGCCACCACAGGTCCTCGAGCTTGCGGACCACGTCGGGGTGCTCGGTCGAGAGGTCCCGCGCCTCGGCGAAGTCGGCGTCGAGGTCGAACAGCTCCCAGTGGTCGTCGTCGAAGCTCCGGCTGCCCGGGATCACGTCCTCGTCGGGCACGCCCTGGGAGATGTGATCGGTGGTCGCCTTCCACCGCCCGTCGACGATGGAGCGCGACCCGAGCATCTCGAAGTACTGGGTCGTGCGGGCCGGCGCGCCGGGATCCGTGAACGACGCGAGCAGGCTCGCGCCGTGCATCGGCTGCTGGTCGATGCCGCCGACCACCGTCGGCACCGGGATCCCCGCGGCGTCGAGCACCGTCGGAGCGAGGTCGATCGCGTGGCAGAACTGCGACCGCACCGAACCCCGCGCGTCGGCGTCGATGCCGCTCGGCCAGTGGACGATCAGCGGGGTGCGCGTGCCGCCGAGCCACGTGTAGCGCTTCCACATCCGCAACGGCGTGTTGCCCGCCCAGGCCCAACCCCACGAGTAGTGGTTGTACGCGCGGTGGCCGCCGAGCTCGTCGATCCGCTCGAGCGCGACCTCGAAGTCGTCCTCCTGGCCGAGCGCCCACGCGTGCTCGTTGAACGACCCGTGTTCGCCGCCCTCGGCGCTCGCGCCGTTGTCGGAGCAGACCATGATGATCGTGTCGTCGAGGACTCCGAGCTCGTCGAGGAAGTCGACGACGCGTCCGACCTGCGCGTCGGTGTGCGACAGGAAGCCGGCGAACACCTCCATCTGGCGGGTGTAGAGCCGACGCTCCTCCTCAGGCAGCGTGTCCCACGCCTTCAGCCCCTCCGGCCGCGGCGTGAGCTCGGTGTCGGGCGGGACGATCCCCTCGGCCACCTGCTTGGCGAAGATCCGGTCCCGCCACGCGTCCCACCCGTCGTCGAACTGCCCGCGGTACTGCTCGATCCACTCCGCCGGCGCCTGGTGCGGCGCGTGCATCGCGCCCGGCGCGAAGTACACGAAGAAGGGCTGGTGCGGTGTGGTCTGCTGCTGCTCGCCGATCATGCGGATGGCCTCGTCGGCGAGGTCCTCGGTGAGGTGGTAGCCGTCCTCGGGCGACTTCGGCGCGTCCACGTACGAGTTGTCGCGGATGAGGTTGGGCGCCCACTGGTTCGTGTCGCCCGCGGGGAAGCCGTAGTAGCGCTCGAACCCGAGGCCGAGCGGCCACCGGTCGAACGGGCCCGACTGGTGCTGGTCCCAGCGCGGCGCGAGGTGCCACTTGCCGATCGCCATCGTGTTGTAGCCCGCATCACGCAGGATGCGCGGCAGCGAGGCCGCCGTCTCGGGGATCCGCGTGCTGTACCCGGGGAACCCGGTGGGGATGTCGGCGAGGAAGCCCATGCCCACCGCGTGGTGGTTGCGGCCGGTGAGCAGGGACGCCCGGGTGGGGGAGCAGAGCGCAGTGACGTGGAACCGGTGGTAGCGGAGACCGTCGGCCGCGAGCCGGTCGAAGGTGGGGGTCGCGATGTCCGACCCGAAGCAGCCGAGCTGGGCGAAGCCGGTGTCGTCGAGGAGGACGATCACCACGTTCGGTGCGCCGGCGGGGGCCCGCCGAGCCGGTGGGTACGCCGGGGTGGACTCCGAGATGGTGCGACCGATGCGCAGCGGGGTGGTCATGGCGCGCACGCTAGGCCACCGGGACGCAGGCGCGAGACTCACCGGCGTGAACCTGGGTGTGGCGTTCCGGTCCCGCCGCCGGTCCGACCGGGCGCCCACCTTCCGCTCGTTCGCGAGCCGCAACTTTCGCCTCTTCTTCACCGGCCAGCTGATCTCGCAGGTCGGCAACTGGCTCACCACGATCGCGACCACGCTCTTCGTCCTGCACCTGACCGGCAGCGGGATCGCGATCGGCGTCCTCACGGCGTGCCAGTTCGCCCCGATGCTGGTCTTCGGGCTCTGGGCCGGCGTGATCATCGACCGCACCGACAAGCGCAAGCTCCTGCTCGGGACGCAGGTGGTCGCGGCCCTGCAATCCGTCGCGCTGGCCGTGCTCGCGTTCTCGGGCGACCCGCAGCTCGTGGCGATCTACGCGGTCGCCTTCATCGGGGGCTGCGTCGTCGCCATCGACAGCACCACGCGCCGGGCGTTCGTCGTCGAGCTGGTCGACGAGTCCCTCGTGACGAACGCGGTGAGCCTCAACAGCGCCCTCATGACCAGCGCGCGCGTCGTCGGACCGGTGGTCGCCGGCGCGCTCGTCGCGCTCTTCGGCTACGGATGGTGCTTCACCATCGACGCGCTCTCGTACCTGGGGCCGATGATCGCGCTGTCGCTGATGCGCCCGGCCGAGATCCGCCGTCCCCCTGTCGTCGCCCGGATGAAGCACCAGGTTCGCGACGGCCTGCGGTACGTCCGCACGGTCCCGGAGCTGTGGATCCCGTTGGCCATGACCGCCGTGATCAGCACGTTCACCCTCAACTTCCAGGTGGTGATGCCGCTGCTGGTCACCGAGACCTTCTCCAGCACCGAAGCGGTGTTCACGATCCTGTTCTCCGTGCTCAGCATCGGCTCGTTCCTCGGCGCGATCTGGATGGCGCGCCGCATCTCCCTGCACCTCGCGCAGACCGTCTTCACCGCGGCCCTGCTCGGGATCGCCACGCTCGCGCTGGCGGTCGCGCCCACGCTGGCGGTCGCCTTCCCGATCGCGCTCGTCATGGGGCTCGGGATGACGGCGTTCATCACGTCGAGCACCGCCAACATGCAGGTCGCGGCCGACCCGGGGAAGCGCGGACGTGTGCTCGCGCTGCAGGGCGTGGTGCTCCTGGGCAGCACCCCGATCGGGGGACCCATCCTGGGCGTCGTGTGCCAGACGTGGGGGGCTCGGGCCGGCCTGCTGCTCGGGGGCGTCGCCGCGCTCGTGGCGGCCGGGTTCGGCTCGTGGGCGACGTCCCGCCGGAGCGTCGCGCACCCGGTGGAGCTGGAGCCGACCGGGCTCGGCCCGCAGACCTAGGCCAACCGCTTCGCGACGTCTTCGCCGGTGATGATCTTGTCGCGGTAGTCGTCGAGCCAGCGGTTGAACTTGCCGGTCTCGTCGTCGTCCGCGCTCTGGCGCGGGTACGCGGGGATCGTGTAGTCGGGGTCGAGCGGCGGGTGGTCGGACGCGGGCTTGCGGGCCAGCGCGGCCTCGATGATCGGTTCGAGTCGGCGCTGCTTCTCCCGCTCCAGCTTCTCGTCGCGCTCGATGAACTCCGGCAGGATGTCCTTCGCAATCAGCTCGTAGCTCTCCATGATGTGCTCGTGGCGGTTCCGGCCGGCCGCGGCCGACAGGATGAGCATGTCGACGCCGATGTCCTCGTAGCGCTGGAAGAAGTCGCGCACCTGGGCCGGTGTGCCGAGCGCACCGCGCAAGCCCTGCGTCCCTGCCTCCACGACCTTGGCGCCGAGGCGCTCCTGGTTCTTGGCCGCGAGCTGCACCGCCTCCGGGTCGTAGCCCGCGCCCTTGCGCCGCTCCTGGTAGTCGGCCCAGATGTCGGTGTCGCCCGGGCGGTGATGGCCGAACACGTAGTAGTGACCGAGCGAGTAGCCGAGGAAGTTCGAGCCCTCGGCCCCACGCCGCACGGCCTCGGCCTCGTCGGGGTGGCACATGAACCCGGTGACGCAGGCGAGGTTCGCGTTCACGGTGTCGCCGATCGGCACCGCCTCCTCGGCGAGGGTCGTGTAGTAGTCGTCGACCCAGGCCTCCGCCTCCTCGGGGTCGAAGAACGCGAAGCTCAGCGCGCCGATGCCATTCTGCGCCGCGAGGTGGATGGTGTCGCGCCGCGTACACGCGACCCACACCGGCGGATGCGGCTTCTGCAACGGCTTCGGCACCACGTTGCGCGGCGGCATGCTCACGTGCTCACCCGCGAACCCGGTGAACGGCGTCTCGCTCATGCACCGCAGCGCGACCCGCAGGCCCTCCTCCCATGCCGCGCGCTTCGCGTCGGGGTGGATCCCGAAGGCGTCGAGCTCGGCGGCGGCGGAGCCCTCGCCGGTTCCGAACTCCACGCGACCACCCGAGACGATGTCGAGGGTCGAGATGCGCTCTGCGACGCGCGCCGGGTGGTTGATCGAAGGTGGCGTGTGCATGATCCCGTGACCGAGCCGGATGTTCTTCGTGCGCTGCGACAGCGCGGCGAGGAAGATCTCGGGCGCGGAGGAGTGGCTGTACTCCTCGAGGAAGTGGTGCTCCACGAGCCAGAACGCGTGGACGCCGATGGCGTCGAGCAGCTCGGCCTGCTCCATCGCCTCGCCGAAGACGCGCTGCTCGTCGCCGTCGACCCACGGCTTGGGGACCTGGTGCTCGTAGAACGCTCCGAACTTCATGGCGTCAAAGTACAATGATCGTTGTACTTATGGCAACGACCGCCACATCCACCGTCACGCCCCGGCGCCGCCTCGGCCCGGCCGAGCGCCGCGCCCAGATCCTCGACTCCGCTGCGGGCGTGTTCGCCGACCGGGGCTACGGGTCCACCTCGATCGCGTCGGTGGCGACGGCGGCCGGGGTCACGCCCCGCATCCTGTACCGGCACTTCGCCTCGAAGGACGCGCTCTACCGGGCTGTGCTCGAGCGCAGCCTGGCCCGGCTCGCCCGGGTGTTCGCGGTTCCCGCCGGCCGCTACGGGGTGGACCCGGCGCTCCTGCTGGAGGCCGGGCGGGCCGACGCCGAGGGCTTCCGCGCGCTGTGGCGCCACGCCGTCCACGAGGAGCCCTACCGGGACGTCGCCGAGCAGTGCCGGGCCGACGCGGTCGACTGCGCCCGCCGTGGCCTCGCCTCCTGGACCCCGCCCGACGCGCTCGACTGGGCCGCCCGCGCGGTGGTCGGATACGAGCTCGAGGCGGTGCTCAACTGGCTCGACTACGGCCGGCCCGCCGACGACGCCCGCTTCGCCCGGGCCACCCGCGCCGCGCTCGCGGCCGGGGTGCGGGCCTGGTCGAGCCCGGGCCCCGAATAGGCATTAGAACGGGTCCCAACCGACCAGGGAGACCTCATGGCACTGCCGGGCGACGCCGTCATCATCGAAGTGGGGCTCAACGAGGGCGCGGGCCGCGGGATCAACCCGCACGTCCCGATCGCACCCGACGAGGTCGCGGCCGACGCGCTGCGCTGCCGGGACGCGGGCGCCGCAATGATCCACTGGCACGCGCGTGACCCGGAGTCGGAGGACCAGCGCCTCGGCGACACCGACCTCTACGCCGCCGCCCTGACCGCGATGCGCGAGGGCGGGCTGCTCGGGTACCCGAGCTACCCGGTCGACGGCGTGCAGCCGCGTCATCGCCTCGACCACGTGTGGGCGCTCCACGAGCGCGCCGGCCTCGAGCTCGCGCCCATCGACCTCGGCTCGGTGAGCACCGTGCCGTGGAACGCGCACCTCAACGACTTCGTCGGCCTCGACTGGCTGCGCACGCAAACGGGCGTGGTCGACAACCCGCTCACCTTCGTGGTCGACGCGGTGGAGATGGCCGACGCACGCGCCATGGTCTGCACCTTCGGCGCGTTCGACGTGGGCTGCAGCCGCATCCTCGCGATGCTCCACGACTCCGGACGCATCACGCGCCCCGTCGTGCACAAGATCTTCCTGTCGGAGGGCTGGGCCGTGGGCCCGAAGCCGTCGGAGGCGGCCCTCGAGCTCCACGTCGCGCAGCTCCCCGAAGCGCTCGACGTCGAGTGGATCGCGGTCCCGTACTCCCACCACGACCCCGCGGTGGTGGAGCGGCTGTGCCGCGCGGCGCTCGAGCGCGGCGGACACGTCCGCGTCGGCATCGGCGACAGCCCCGCCGCCAACCCGACCGCGAGCAATGCCGAGCTGGTCGGGCAGGTGGCCGGCTGGGCCGCCGACGCCGGCCGCCCCGTCGCGACCCCTGAGCAGGTGCGCGCCCGCCTCGGCCTCACCTGACCCGGCCCCCTCGTCCCCTTTTTGCGTCACTCGTGCCGCTGTCAGCGGCACGAGTGACGCAAAAAGGCGCACGGGGGAGGTCCGACTAGAGGCGCTTGCCCTCGCGGAACGACTCGGGGACCCAAGTGGGCTCGCGCTTCTCGGTGAACGCGGTGAAGCCCTCCACGACCTCGGCGCTCGACAGGGATCCCGCGAAGGTGATCTCGTCGATCGGGCCGTAGCGGCGGTTCATGATCTCCTTCACCTGTGCGCGGGTGTTCGGCGCGCCGTGCAGGAGGTCCTTCGCGGCCTGGAGCGTCGCGGCCTCCAGGTCCTCGTGCTCGCACATCCGTGCGATCAGGCCCAGCTCCACGGCCTCGGCCGCGCTGATCCGGCGACCCGTCATGAGCATGTCGCGGGCCACGGCCACGCCCACGTGCACCGGCAGCATCGCCGCGAGGTTCACGTCGACGACGCCGCGCAGCGTCTCGGGCGCGCGGAAGACGGCGCGCTCGCTCGCCACGGTGACGTCGGCGCACATCGCGATGATGAGCCCGCCGCCCTGGCACAGGCCGTTGATGCTGGCCACCACCGGCACCCGGCTCCGGCGCAGCGCCTGGAAGGGGAGGACGTCGATGCCCATGTACTCGATCGCGTCGTGCGTGGCGTCGTCGTGGCGGCCGCTCATGTCGCCACCCGGGATGAACACGTCGCCGGTGCCCGTGATCACGAGCCCGTGGAGGTCGGGGTCGCGCTCCACGAGGTCGACCGCGAGGCGCACCCCGAGGTACATGGCCGAGGTGAGGGCGTTGCGGGCCTCGGGGCGGTCGACGATCACGTAGCCCAGGGGCCCGCGCCGCTCGAAGCGCAGGTGCGGGGTGCCCAGGTCGTCGGGGGGTCGCTCGGCAGTGGTCATCCCCGCAATCTATGGCAGCATGGCCCGAGGAACGAGAACAGGTTTCAGATCCCTGGGGAGCACCCAATGAGCGAGATCCCGCGCATCATCTCCGTCGACGACCACGTGGTCGAGCCGCCCGACCTGTGGACCGAGCGCCTCCCGGCCTCGATGCGGGAGCGCGGGCCGCGGGTCGTGCGCGAGAAGGCCAAGTTCAGCTTCATCGGGGGCGTCTTCTCGTTCGAGCGCAACGCCGCCGACGGCGAATGGTGCGACATCTGGCTCTACGACGACCTCGTGTACCCGTTCCCGAAGCTGTCGGCCGCGATCGGGTTCCCCGACCTCGACAACACGCCGGTGACCTTCGACGAGATCCGGCCCGGGTGCTGGAAGCAGCCCGACCGCCTCGCCGACATGGCGGCCAACTGGACCGACGCCTCGATCTGCTTCCCCAACGTGCTGCCCCGGTTCGCCGGTCAGACGTTCATGGAGCGCCAGGACAAGGAGCTCGCGCTCGCCTGCGTGCGGGTCTACAACGACTGGATGATCGACGAGTGGTGCCAGGGGGAGGGCAAGGGCAAGCTCATCCCGCTCACCATCGTCCCGCTGTGGGACGCCGAGCTCGCTGCCGCCGAGGTGCGCCGCTGCGCCGACAAGGGCAGCCACGCCGTCGCGTTCACCGAGAACCCCCACCCGCTCGGCCTCCCGTCGGTCCACGACAAGGACCGCTTCTGGGACCCGTTCTTCCGGGCCTGCGACGAGACCGAGACCGTGATCAACATGCACATCGGCTCGTCGTCGAAGATGCCGAGCACGTCGCCCGACGCGCCGTTCATCGTGTCGTCCACGCTGACCTTCGCCAACGCGATGGGCTCGTTCTGCGACTTCATCTTCTCGGGGACGCTCGAGCGCTTCCCGACCCTCAAGCTCGCGTACTCCGAGGGCCAGGTCGGCTGGGCGCCCTACGTCATCGAGCGGGCCGACAAGCTCTGGGCCGAGCGCGCGGCCAACAGCTTCGGCTCGGACCTCCCGCACCCGCCGAGCTCGTACATCCCGGGCCGGATCTACTTCTGCATCTTCGACGACGAGGTGGGCCTGGCGAACCGCAACGTCGTGGGCATGGAGCAGATCACCTTCGAGGTCGACTACCCGCACGCCGACAGCACGTTCCCGCACACCAAGGAGACGGCGCAGCTCATCTGCGACAAGGCCGGGCTGAACGACGCCGAGCGCTACCAGCTCATGCGGGGCAACGCGATCAAGCTCTACGGCCTGGAGCGCTTCGGCATCACGAAGTAGCGGGACCTCCCCGAACCGGGGGAGGCGACGGGTTACGATCTCCGCCGGGAAGCGGGCCCCGGCGGGAGCCTGCGCGTGGCGCGTCCGAAGACCCACATCCCGGTTCTCCTGCTGGCCCTGGTGGCGGGCCTCGTCGCGTCGGTGCTCCCGAGCACCGCCGCCCGAGCCCAGGAGCTGTCCGTCACCCGGCTCCAGCGCGACATCGCCGACAACGCCACGAAGATCGACGCCCTCGGCCGCGAGATCGACGACGCCGGCCGGCGGGAGCGCCAGCTCAACGCCGAGATCGCGGCGACCGAGGGCCAGCTCGAGACGGCGCGGAACCTGAGCGACGGCATCCGGACCCAGATCCAGGAGCGGGCGGCGTCGCTCTACGTGGTGCGCCGCACCGACAACGACCCGCTCGTGAACCTGCGCCGGATCTCCGACGCGGCCACGGCCCAGCACTACGGCAACGGCGTCGCCGAGGCCGACGACGCGCTCCTCAACCGCCTCGTCGACATCTCGGAGGGTCTCGACGCCGACGTCAAGCGGCTCAAGGACGCGCGTGAGGAGGTCGTGGCGCAGCGGGAGCGTGCGGTCGCGGCCAAGGCCGCGCTCGAGGAGGTGCTCACCCGCCAGCGCAAGCTCCTCGCAGCCCTCGACGTGATCCCCCTGATGGGCCAGGCCCAGCTCAACGCGCGCCAGATCGCCGACTGGTTCGACTCCACCGAGATGCAATACCGCCTCGCCGGCGGGATGGCCATTCGCGAGCTCGCGCAGATCTTCCTCGACGAAGGCGCGGACGAGGGCGTCCGCGGTGACGTCGCCTTCGCCCAATCGGTGCTCGAGACCGGCTACTTCCGGTGGTCGCTCGACAACAACTACGCCGGCCTCGGCGCGTGCGACTCGTGTGCCGGTGAGCCTGGGTTCCCGTCGCCCCGCGACGGTGTGCGCGCGCAGATCCAGCACCTCAAGAACTACGGCGACCCCGACTCCTTCGCGACCGGCCTCGCGCACCCGCCCCAACCCGACTGGTACGGGTCCGACCCCGCGCAGGCGGCGCGCAACTTCGACACGTTCTTCGCGAAGGGCGCGGCCCAGACCTGGCAGGTGATGGGCAAGGGGAACTGGGCGACCGACCCCAACTACGCCACCAAGGTCATCGGGATCTACATCCGCATGGTGGTGTTCGCGGCCGACCACGGTTGAGGGCCTGACTAGGCTCCGATCGACATGTTCGTGTGTCTGTGCGGCGCCGTGAGCGACACGAAGATCCGTGACGCCATCCGCTCCGGTGCCCATACCGCGGACGACGTGGGCGAGGCGTGCGACGCGGGCGTGCAGTGCGGCAAGTGCCGGACCATGATCGAGGCGATGATCCTGCGGGAGTTGGAACAGCTGGTCGGCCCCGGTGGCCGCAACACGGAGGAGACACCCAGATGAGCGACCCGGTGGTCGGTGCACTGAACGGCTTGATCGCGGTGGAGCTCGTGGCGGTGAACCAGTACTTCGTCCACGCGAAGATCTGCCAGCACTGGGGCTACGAGAAGCTCGCCGCGCGCTTCCGCGAGGTGTCGATCGAGGAGATGCGCGACGTCGAGGCCTACATGGACCGCGTCCTCCTGCTCGGCGGCCTGCCCAACCTCCAGCGGCTCGACGCGTTCCAGGTGGGGGAGAACGTGCCCGAGGCGCTCGACCTCGCCGTCGCGCTCGAGGAGAGCGCCGTGCAGAAGCTCAAGGACGCCGTCGCCCTGTGCGAGAGCGTCGACGACCTCGGCACGGCCGCGCTCCTGCGACCGAAGGTGGCCGACGAGGAGGCCCAGCTCGACTGGTTGCGGACCCAGCGAAGCCTGATCGACCAGATCGGCGAGGCGCTGTACCTCGCGAGCCAGGTCAACATCTAGTTGTCCGCCGCTCCGGTCGAGCCTGTCCGGGTCGTCGCGATCTACCCGGTCCGCGACTTCGACGAGTTCCGCGCGCAGTTCGCCGGAACCGAGTCCCGCCGCGAGGACCTCGGGGTCCTCGCCTCCACGATCCACCGCTCCGTCGACAACCCCAACGAGGTCATGGTCACGTTCGACATGCGCTCGGCCGAGGACGCGATGGCGATGTTCACCGCCGACGACCGGATCCGGGCCTGGATGGACCGCACCGGCGTCGACGTGTACCCGGCCGTGTTCGTCGGCACCCCGGTGACCTCAGATGGGGGCTGACGGCCCGATCGTCGTGTGGGTGGCGTGGCCCGTCGCCCTCCAGGCCGACGTGCTCGCGCGGGTCGCCGCGGTGGATCCCCGCATCGAGGTCGTCGCGTGCGGCTACGAGGAGGCGGGCATCCTCCGCAACGCTCGCTCACGCCACGAGGTCGACGCCGGAGCACGCGCCGACGCGGTCGGGGCGGTCACCGACGCGCACCGCGACGCGATGGCGCGCGCCGAGGTCGTGTTCGGGTTCGACGTTCCCTTCGACCTCGCCGACCACGCGCCCCACCTCCGTTGGGTCCAGGGCATCGGCTCGGGCTACGAGCACATCTGGGGGGCCGGGCTCGACCGTGACGGGATCACGGTCACCAACGCGGTGGGTGTGAGCGCCGCGCCGATGGCCGAGTTCGTGATCGGTCGCGTGCTCGCGCTCTACAAGCGCTTCCCCGAGATCGACGCGCGCGCGGGCCGGCACGAGTGGAAGCCTGCGTACGGCCGCATGCTGGCCGGCTCCACGGTCGGGATCATCGGGCTCGGCGCGATCGGCCAGGCGGTCGCGGACCGGGCGTCCGCCCTCGGCATGCGAGTCGTGGCGAGCCGGCGCAGCTACCGGTCCGGGATGACCGCGCCGAACGTCGACACCCTGCTCGGCCCCGACGACCTGCCCGCGCTGCTCGGCGAGAGCGACGTCGTGGTGCTGTGCGCACCGTCGACCCCGCAGACCCGGGACCTGATCGGCGCCGACGCCCTCGCGGCGATGCGGCCCGGCACGATCTTCGTGAACGTCGGCCGGGGCACGATGGTCGACGAGCCCGTGCTGATCGACGCGCTCGAGCGGGGCCACCTCGCGGCCGCCGTGCTCGACGTCACGTCGGAGGAGCCGCTGCCGCCCGAGCACCCGCTGTGGGACGCACCCAACGTCTACATCTCGGCGCACTGCTCGGCCACGAGCGACGGCTACGTCGACCGCGTCGGCGCGGTGTTCCTCGACAACCTCGACCGGTACGTCGCGGGCGAGCCGCTGCGCAACGTGGTGGACGCCGCCGCTGTCTAGCGCGACACGACCGTCGCGCTGCGGCGCGTCAGGCCTGGGTCAGGAGCATGGCCCGCACGCGCGGCGCGAGCTCCTTGGCCAGCATCGAGATCTCCTCGTCGGACCACGTGGCCGTCGGGATGTACGGATAGTCGACGGTGATCATCGGGTAGTCGGGATGACCGCTGATGCGCGCGATCGCGCCGGCCGACTCGCGCAGCTCCTGGTGGACGATGCACACCGACGGGATGCCCGCCCACTCGAGCTCCACGGCGTCCCGCAAACTGCGGGCGCTGCAGCTGCCTCAGCCGCCGAAGCCCGTGATGGCGACGGTGGCCCCCTCGGTGAGGCGGGACCAGTCGCCGGGATCGGGCGGGACCGAGACGCTCGACTTCACCACCTTCACCACGCCGTCGAGATCGGTGGTGGCGAGGAGCTCCTCGGCGAGCGCGTCGAGGAACCGCTCGCTGTAGCCGAGGCCGTTGACCACGAGGCCGAGCCGCTGGCCCGACAACGACGCCGGGCGCGGTGCGAGCCGCCGCACGGTCGTGGGATCGACCGGACCGCTCGTCGGGTCGAGGGCGACGATCGTCATGCCGGGAGCGTAACCCGCTCGATGGGCTCGGTGACGGCCCACGCGAGGTGGGGGAACAGGATCCAGGTCTCGGCCATCCCCGCGCCCCCGGCCGCCACGATGAGGATGTTCTCCGGGTGGCCGAGGTTGTAGCGCCGGTCGTGGGGCCCGGCGGTCTCGGCGGTGAGGCGCCCGAACAGGTACTCCTGCATGTGCGCCTTCGACCACCCCTCGGCGAAGAAGAAGCGCTGGTGCTCCTTGCCCATCACGTAGACGAGCGGGATCTGGTCGCCGAGGAACTCGTCGCCGTTGAACCCGTGGTGGCGGGTGTCGGCGACGATCGTGTCCAGGACCCCCTCGGCGGTCCGGCTCGACGAGTCCCACGACGACACCATGCGCATCACCGAGTGGACGGTGACGGTGCTCTCGTCGGGGCCGAAGCCGCGTTGCACGTGCAGGGGGGTCCAGTCGCCCGCGGCCTCGTCCTCCCCGAAGCAGAACGAGTAGCGCAGGGGCCACGAGTAGGTGGCGCGGTCGAGGAACCCGGGGACGGCCCGGCACACGTTGCGGATCACGAGGCGCAGCGCCCGGCCGATCGTGGCGTTGGCCCGGAACCCGGGCCCGAGGCAGCCCGCACCGTACGCGATGCCGATCTCGTCGCGGATCGGCCCGTTCACGATGACCGCGTGCGCGGCGCCCGAGAGCGTGCCGGTGGTCGAGTGGCAGTTGCCGTGCTCGTCGAGGTGGGCCCGCACGGCGGCGGCCACCACGGGGAAGTACTCGGCCTTGCAGCCCGCCATGACCGCGTTGATCGCGGCGTGCTCGGCGGTCACCGTGACCTCGCGGGTGGGCACGGTCCCGAGCACGGTCTCCGCGGCGAGGCCCGCGGCGGCGAGGAGCGCCTCCACCTTCTCCGGGGTGGGAGGCACCACGGGGAGGCCGTCGGTCCAGCCCCGGTCGAACGCGTCCTCGAGGAACGCGTCGGCGTCTTGCCACTCCTCGCGCCGGGCGTGCAGCATGGCCGGACGCTACCCCGGACCGGGTTCGGTTGACACCAACTCGGCCTCGTACCCTGCCAACCTGGCGAAGCGGATCCCTGGGACCCCCGTGGTCGGACCCGAGAGGTTGCTGGTGTCGAAGCTGGGCTGGTTGCGTTGGTCGCTCGTCGTCGTGGCGCTCTTCGGAGCGCTCCTCGTGGCCTGTGGGGGCAGCGATGATCCCAAGGGCCTGGGGGAGTCCAACCCGCTGGTGAAGGCGACCGACGGGTCCACCGCGCCGCCCGCCGTCACCACCACGGTCCCGCCCATCGCCGTCGTCCCGGGCATGCCGCCGGTGATCGACCGCAACAACCTCTACAGCGAGACGGCGGCGGGCAAGCTCGCCGACGTCGTCAAGGACGACCTGCCCCGGATCTACGTTCCCAACCGCGCGGCCAACGAGGTCGCGGTGATCGACCCCGCCACGATGCAGGTGGTCGACCGCTACAAGGTCGGCATCAACCCCCAGCACGTGGTGCCGTCGTGGGACCTGAAGACGCTCTGGGTCACGAACAACGCCGAGGGCCGCACCGACGGCAGCCTCACCCCGATCGACCCGAACACCGGCAAGCCCGGCGCGTCGATCCCCGTCGAAGACCCCTACAACATGTACTGGACGCCCGACGGCAAGTCGGCCATCGTCGTGGCCGAGGCCTTCAAGCGGCTCGACTTCCGTGACCCCACCACGATGGCGCTGCAGACGTCGGTCTCCACGCCCAACTGCGCGGGCATCAACCACGCCGACTTCTCGATCGACGGCACGTACGCGCTCTTCACCTGCGAGTTCCAGGGCAGCGTGGTCAAGATCGACCTCGTCAACAAGCAGGTGCTCGGCTACCTGCAGCTCTCCGGCGGCGGCATCCCCCAGGACATCCGGGTCTCGCCCGACGGCAAGACGTTCTACGTCGCCGAGATGGTGCGCAGTGGCGTCTACACGATCGACCCCGTGACCTTCACCGAGACCGGGTTCATCCCCACCGGCCCCGGCGCGCACGGCCTCTACCCGAGCCGCGACTCGAGGGTGCTGTACGTGGCCAACCGGGGCTCGACCAAGATCGGCGGCCCGCCCAAGGGCGCCGGCAGCGTCTCCGTGTTCGACTGGAAGACCAACACCGTCCTGGCTACGTGGCCGGTCCCCGGCGGCGGGAGCCCCGACATGGGCGGCGTGAGCGCCGACGGCAAGACGCTCTGGCTCTCCGGCCGCTACGACGACGTCGTCTACGCCATCGACGTCACGACCGGCCAGTACACGATCATCCCGGTGGGGTCGGAGCCCCACGGCCTCGCGGTGTGGCCGCAGCCGGGTCGGGCCTCCTTCGGCCACACCGGCAACATGCGCTAGCGAGCGCAGCGCGGCGGAGCGGGAGCGGAGCGACCCACGGGCTAGTCGTCCTTCAGCGCCACCGCGTTGGGTGTGACGTTCATCTTCGGCTCGTACTCGGCCACCTCGATCTCGCGCGCGTCGCGCTGGAACTTCTCCTGGAGCTCGGTTCGGCACCCTGCGCAGAGGCCGCGGAAGCGCATGGGCGACATCTGACCGCAGCGCAGGCAGTCGAAGTCGATCGGGGTGAGGTCGAGCGCGGCATCCATGCGCCGATCCTCGCGTGCGCGCGCCATCGCGCCGCGGACCCGCGCGCGCGGTGCCACCACCGGGCCGTTCGGCCCTTTCGCCCCGGAGTGGGGAGGGCGTACGCTCCCCGGGTGGGCGAGCACTCCGACGTAGCCGGTCCCACCGCCCTCCAGGCCGTCGTCGGCATCGACGCGGGCTTCCTCCACACCGAGACGCCCAGCACGCACTGGCACGTCGTCGGGGTGATCGTGCTCGACGACTCCGACGCACTGGAGCCGTTCGACGCGGAGCTGCTGCGGCGCGTCCTCGCCGACCGGATCGAGCACGTCGAGGTGCTCCGGCGCCGGGTCGTCGACTCCTCGATGGGCATCTCCCAGCCGCAGTGGCAGCACACCCACGTGGACATCGACGCGCACGTGGGGAGCACGACCCTTCCCGACGGGTCGGGCCTGCCCGAGCTCGCGGCGCTCGCGGGGGAGATCGGGAGCCGGCCGCTGCGGCGCGACCGTCCGATGTGGGAGTTCACCGTCGTCGACGGCCTGGCCGACGGCCGCAAGGCGATGATCGCCAAGATCCACCACTCCCTGGTCGACGGCGTGGCCGCGGTCGGGGTGCTGGGGGCGATCTTCGACCCGGAGCCCACGGTGCCGCCGGTGCGCGCCACCGGCGCGGACGAGGTCGAGCCGTTCCCGGGCCGGCGCGAGTACTTCGCGGCGGCGGCCCGCACGGTGGTCGACCAGCCCGCAGTGGTGGCGCGCTCCTTCACGCGGCTCGTGCGGACGGCGTTGCAGGTCGTGCACCAGGTGCGCCACCGCGAGGGGGGCCCGACCCTGCCGCTCACCGCGCCGCGCACATGCCTCTCCCGGTCGATCACGCCCGCGCGCGCGGCCGCCTTCGCCACGCTCGAGCTCGACGCGGTCAAGGAGGTGCGGCGGGCGTTCGGCGTCACCTTCAACGACGTCGCGGTCTCGATCGCGGCCGGCGTGGTGCGCGAATGGCTCGACGAGGCCGACGACCTCCCCGACCGGCCGCTGGTGGCCGCGATCCCCACCTCGGTGCGGACCGAGACCGGCGGGATCGCGGGCAACGAGGTGTCGACCCTCTTCGGTGCGCTGCCGACCCACCTCGCCGACCCGGGCGACCGGGTGCGCTTCGTGGCCGCGGAGATGCCCGGGGCGAAGGCCTTCCACGAGGAGCTCGGGCCCCACACGCTCGGGTCGC
This sequence comes from Acidimicrobiia bacterium, assembly GCA_041659105.1. Lineage (GTDB taxonomy): Bacteria > Actinomycetota > Acidimicrobiia > IMCC26256 > PALSA-555 > CAIUKV01. The sequence continues at coordinate 52,002 of JBAZYX010000003.1, forward strand.
TCGCCCTCGTCGCTCCGTGGAACCTCGCCGCGTTGCTCTTCCGGACCTACTCCGACCTCGGCCTGGCCAACCGGCTGCCCCCCGTGGTCAACCTCGTGCTCACGAGCGTGCCCGGCCCGCCGATGCCGCTCTTCTGCGGCGGGGCGCGCATGGAGTCGCTGTTCCCGCTCGGTCCGATCTTCGACGGGGCCGCGCTGAACGTCACGGTGGTCAGCTACACCGACAAGGTCTGCATCGGCTTCCTCACCTGCCCCGACGTGTGCCCGCCCGTGCAGCACCTCGCCGACGCCGTGCCCGCGGTGGTCGACGAGCTGGTCGGCGCGGCCCGCGCCCTCGATCTCGCACCATCCCGAAAGGAGACGGCCATGGACGTCCAGGAGCGCAACCGTCAGGCCCTTGCCGCCGTGCAGGAACGCCGCGACGACTACTACGAGGCGATCCTCGATCTCGAGAAGGCCATGGCGCGCGCGGCCGGTGACGACCCTGCGGGGTGGGCCGCCGCCGCCTCCCTGGCCGCCATCGAGACGCGGGGCGTGCTCCGCCACCACATCACCGAGACCGAGGCCCCCGGCAGCTTCTACGACGACATCGTCGAGAACTACCCCAACCTCGGCCACGCGGCCGAGAAGCTGCGGGCCGAGCACGGCCCGCTGCGCGACGGCGCCGACGCCCTCGTGGAGACGCTCTCCACGGTGCACGACGACGCCGGCGTGGACGCGGCCCGGCACGAGGCGCTCGAGGTCTTGCGGGCGCTCCTGGCCCACCGCCACCGCGGCGCCGAGCTCGTCTACGACGCCTACAACGTCGACGTCGCCACCGGTGACTGACGCCGCGGCACCGGCGGACCTGCGGGCCCGCTCGGTCGACCTGGCCAACCGCGTCGGCGAGAAGTTCCTGCGCTGGCTCGATCGCTACTACGCCAAGCACTCGCTCGTGGGCGACCACGGGTTCTTCGACGTCGACGACTTCCCCTGGGTGCGGCGGGTCGAGGCCCGCTGGCCCGCGATCCGGGCCGAGCTCGACGACGTGCTGCGCGACGTCGAGCACCTGCCCAACTTCCAGGACATCTCCACCGACCAGCGCAAGCTCACCCAGGACGACCGCTGGAAGACGTACTTCCTGTACGGCTACGGGTTCCAGGTCGACGACCACATCGCCCGCTGCCCGGAGACCGCACGCGCGCTCGCCGACATCCCGGGGATGACCACGGCGATGTTCTCGATCTTCGCCCCCCGCAAGCGGATCCCGGCCCACGGCGGGCCCTACAAGGGCGTGCTCCGGTACCACCTCGCGCTCCGGGTGCCGGAGCCCACCGACGCGTGCGGCATCACCGTGCGGGGCGAGACCCGGCACTGGGAGGAGGGCCGCAGCCTGGTGTTCGACGACGTGTGGGAGCACGAGGCCTGGAACGACACCGACGGCACCCGCGTGGTGCTCTTCGTCGACTTCATCCGGCCCATGCGCGCGCCCGCGCGCTGGCTCAACGCGATCGTGCTGCGGGCGATCGCGTACTCACCGTTCGTGCAGGACGGCAAGGCCCGGCACAAGGCCTGGGAGCAGCGCTTCGAGGAGATCCGCGGCCGCGCCGCGTGACCTACCCCGCCTCGGCGTCGACGAGCTGGTCGCCGTCGGTGAGCACCTTGCAGATCACGTCGGCGGCGTCGTCGAGCAGGTCTGCGTCGTGGTCGGCCATGAGGCTGAGCCGGAGCAGCCCGGAGTTGCCGTGGCTGGCCGGCGGGATGACCGGGTTGCAGAACACCCCGAGCTCGAACAGGTCGCGGAAGGTGAACACCGTCGACAGGTCGTCGTGATGCTTCAGCGGGATCGTGACGATCGCGCTCTCGGCCGGGTTGGTGCGGATGCCCCGATCGGTGAGTGCGCCGATCAGGTGCTCGACGTTGGCCCGGAGCCGGCCCGGCCGGTCGGGCTCGGCCCGCAGGATCCGCAGCGCGGCGAGCGCGGCGGCCATGGAGGCCGGCACGTTGGACGCCGTGAAGATGAACGGCTCCGCGGTGATGGTGAGGAGCTCGATGGCCTCGGCGCTGCCGAGCACGGCGCCGCCGCAGGACCCGAGTGCCTTCGAGAACGTGATGGTGGTGATGTCGATCAGGTCGAGCAGGCCGTAGAGCTCGCCCGCACCCCGGCCCCGCTCGCCCAGCACGCCGAGCCCGTGGGCCTCGTCGTCGAACACGAACGCGTTGGGGGTGGTGCGGACGGCCTCGACGATCTCGGTCAGGGGCGCGGTGTCGCCGCGCATGGAGTAGACGCCGTCGACGATCACGCCCTTGGCCGCGGCCTCGGGGAGGTCGGCGAGGATCGCCGCGAGCTGGTCGGCGTCGTTGTGCCGGAACCGCTTCAGCTGGGCGCCCGAGAGCCGGATCGCCGTCACCAGGGAGTTGTGGGCTTCCTTGTCGACGACCGCGTAGTCGGACCGGCCGAGGAAGCCGGAGATCCCGCAGAGGTTGGCGACGTATCCGGTGGAGAAGACGAGCGCGGCTTCCGTGCCGTAGAAGTCGGCCAGCTCGGTCTCGAGGTCGCGGTGGAGCGGCAGCGTGCCGTTGAGCAGGCGCGACCCGGTGACCCCGGTCCCGTACTTCGCCGTGGCCGCCTGCGCGGCCGCGATGACGTCGGGGTGATAGGAGAGCGAGAGGTAGTTGTTGGACCCGAAGTTGGTGACCTCGCGGCCCTCGATGGTGAACTTCGGGGTCGCCGCGCTCTCGACCATCTTGTAGTACGGCCAGAGGTGCTCGGCCTTGGCGAAGCGGTACGGCTCGATGCGTGGGAACGCCTCCAGCCGCTCTTTGAACAGGCTCATCCAGCCCCCATCGGACCCGCTTCCCCCGTGATTGGCGACGAGGGTAACCCGTGCGCACCGTCCGGCGACATTTCGTTCGCCTCCACGCCGGCCGCAGCCGGATCCTCCACGATGCGCTTGAAGTGCTGGATCGAGCGCCAGGCGGTGAAGCCGTCCTCCGTGCGCTCGTCGAAGGAGTACGTGACCCGCATGACCCGCCGCCGGTCCGGTCCGCTCGTGGGCGAGCCGGGCTCGTTCACCGGGCGGCCGAGGACGCAGAAGATCCCGGTGGTGCCGTACTCGTAGAGGTGGTGGTAGCCCGCGGGCATGCCGAAGCTGGCCATGTGGGCGATGAAGGCCGACGCGAACATCGGGTCCTGGTCGACGTACCAGCCCGGGAGCAGGCCGAACCGGTCGGCCACCTTCACCGCACCGAGGGCGGCCCGACGTACCACGCCGGGGAACTTCAGGAGCAGGGCCAGCTCCTTGTCGACCCCCTGGGGACCGCCGAAGCGGTCCTCGTAGGTCTTGTGCTGGACGCCGGCCACGAGGTCGGCGAAGGACTCGTCGGGCGGGAAGGCGCGCTTCACCACCGCCATCGGGGAGCCCTCCTGCAGGCGGCGCTTCACCGCGAACGAGAACACGATCTCGCGCCGCTGGTAGATCCGCCCGCCGGCCACGAAGCGGTTCATGGTGGGGTAGCGGGTCATGCAGTCGCGGATGCCCCAGAGCGCGAGGTGGAAGACGTCGGCCGGGGTGGCGGGGTGGGCCTCGTTGAACTCCCGCAGCCAGGCATCGGTGCGGTGGAGGGCGAGCTCGATGTCGAAGTAGTACACGGACTCGTTGCGTCCGGGCATGAGGTACGGCATCACCTGGCGGTTGAGCGGCAGGTCGCGGACGAGGTCGCCGTCGGATCGGCGCCACCAGGACATCGCGGCAGAGACTACGCCGGGGGAAGCGCCCGGGGCCCGATGGGTCCCCCGGTGGTGTAGCCCTCCGGCAGCAGCACCGTGCCGTCGACCGTCCGGTAGTACACCTGCCACTGGTAGTACCCGTCGTACGCGCGGGGGTCGTCGAGCAGGTTCTGGGCGTAGGCCTTGACCGCCGTGACGTAGCCCGAGTCGTGGTTGTAGGCGAAGATCGCCTTGTCCATGTCGGCCGGACCGCCGGCCGCCTTCAGGTAGCGGCCCGCGGCGAGGATCGCGTCCCGGTTGTCGTTCACGTCGCCGCCGTTGCCGTACGCCTGCCACGTGCTGGGGATGAACTGCATCGGGCCCTGCGCGCCGGCGGTGCTGTTGCCCCGGATGCGGCCCATGCGCGTCTCGAGGAAGTGGATCGCGGCGAGGTAGGCCCAGGCGATGCCGCTGTCCCGCTCGGCCTCCGCGTAGTAGCCCCGCATCGCGTCGGGCGACGGCGGGGTGAGGATCGTCCAGTCGGGGAGCGAGGTCTGGGGCGGGGTGAGCCTCGACAGCGCGGCGCTGGCGTCGAGGTTGCCCTGGACCCACGGCCGGACGTCGACCGGGAGCGTCGCGAGCACGCCCGGGACCCAGTCGGCGTGGTTGCTCAGCTGGCGGTAGGCGAGCTGCTGCTCCCAGCCCAGCACCCGCAGGCGGGCCGGGTCGCGGTCGTCGCCCCGGAGCGCGCGCTCGACCCGGGTGAGCGTGGCCGTCGTCGCCTCGGCGCTCGCCGGCGGGGCGATCACCTCCGGGCTCGCCACCAGCGTGGTGGTGGTCGTGGGCGGCGCGCTGACCGGCGTGGTCGGGGCCGGCCCGGTGACGACCGAGTCGGTGTCGCCACCGCCGCGCGTCACCGCGGTCACGACGGCCACGACCGCAACCGCCAGCACGAGCGCCCCGACCCCGAGCGCGACCCGGCGGCGCTGCTGGCGCCGGCGGCGCGACCGGCGGTTCGCGGCGCCGTCGGGGGTCCTGGCCATCGCCGGTCAGTGTGCCAGGAGCCCACCCGTCTCCGCGGTAGCGTCGCCACGGTGTTCAACCGCCTCCTCCAGTGCTCCGCGGTGGACGAGCACGTCGTGCTGCGCTCGCCCGTGGGGTTCCTCGCGCTCCACGGCGGGATCGAGCCGGGCACCGAGGGGATGGCGCTCGCGGCCGCGGCCGCGGCCGGCGCGTCGGCGTACGTGGTGACGCAGCCGCGCTCACTCGGCTGGCACGTGTCGTCGCACCGCATCGTCACGGCGGAGGTACCCCGGCTCGCGGAGTTCCTCGACCACGTCGAGGTCGTCGTCTCCGTCCACGGCTACTTCCGTCCCGAGCAGGCCGACGCGCTCTTCGTGGGCGGCGGCGACCGCGCCCTCGCCGGCGTGTTGGCCCGGCGGTTGCGGGCGGTGGTCGGCGAGATGCCCGTGGTCGACGACCTGCCGGCGATCCCCCGGTCGATGCGGGGGGTGGATCCCCGCAACCCGGTCAACCGCAGCCGGGGCGGCGGCGTGCAGCTCGAGCTGCCCCACCGGGCCCGCACCGACGCCGGGGGAGCCAACCCCTCGGTCGCGGCCCGGGTCACCACGGTGCTCACGGAGTTCGCCCTCGAGCGGGCCGCCTGACCGTGGGGCGCCTCGCGGTGGTGGGCGGCCACACCATCCTCGACCTCGCGCTCGACGACGTGCTCGGGATGCCGAGTCGGGAGCGGCGGATCCCGGGTCCCGGCGGACCGGTCACGGTGGTCGACGCCGGCTCCGTGGTGTTCCTCCAGCGGCACCGCCAGCCCGACTACGTCCCCGCGAACCGGCTCGACCACCACGCGCACGCCGCCGCGCTGGTCGCCGCCGGGTGCGACCGGGTCCTCGCCATCGGGTCCGCAGGCGGGCTCACGCCGAGCCTCCCCGTGGGCACCACGCTCGTCCCCGACGACTTCATCGCCTTCTCCGCCCAACCCGACAGCCGGTTCGCCGACGAGCGGGCCCTCTCGGTCCCCGGCTTCGCGCGGGACTGGCGCGCCCGCGTGCTCGCGGCGTGGACGGCGCACGCGCCCACGGCCCCGGTCGACGGCGGCGTCTACTGGCAAGCGCGCGGGCCCCGGTTCGAGACGCCGGCCGAGGTCCGGATGATCGCGGCGTTCGCCGACGTCGTGGGGATGACGGTCGGGTCGGAGTGCGTCGCGTGCGCGGAGCGCGGCCTCGCGTACGCCGCCGTCTGCGTGGTGGACAACCTCGCCAACGGCCTCGGCGACGCCGGCCTCACCGTGGAGGAGTTCGAGGCGGGCACGGCCGCCAACGTCGCCACGCTCGTCGCGACCCTGCGCGAGGTGGTGCCGGAGCTGGCCCGATGACCCGCGCGCTCACCGTGACCGGCGGGACGGTCGGCGGCGAACCGGCCGCCGTGCGCGCGGTCGACGGCGTGATCACCGCGGTCGGCGCGGACGTCACGGCGGTGGCGGGGGACACGCTGCTCGACGCCGGCGGCGGTTTCGTGCTCCCCGGCCTGGTGAACGGGCACACCCACGCGGCCATGACGCTGTTCCGGGGCTGGGGCGACGACCTCCCGCTCATGGAGTGGCTCCAGACCCGCATCTGGCCCGCGGAGGCGAAGCTCGACGCCGACGACGTGTACTGGGGAACCCGACTCGCGATCGCGGAGATGCTGCGCAGCGGCACCGTGCGCTTCTGGGACATGTACTGGCACGGCGACGCCGTCGCCCGCGCCGTCGACGACGCCGGGATCCGCGGCGTGGTGGGCACCGTGGTGATCGACGGCGGCGACCCCGCGCGGGGCCGGGCCCTGCGGCCCGAGATCCTCGCCCAGCTCGACGCCGCGGCGGAGCACGCGCCGCGGGTCACCCCGGGCCTGGGCCCGCACGCGGTGTACACGGTGTCGCCCGAGACGCTCACCTGGCTCGGCGACGTCGCGCGCGACCGGGGGATCCCGGTGCAGATCCACCTGGCCGAGACCGAGGACGAGGTGCTGCGTTGCCACGAGGAGCACGGAGTGGGCCCGGCGGCGCTCCTCGACCGCTGCGGCCTGCTCGGCCCGTCGACGGTGCTCGCGCACTGCGTGTGGCTCGACGACACCGAGCTCGACCTCGTCGCCGAGCGCGGCGCGGTGATCGTCACCAACCCGGTCTCGAACATGAAGCTCGCGGTCGGCGGGGTGTTCAACTACGAGGCGGCGCGGCACCGCGGCATCCCGGTCGGCCTCGGTACCGACGGCGCCGCGTCGAACAACTCGCTCGACCTGATCGCCGACGCGAAGTTCCTGTCGCTGCTCCAGAAGCACGCGCACAACGACGCCGCCGCGATGCCCGCATCGGAGGCGTGGGCCGTGGCCACCGGCGCCCGTGCCCCCGGGCTCGGCCAGCCGGGCGCGCTCGTGGTGGGCGCGCCCGCGGACTTCGTGGTGGTCCCGCCCGACCGCCCCGAGCTCGGTCCCGGCGACCTCGTGCACAACCTCGTCTACGCGGCGTCGGGCTCGGTGGTCGACACCGTCGTGGTCGACGGACGCGTGGTGGCCGCGGGCGGTGTTGTCGACGACGCCGTGGAGGTCCGCGCCCGCGCCTTCGAGTGCGCGGCCCGTCTCGGCGTCGCCTGACCCTGTTTGGACGCTTCGTCGGGTCAGGGCACGACAAACCGTCCAAACAAGGGAGCGGGCTAGAGGAAGCTCTTGGGCATCGCGAAGACGGCGCGGACCTTCGGCTCGAAGTGCTCGAGCGGCAGGGTGTCGTAGTCGGGGTCGAACGCGATCTGGTCCCAGTCGTCCGCGAAGCGCGCCGCGAGGTCGAACCAGGGCTCGCCGCGGTACTGCTCGCGTGCGTCGGCGTCGCCGCCGAAGTGCGCGTAGTAGTGCCTGCCCTGGAAGTCCTGGTGCACGCGGATGGCGTGGTACACGTCCTCGCGCACGAACGGCCGGAGCATCTCGGCCGCGATCGCCGGGTGGTTGACGACGCTCACGTACTTCCCGAGGTCGTGACACAGCGCGGCGACCACGAGCTCGTCGTCGGCGCCCGCCCGCTCCGCGAGGGTGGCCGTCTGCAGGCAGTGCGTGAGCTGGTCGACGGCGAAGCCGAGGACCATGCCGTCGAGGTTGTGCAGCAGGGCCAGCACGTGCTCGGCGACCTGGGGCTGCGCCTCCATGGTCTCCTTGCCGATCACGGCCCACTGCTGGGCGGTCGACTCGTCCATGCGGGTGAACGTGGAAGTCGTCATGGGGCCATTGTTCCACGCCTCGTCCACCCCGCCCGCCGCGGTCGCCTCGGTACCCTCGCCCCGTGCCCGAGGAACAGCAAGCAGAACTGGAGCTCGAACCCGCCGCCCCGCCGGAGCCGGCCGCGGAGGCGGACCACCCGGAGCCGCCGCGGGACGTGCAGATCGAGATCGGAGGCCTCGACGGCCCGGTCACGATCCTGCGGGACGAGTGGGGGATCCCCCACGTGCGGGCCACCACCGGCCACGACGCCTTCCTCGGTCAGGGGTTCGTCCACGCCGAGGACCGGCTCGGCCAGCTCGAGTACGACCGGCGGCGCGCCTACGGCCGCTGGGCCGAGGTCGCAGGTCCGAGCGCGCTCGCGTTCGACGCGTTCACGCGCCGCGTCGGCATCCGCGACGGCGCGCGTCGCGAGTACGACGCCCTCTCCGACGACGCGCGGGCGGTGCTCGACGCCTACGCCGCGGGCGTGAACGCCTACCTCGCGCTCGACCGACCGCTCCCGACCGACCTGTCGCTCGCGGGGGTCGTGCCCGAGCCGTGGCAGCCGTGGGACTGCAACGCCGTGTTCCTCGTGCGTCACGTCGCGTTCGCGAACTGGCAGAAGAAGCTCTGGCGGGCGCGGGTCGCCGAGGTGTTCGGCGCGGACGCCGCGGTGCGACTCGAGACCGACGACCGGCCCGTGCCGCTCATCGTGCCGCCCGGCGCGACGGCCGCGCCCTACCGGCTCGACCCCGACGGGTTCGCCACGGTCACGTGGGCCCTCGCCGTGCTCCGGGCGGCCGATCCCGGACTGCTGGGTGGCGTGGCCGCGGTGCGGGGAGACCATGAAGGCGACGACGAGGGCGGCAGCAACTCGTGGGTCCTCGCGGGCAGCCGCACCGCGTCGGGGCAGCCGATCCTCGCCGGCGACCCGCACCGCCAGGTCGAGGTGCCCGGGGTGTACGTGCAGAACCACCTCGCCTGCGACGAGTTCGACGCGCTCGGACTCGCGTTCGTCGGCGTGCCGGGCCTCCCGCACTTCGGTCACAACGCCGACGTCGCGTGGTGCGTCACCAACGCGAACGGCGACTACCAGGACCTCTACGTCGAGCGCTTTCCGTCCGACCGCGCACCCGACCGCATCGAGGTGATCGCGGTGCGCGACCGCGAGCCGGTGGAGATCGAGTGCTTCGACACCGCGAACGGCCCGGTGGTGTTCGGCGACCCGTCCACCGGTGCGGCGATCGCGATGCAGTCCACGGCACTCCTCGAGCCCAGCCCGGGTCTCGAGGTGCTCGCACCGATGCTCCAGGCGCGCAACGTCGACGAGCTGCGCGAGGTGATGCGTGCGTGGGTCGACCCGGTGAACAACCTCCTCTGCGCCGACCGCGAGGGCGCCGTCCTCTACCAGACCGTCGGCATGATCCCGGTCCGCACCCCGGTGAACGCGTGCGGGCCGGTGCCGGGCTGGACCGGAGCCCACACGTGGCAGGGGATGGTCCCCTACGAGGACCTTCCGTTCACGCGCGACCCCGAGGGCGGCGTGATCGTCACGGCGAACCAGCGCATCGTGGGCGACGATGCCCGGTACCACCTCGGCGACGCGTACGCGCGGCCCGACCGCGCCGAGCGCATCGTGACGCGCCTCGCGGGCGTCGAGAACGCGACCGTCGCCGACATGGCCTCCATCCACCGCGACGTCGTGTCCGTGCGCGCGCCGCTGTGGGTGACCCGCCTCACCGCGCTCACGTCGACCGACGCGCACGAGGCCGCGGCGCGCGACGTCCTGCGCGAGTGGGACGGCGAGATGCGTGCCGACTCCGCGGCGGCCGCGGTGTCCATGGCGGTGCGCGACGCCGTCTGCCGCAACCTCGTCCACGGTCCCGGCCTCGACCGGCTGCGCGCTCCCGTGCGCGACGAGCCGCCCGGCGCGTTCGTCCCGGCCACCCTGCGCCTCTGGCCCGCGGTCTCGGCGCTCCTCGCGGCCGAAGACCCGACCTTCCTGCGGCCCGGCGACACGTGGGACGACGTCCTCGCCGACGGCATGGCCGACGGCGTCGCGATGTTGCGGACCCGCTTCGGCGACGACCCGAGCGAGTGGCGGTGGGGGGCCCTCCACCAGAGCGCCCCGAAGCACCCGCTGTCGGCTCTGCACCCCGAGTGGGAGGGGCGGCTCGACCCCGCGCCGGTGGAGATGGCGGGGGAGTGGGACACCGTGTTCGCGTCCTCGCACGCGGCCGGCCTCGGCTTCGGGGTCACCGGCGCATCGGTGGCCCGCTACGTGTTCGACCTGGCCGACTGGGACGCCGGCGGCTGGATCGTGCCCCTGGGCGCGAGCGGCGACTGCACGAGCGCCCACTTCGACGACCAGCGCGCGCAGTGGGCCGCCGGCGAGCTCGTCCCCATGCGCTACGCCTGGGAAGCCATCGAAGCCGCCGCCTCCGCCCGCACCGACCTCACCCCCGCCTGAGATCAGCGGGCGAGGAACTCCTCGAGGAGGGCGGTGAGCTCGAGGGGGGTGTCGCCCTGGAGGCTGTGGCCGGCACCCTCCACCGCGACGACGCGCCCGGCGGGCTGGCGGCGATGGAACTCGTCCACGTGCTCGTCGGTGACCACGCTGCCCTGGGTGGTGCCCCGCAGGAGGAGCACCGGCATCGCACAGCCCTCGAGGTCCTCCCACAGCGTCGTGAAGTCGGGGACGGGCGGGTCGTCGGGCTGGACCGGCGCCCCGTCCTCCCGGAGCGCGAGCTCCATCATGCGGGGCCGCTGGTAGCGCCACACCCAGCGACCGTCGTCGCGCTGCACTGCGTTGTGCAGCACGCCGCGCCGCAGCGACGGCACCGACCGAGTCGGGTTGAACGCGATCGTGCGGTCGAGGATCTCGTCGAAGCTCTCGAAGCTCTCGGGACCCGACACGAACTGCGCGATCGGCGCCGCGCGCTCCTTGTCGACGCCGGGGGTGACGTCGACGAGCACGAGCTTGCGCACGATGTCGGGGGCGCGCCCGGCGAGGGCGATGCTGGTGAGTCCGCCGAGCGACATGCCGACGACCATCGCCGCGTCCGGCGCGAGGGCGCGGATCGCGACCTCGACGTCGGCCGCGTTCTCCCGGGGGCCGAACGGGCCGTCGTCCCGGTGGTCGGAGTGGCCGTGCCCGGGCAGGTCGACCGCGACCAGGGGGCGGCCGAGGGCCAGCGCGACGGTGTCCCAGGTGTGGGCGTTCTGCGCGCCCCCGTGGATCAGCACGATCTCGGGGGCCTCGGTGCCCCACACCAGGGCGCTCAGGCGGCGGCCGGTCCCGGGTTCGACCACCACGGACTCACGCCGGACGGTCGGCGGTGCGTCGTACGCCAGGCCGTACTCCTGCGCGTTCTCGTGGAACAGACCGAACTCGTCGTAGTGCAGGGGCGGCGGGGTGGGGGTGGTGTCGTCGCTCACGCCGGTGACGGTAACCGAGAACCCTGCGCCTACGCTCGGGGCGTGCGCCGGTTCCGCCTGAGTCCAGTCGCATACCGCCGGATCACCCTGATCGCGGCGATCCTCCTCGGGATCATCATCGTGACGGGTGCCGCGGTGCGGCTCACCGGCTCCGGGCTCGGCTGCCCCGACTGGCCCAACTGCGAGCCCGGCTCCCTGACGCCCAAGAGCGCCGACGGCGGCCACGCCATGATCGAGTTCGTCAACCGGATGTTCACCGGATTGGTCTCGGTGGCGGTGATCGTGTGCGTGCTCGGCTCGCTGATCCGTGACCCGCGCCGCAAGGACCTGATCTGGCTGTCGCTCGGTCTCGTGGCCGGCGTCATCGCCCAGGCCGTGGTGGGCGGGCTCACCGTCATCTTCGACCTGCGCCCCGAGTTCGTGATGACGCACTTCATGCTCTCACTGGTGCTGTTGACCGACGCGATCGTCCTCTACAAGCGCGCGGGCGAGCCGCACACCAGGGCCGAGCTCGCGGTGGAGCCGCGCGTGCGCACGTTCTCCCGCGCCCTCGTGGCCTTGATCTGCGTGGTCGTGGTCACCGGCACGGTCGTCACCTCGACCGGCCCGCACGGTGGCGACCGGCACGCCAAGCGGTTCGCCTTCGACATCAGCCACGTCGCCCGCATCCACGGCATCAGCGTGATGGTCTTCCTCGCGCTCACGCTCGTGATCCTGCGGATGCTGCGCCGGACCCGGGCCTCCGAGGGCGTGCAGACACGCCTCGGCGCGGTCCTCGTCGCGGCCTGCGTCCAGGCCGCGATCGGCTACGTCCAGTACTTCAACGGCATCCCCGCGCTGCTGGTCGGCCTCCACATCGCCGGGGCGACCGCGGTGTGGACCGCGGTGATCTGGTTCTACCTCGGCCTCTTCACCCGCCCGGCCGAGGCGGCGAGCGGCGCCCCGGCACCGGCGGCGGCCACCGGATCCGGCGAGCTCCTGCCCGCCTGACCGCGCTCGCGGTACTCGGTCCCAAGTGACACTGAGTACCGCTTTCCCGGATACCCTCTCGGCGTGACCCCCTCCGTTCCGGGCCTGCGCGAGCAGAAGAAGCAGCGGACCTCCGACCAGCTCCGCCTCGTCGCGCTCGAGCTGTTCGCCGCGCACGGGTTCGGCGCGGTGACGGTCGACGACATCGTGGTCGCGGCCGAGGTCTCCAAGACGACGTTCTACCGGTACTTCGACTCCAAGGAGGACGTGCTCATCGGGACCGCGACCGAGAAGCTCGAGCTCATGCGCTCGGCGCTGCTCAGCCGGCCCCCGACCGAGCCCGCCCTCGACGCCGTGCGCAACGCGTTCCTGTCGGTCGCCGAGCGCTACGAAGACGAGCGCGACCGCAACATGACGGTCGGCCGGATCATGCGCACCACCCCGGCGCTCGCCGCCCGCAACCTCGAGCACCAGGCCGCGTGGGAGGAGCTGCTGCGCGACTTCTTCGCCGCGCGCGACGGTGCGAGCACGCCGGGCCTCCGCCACTGCGTGCTCGCGGCCACCGTGGTGGCCTCGTTGCGCACGGCCATGGACTACTGGGTGACCGAGGACGCGGCGACCGACCTCCCGACCGTGGTCGACGCCGCACTGCGGGTCACGGTCCACGACCTCGGGGAGACCGGGTGAGCACCGAGACGGCGCTCGCGCACGGCATCGCACCCGAGGTCTACCGACGCCGCTGGTGGATCCTCTCGGTCCTCTGCCTGAGCCTGCTGATCGTGTTCGTGGGGAACTCGAGCCTCAACGTCGCGATCCCCACGCTGGCGCGTGAGCTCGGCGCGACGGAGTCGCAGCTCCAGTGGGTGGTCGCCGCGTACTCGCTCGTGTTCGCCGGCCTGCTGCTCACGTCGGGCGCGCTCGGCGACCGGTTCGGCCGCAAGGGGATCCTGCAGACGGGCCTCGTGGTCTTCCTCGTCGCCTGCGTCGCGGCCACCAAGTCCACCGAGATGTGGCATCTGATCGGGTGCCGGGCACTGATGGGGGTGGGCGCCGCGCTCATCATGCCGTCGACCCTGTCGATCCTCGTCAACGTGTTCCCGCCCCACGAGCGCACCAAGGCGATCGCGGTGTGGGCGGCGGTCACCGGCGCCGCGGGCGCGATCGGACCGGTGGCGAGCGGCCTGCTGCTCAACCACTTCTGGTACGGGTCGATCTTCCTGATCAACGTCCCGATCGTCGCCACCGCGCTGGTGGCCGGCGCGTTCATCGTGCCCAAGTCGCGCGATCCCGAGGAGGCCCGCCTCGACCCGCTGGGCGCGGTGCTGTCGATCGTGGGGATCGTCGCGGTCGTGTACGGCCTGATCGAGGCGCCCGAGAAGGGCTGGACCAGCTCCGTCACCCTCCTCGCCTTCGGCATCGGCTTCGTCGTGCTCTTCCTCTTCGCGCTCTGGGAGCTGCACACCGACGAGCCCATGCTCGACGTGCGCTTCTTCGAGAACCCCGCGTTCAGCACCGGCACCGCCGGCATGATCCTGATCTTCATGTCGATGTTCGGCGTGATGTTCCTGCTGACCCAGTACTTCCAGCTGATCCTGGGGTACAGCCCGCTGGGCGCCGCGATCCGGCTGCTCCCCATGGCCCCGATCATGGTGGTCGTCGCCCCACTCACGCCCCGCCTCAGCGGGCGCATCGGGGCGAACAAGACCGTGGGCCTCGGCATGCTGTTCGTCTCGACCGGCCTGCTCCTCATGCGCGGGACCGCGGTCGACACCCCGTACCCGTACATCCTCGTGTGCGTCGCCTTCACGACTGCGGGCTTCGCGCTCGCGATGTCGCCGATGACCGCGGCGATCATGTCCGCGGTCCCGCAACGGCGGGCCGGCGCGGGGTCCGCGATGAACGACGCGTCACGTGAGCTCGGTGCCGCGCTGGGAGTCGCGGTGATGGGCAGCCTCGCGGCGTCGCAGTACCGCGGCGCGGTGGGGGACATCACCGCGGAGCTCCCGCCCGCGCTGCAGGACACGGCCCAGTCGTCGATCTCGGGGGCGCTGCGGGTGGCCGCATCGCTGCCCGGTGGGGTGGGCGACGCCGTGCGCGCCGGCGCCAGCGCCGCGTTCATCGACGGGATCCACCTCGCCGTCACGGTCGGCGCGATGCTCGCGCTGTTCGCCGCGTTCCTCACCGTCCGCTCCCTGCCGTCGAGCTTCAGCCACGACGGCGCCATGCACGACGGCGTCTCCGCGATGGAGGACATCGCCGAGCTCGGCCTGGGCGGCGTGCCGCCGGTGTTCGCCGACTCGGACTGAGCGCGGCGCTGCGCGTGTGCGAGGCTGCGCCGATGCGCACCCCCCATGACGTCGACAGCACAGAGTCCCTGGTCATCGAGGCCCAGGACGCCGAGCTCACCCGCGCGGCCAAGTAGGCAGTGCGCAGCATGCAGGTCCACCTGGTCGACGGCACCTATGAGCTGTTCCGCCACTACTACGCCAGGCCGGAGCACATCGACGGCGACGGGATCGACGTCGGGGCGGTGCGCGGCGTGCTCATGTCGGTGCTGGACCTCCTCGAGGGCGGGGCCACGCACATCGGCGTCGCGACCGACCATGTGATCGAGTCGTTCCGCAACGACCTCTGGATCGGCTACAAGACCGGCGGTGGGATCGACCCGCTGCTGTTCGCCCAGTTCCCGATCCTCGAGGACGCACTGCGCGCGCTGGGTGTGGCGGTGTGGCCCGAAGTGGAGCTGGAGGCCGACGACGCGCTCGCCTCGGCGTGCGCGGTCGCGGTGGCCGACGAACGGGTCGACCTCGTGCTCATCTGCACGCCCGACAAGGACCTCGCGCAGTGCGTGCAGGACCCGGTGGTGGTGCAGTGGGACCGCCGCCAGGACCTGCGCTACGACGAGGCCGGCGTGCGCGCGAAGTTCGGTGTGCCGCCCGCGTCGATCCCCGACTGGCTCGCGCTCGTGGGCGACAGCGCCGACGGGTTCCCCGGGCTCCCCGGCTGGGGCGCGAAGTCCGCCGCCGCGGTGCTCGCCCGGTACGGCTCGATCGACGCGATCCCCGAGCCGCCGTGGGACGTGACGGTGCGGGGAGCGGCGAAGCTCGCGGCCACGCTGGCCGAGGCCCGTGCCGCGGCCGAGCTGTTCCGGGTGCTCGCCACCCTGCGCACCGACGCCGACGTGGGCGACGTCGACGACTGGCGCTGGACGGGGCCGACCCCCGAGCTCGCGGCGTGGGCCGACCGGCTCGGCTCGGCCCGCCTGGCCCAGCGGGCCGACGCGCTCAGCCGCGCACGCTCGGGCTGACCTGGGCGGGGACGTCGGGGTCGCCCGGGAAGCGCTGGTCGGCGAACACGGGCGGGACCCCGGCGATGCCCAGCTCGGCGGCCTCCTCGAGCGACTCGACCGCCCCGTGCATCGCGCCCTCGTGGGCGAACGTCCTCGGCAGGTACCTCCACACGATGACCGCCGCGACCAGGCACAGGCACGAGCCGATCGTCACCGAGAGGTGGAAGCCGTCGAGGAAGGCGCGCTCGGCCCCAGTGCGCAGCGTCGCGCCCGCTCGGCCGCCGAGGGTGTCGGCGATGCGAATGGCACCCGCGATCGACGACCCGGCCCGCTCCCGGCTGGAGAGGGGAAGGCCGCCGGTGAGCTTGCCCAGGGCGTGGGTGAACTGCGACGCGGCGATGCTGCCCATCACCGCGATCCCGAGGGCCGCGCCGAACTCCCGCGCCGCGTCGTTCATCGCGGAGCCGGCGCCGGCCCGGCGCGGCGGCACCGCCGACATGATCGCCGCGGTCATCGGTGACATCGAGAGCGCGAAGCCGGCATTGATGAAGGCGAGCGCGCCGAGGATCGCGAGGTAGGGCGTGTCGGTGCCGACCTGGCGGAAGGCGAACAGTCCGACCGTGGTGCAGAGCATCCCGCCGGCCACGGTCTTGTTCGCGCCGAAGCGCGCGCCGAGCCGCGGCGTGAGCGGCGACACGATGACGAGCATCGCTGCCATCGGCAGGAGGCGCACGGCCGCGCTCAGCGCGCTGTAGCCCAGGATGAGCTGGAAGTACTGCGTCATCAGGAACATGAGGCCGTACATCGACATGAAGACGAGGATCATCCCGCTGGTGCCGGTGCTGAAGGCCGGGTTGCGGAAGAACCGGATGTCGAGCATGGGCGTGTCGGTGTGCAGCTCCCACGCGGCGAACAGCGTGAGCACCACGAACGCCACGCCGAAGGCCACGAGCGTGGTGGTGCTCGTCCACCCATGGCTCGGGGCCTCGATGAGGCCGTACACCAGGGCCACGATGCCGACGATCGAGAGGATCGCCCCGAGCGGGTCGATCTGGGCCTGCTGCGGGTCGCGCGACTTCGGGAGCAGGAACCACCCGGCCACGAACGCGAGGGTGATGATCGGGATGTTCACCAGGAACACCGCGCCGTACCAGAAGTGGCCGAGGATCAGGCCGGTGGCGACGGGGCCGATCGCACCGGCCGCGCCCACGACCGCGGCCCAGATCGCGATGGCCTTCGTGCGCTCGTTCGGTGGGAAGACGTTCACGAGGATCGACAGCGTCGACGGCATGATGAACGCGGCGCCGAGCCCCATCGCGGCGCGCGCCGCGATGAGCTGCCAGGTCGAGTGCGACAGCGTCGCGAACACGCAGGCGGCGAGGTAGACGACGAGACCGGCCTGCAGCGCGCCCTTGCGGCCGAACCGGTCGCCCAGCGCCCCCGCGGTGAACAGCAGGCCCGCGAACACCAGCGAGTATGCGGCGATCATCCACTGGAGCTGCGACTCGGAGGCGTGCAGGTCGCGGGAGAGCGTGGGGATCGCGACGTTGAGGCTCGAGTTCCCCACGAACACGATCAGCAGGCTCAGGCAGAGGACGCCGAGGACGTACCAGCGGCGGTCGTGGACCTGCTGCGCGGTGGGGGTCATCGGGGGGTCACTCCCCGAGGGTACCGGGGAAAGTGGTACTCAGTTCCACTTTTGTGCCATCAGCCTCGCCAGAGCGGCTCCGGCACCTCGAAGCCCACCGGGGTGCCCCAGTGGTTCCGGTACGACACCTCGTGCACCGGGATGCGGGGGGCCACGCCCCAGCGGCCGGTGGGGTAGCCGAAGGTCACGCACGACCCGAGGTTCCAGCCCTCCTCGACCGGCACGCCGAGGATCTCCAGGACCGCCGGCAGCTCGAACACGAACGCCACCGTCCAGCACGAGCCCACCCCCTCGGCCCGGGCCGCCAGCATCGCCGACCAGGTGGACGGGTGGATCGAGCCGCCCGTCGGGTCGCCCTGGGCGAAGCTGAAGAGCATCAGCGGGTAGTCCTCGAAGTGGTCGGCGAGGTGCTGGGCCGACCGCTGGACCCGCAGCCACTGGGCGTTGTCGGGCTCGTCGGGTGCCGCGTTCGCGACCGCGGCCCGGTCCTTGTAGACGACCTCCCACACCTGGGCCATGCAGCGCCGGTAGATCGGCGCGAGCGCGGTGAGCACGTCCTTGTCGTCGACGAGGAGGAACCGCCACGTCTGGGTGTTGCCGCCGCTCGGGGCCCGGATCGCGGCGTCGAGGATGCGCTCCTGCACGGCCTCGGGGATCGGGTCGGGGAGCACGCGGCGCATGGCGCGGGTGGTGTAGAGGGCTTCGTAGACGTCCATCGCCTGAAGCCTGGCACACCGAGTCGCCCCGTCGCGCGCCGGCGGGCCAGACTCCAGGACATGACCGAACCGAGGGTGGCACTGGTGAGCGGGGGCGGGCGGGGGATCGGTGCCGCGATCTCCCTGGCCCTCGCCGGCGACGGCATGGACGTGGCGATCAACTACCGCAAGGACGAGGAGTCGGCCCGCCAGGTGGCGTCGCTCATCGAGGCCATGGGCCGGCGCGCCGGCGTGTACCAGGCGTCGGTCGACGACTACGAGGCCGACGCCCGCATGGTCGACGCCGTGCTCGCCGACTTCGGGTACGTCGACACGCTCGTCCACAGCGCCGGCATCGCGAGCCGGGGCCAGTCGGTGGTCGACACCGACCCGGCCGAGATCGAGCGGGTCTGGCGCACCCACGCGTTCGGTGCGTTCGCGCTCGCCCAGCTCGTGGTGCCGAGCATGCGCACACGGCCGCGCGGTGACGTGGTGCTCATCTCCAGCGCGGCATCCAAGGCGATGAGCGGCAACTCGTCGCCGTACAACATGGCCAAGGCCGCGATGGAGGCGCTCGCGCACACGCTGTCCAAGGAGGAGCGCCAGCACGGGATCCACGTGAACATCGTGGCTCCGGGCCTGGTCGACACCGACATGGGCCGCCGGCTCGCCAAGGCCGTGATGGGCGCCGGCGACGACATCCACTCCATCGACGAGCGCATGCCGTTCGGGCACGTTTGCAGCCCCGAGGAGGTTGCCGACGTGGTTGCGTGGGTCGTGTCCGACGCGGCGCGCTACGTCAACAACCAGTACATCGGCGTCGACGGAGGCATGCTCTGAGGATGGCCCCCGGGGTTCAGGGACGCGCCGTGAACGCGCGGAGCGCGGCGGCGATCTGCGCGCGGACGCCGGGATCGTGGACGGTGCCGTCGTCGTCGACCATGGGCGCCGTCACCGGGACCGCGATGCACGCCGCCTCGACGATGGTCGCGTGCGCGTAGCCGAGCACGGTGCGCAGCGAGTCGTGCGCCAACGTCGCGCCGCGCGGTGACGCATTGAGCCACCCGACCGGCTTCTCGTAGATCGAGCCGGCCTCGCCGTCGCCGATGAGCCAGTCGAGCAGGTTCTTGAACGACCCCGGGAGCGCACCCGCGTACTCCGGCGTCGAGCACAGGAGCGCGTCGGCCGCCCGCAGCCGGGCGCGCAGCTCCGCGACCGCAGGGTGCCGCGGCTCGACGTCGTCGTCCTGGTTGAAGTGGGGGAGGTCGCCGAGGCCGTCGTAGAGCACGGGTGCGATGCCGGCCGGAGCCACCGCCACTGCGGTGCGCAGCACAGCCGAGGTCGTGGACCGGGCCCGCAGGCTGCCCGAGACGCAGAGGATCCGGAAGGGCTCGGTCACCGGCCGCGACCTCACGGGCGCACGTGGTCGAAGCCGAAGCGGCCCTTGATGCAGAGGTTGCCGCTGGTGACGCTGCTGGCGTGGGGGGACGTGACCTTCACGATCTGGTCGTCCTGCACGTGGAGGCTCAGCGTGCAGCCGACACCGCAGTATGCACAGATGGTGTCGGTGCGGGTCTGCACCGACTCGTCCCAGGTGCCGGCCCGGCGCATGTCGTGCTCGGTCTTGAACATGAGCGCGTCGGTGGGGCAGACCTCGATGCAGTTGCCGCAGTACACGCACGCGGACTCGGGCAGCGTCACGTCGTGCTCGGTCGAGATCGTGGAGTCGAAGCCCCGGCCCGCGATCGCGATCGCGAACGTGTGCTGCCACTGCTCGCCGCACGCGTCGACGCACTGGTAGCACAGGATGCACTTCGAGTAGTCGCGCACGTAGAGGTCGTTGTCGACCTTCACCGGCTGGGCCACCGTCTCGGCGGCCTCGCCGAACCGGTTCGGGTCCGCGCCGTACTCGGCGTTCCACTCGGTGACGCGGTCGGTGAGCGAGAGGTCGACACTGCTCCCCAACAGCTCGAGGACCAGGCGGCGCGCGTGGCGGACGCGCTCGGAGTCGGTGAGGATCTCCATCCCCGCCTCGACTCGCCGGGAGCACGCGGGCACGAGCGTGCGGCTGCCCGCCACCTCCACCACGCAGATCCGGCAGACGTTGCGCGCGTCGATCGTGTCGCCGTAGCAGAGCGTGGGCGTGTCGATCGCCGCTGCGGTGCACGCGTCCATCACGGTCGCGTCGTCGGCGACCATCACGGCCAAGCCGTCGACCCGGACGGCGATCACCCGAACACCTCGAACCGGTCGATCGCGCTCTCCACCGCGTTCCACGCGGTCTGACCCAGGCCGCAGATCGACGCGTCACGCATCGCAGCACCGACGTCACGCAGCAACGCGAGGTCGTCGTCGATCGAGCCGAGCGGCGTCCCCCCGGCCAGGCGGCGCAGGGCCTCCTCCTGGCGGACCGTGCCGACCCGGCAGGGCACGCACTGCCCGCACGACTCCTCACGGAAGAACGCGGCGATCCGCAGCACGACGGCGGCGAGGTCGACGGTGTCGTCGAGGACGATCACCGCACCCGAGCCGACCGTGGCGCCGATGACCCGCGTCGCCTCGGCCGTGAGCGCGACCCCGACGTCCTCGGGCCGCACGAAGCTGCCCGCGGCTCCGCCGAGGAGCACGGCCTGGAGCTCCCGACCCGGACCGACCCCGCCGGCGACGCGCAGGAGGTCCGAGAGCGTGGTGCCCACCGGGACCTCGTAGACGCCGGGGGTGGTGACCGACCCCGACACCGCGAACAGCTTCGTCTCGCGGATCGGGCCCGCGGGGTCGAGGATGCGCAGCACGTTGGCCAGCGTCTCGATGTTGTGCACGAGGGTGGGCGCGCCGAAGAGGCCGGACTGGACCGGGAACGGGGGCTTCGTGCGCGGCTCGCCGCGGTGGCCCTCGATCGAGTTGAAGAGGGCCGTCTCCTCGCCGCAGACGTACGCACCCGCGCCGCGGCGCAGCTCGATGCGGAAGGGGACGCCGAGCCGGCCGGCGTCGTCGCCGAGGAACCCCGCCGCCTCCGCCGCCACGATCGCGTGGGCGAGGGTGGCGCGGGCCTCGGGGTACTCGTCGCGCACGTACACGTATCCCTGGGTCGCACCCACGGCCCAGCCCGCGATCGTCATGGCCTCGATCACCGCGAACGGGTCGTGCTCGAGGAGGACGCGGTCCTTGAACGTGCCGGGCTCCGACTCGTCGGCGTCGGCGATCACGTACTTGGTCGCGCCGGGAGCCTGGGCGACGGCGTCCCACTTGCGGCCCGCGGGGAACCCGGCGCCGCCCCGGCCGGTGAGCCCGGACGCGGTGACGGCGGCCCGCACGGCGTCGTCCCCGAGGGCGCGGGCCCGGTCGAGCGCCTCGTAGCCCCCGTGGGCGCGGTAGTCGTCGAGGGAGGCGGGGTCCACCACGCCGACCCGGCGCAGCAACGTGAGGTCGTCCGGTGGCTGCGGGACCGGCGGCGGACCACTCCCGACGCCGTCGACCGTCCGCCGGCGTCGGTGTGGACGACGGCCGGTGCCTGCTCGCAGCGGCCGAGGCAGGGCGCCGCGATCACCCCGGGATCGGCGCCGCCGGGCGGGGTCGCGCCCGCCATGGCGCACACGACGTCCACGCAGACCCGCTGCAGGCGTCGCGGCCGGGGCGTGAGCGAGAACGACCCGTAGAAGGACGCGACGCCGTGCACCTCGGCCCGGCCGAGCCCGAGCCGCTCGGCGATGCCGGCGAGGGCCTCGGGGGAGCACCAGCCCTCGGCGTCGTGGGCCTCGTGCAGCGCCGGCAGCAGCAGGTCGCGCCGCGCCCGCGTCACCGGAGGACCCCACGTCTGCGTCATGCGCGCCCGATCGTAGGGGCGCCGCTCAGCCGAGGGGGCGGAGCGCGCTCTCCAGGCCGCCGAGCTGCGCGGCCACCGCGTTGATCTGGTCGACGACCGCGTTGTACTCGGCCACCAGCCCGTTGGCCGCGGCGTTCAGGCTCTGGGCCCGGCTCACGGCGGCGTTCTGGGGGCCGACCAGGGTGTTCGACTCCGCGAAGCGCCCCTGGGCGCGGAGGGCGTCGATCTGGCCCGCGAGCCGGTTCGCCTCCCCGGCTGCGCCATCCGACTGGCTGCGCAGGTCGGCGATGCGCGCGCGCAGGTCTTCGAGCTGGGCCTTCAGGCCGTCGTACTGGCTGATGAGCCCTTCGAAGACCGAGATGTACTCGTCGTACGCGGCGAGGACCGGGCCGCGGTCCCGGAAGTACGGGGCGTAGTAGGCGTCGAGCTCGGGCGTGAGCGTGGGGACCTGGGTGGGGATCAGCGAGTGCAGCTCGTTGGGCCGGTTCGCGGGGGCCCGCAGGTCGTACTGCGCGACGATCCGCTTCAGCCGCTCGTCGGTCGTGGTCACGAAGTAGCTGCTCGTCATCGCGTCGGCATCCGCGCGGGTGTCGGCCGGGAGTGCGTCGTACACCGCGTGCAGCATCTCGTGGGCGGCGGTGACCATGACGACCCGGGCGAGCTCGGGCCGGTTCACCGCGAGGACGTAGATGCGGCCGTCGTGGAAGCAGCCCAGGATCTGGGAGTTCGCGGCGTCGGCCGCCGGGCAGTCGGTCGCGAACGGGGTGCCGGTCTCCACCGCCGGCATCGCGCCGTAGAAGAAGGTGCGGGACCGTCCCGTCATCGCCGTCTGGGCCGCGAGGGACGCGATCTCGGCCGGGGGCCGGTAGCGGCCGGGGAGGAGCAGCTTCGGCGCGACGAGATCGGCCGATCCGGGGACGTCGGGCGTGGTGGCCGGGGGTGGCGGGGTGACGTCGGCGCCGTCGGAGGTCGCGAGCACGGACCACTCGAACCCGACCGCTCGGCAGATCGCCTGCTCGGAGAGCGACGGGCCCACCGACGACTTCCCGACGGTCTTCCCGGCCCGGGTCAGCGGCTTGGTGGCCCGGTCGATCGAGCGGTCGAGCGTTAGCAGGACCTTGCTCGTGGCCCGGGGGAACCTCGTCGTCGGCACCGTGCGCAGGTCGCCGACCTGCTCCTGCGCGGTGGCGAAGGCGTCTCCGACCGGGGCCAGGCCGTCGCGGAGGACGTCCCGGGCGGCGACGCCCTTGCGCCCCGTCGGCGCCGCGCGACCGAGCGTGCGGTCGAGGGTGGTGAGCCGGGCGCGGACGGGCGCGAGCGCGGTGCGGAACGCCTTCACCGTGGCCTTCTGGGCCGCCCGGTCGGCGGGCGGAGTCGCGGTCGCGGTCCACAGGGCCTCGTGCGCGTCGAGTGCCGCGGCCTGGAAGTCGACCATCTGCGTGCAGACGCGCGTCGTCCACGTGGCCGGGTCGGGCCCCTTCTTCGCGACCGCGGCAGCCCCGGCGGGTCCGCTCGCGGTGACGACGAGTGCGGCGGCGGTGAACCCGCCCGCGAACCAGTTGCGCACGCGCCGCCCCCGCGGTTTCATCCGGGCAAAGTAGCCCGATCCGCTCACGATCTGGCGACGCGCTCCACCCGGATCGCGGTGGCCTTGAACTCCGCGGTTCCCGACTTCGGATCGACGGCGTCGATCGTGAGCACGTTGGTGTCGACCTCGGAGGCGTTGTGCATCGTCATGAACGCGAGCCCCGGCCGCAGCCCGGGGTCGACGCGCACCGGCGCGGTGACGGCACCTCGGCGCGACACGACCCGCACGACCTCGCCGGGCACGACCCCGAGGTCGTCGACGTCGCCGGGTGAGAGATCGATCGTCTCGCCGAAGCGCAAGGGCGAGCGGAACCGGCGCGACTGCACGCCGGTGTTGTACGAGTCGAGGCGCCGACCGGTGGTGAGACGCAGCGGGAACTCGGGGGAGAGCGCGTCGACCGGCGGTACCCAGTCCACGACCGAGAACGGCGCGGGGTCGCCCCGGTCGGCCGGGTCGTCGGCCCACAGGCGCCCGTGCAGGTACGAGGGCTCGAGCTCGGTGTCGGAGGGACACGGCCACTGGATCCCGCCGAGGGCCTCGATCCGGGCGTAGCTCATCCCGGCGTGCATCGGGGAGACGCGCCGCAGCTCGTCCCACACGGCCTCGGCGTCGGGCGCGCCCCAGTCGTGGCCGAGCCGCGCCGCGAGCGCGACGAGGATGTCGAGGTCGTCGCGCGCGCCGTCGGGAGGACGCACCGCGGCGCGCACGCGTTGCACGCGCCGTTCGGAGTTGGTGACCGTGCCCTCCGACTCGCACCACGCCGCCGAGGCAGGAAGGACGACGCCGGCCAGCTCCGCGGTGCGCGTGAAGTAGAGGTCCTGCACGACGAGGTGGTCGAGCCCGGCGAGGAGCCGCCGGGTGCGCTGCACGTCGGCCTCGGACTGCGCGGGGTTCTCGCCCAGCACGTAGACCGCGTGCAGGTCGCCGTGCTCCATCGCCTCGAACATCGCGCTCAGGTGCAGCCCGGGCTCGGGCGGGACGGGCTGGCCCCACACCGCTTCGAACCGGGCGCGGGCCGCGGCGTCGGTGACGTCCTGGAAGCCGGGGAGCCGGTTGGGGAGCGCGCCCATGTCGCCGCCACCCTGGACGTTGTTCTGGCCGCGCAGGGGGCTGAGCCCCGAGCCCCAGCGGCCGACGTGGCCGCACAGGAGCGCGAGGTTGATCAGCGCGAGCACGTTGTCGACCCCGGAGCGGTGCTCCGTGATGCCGAGGGTCCAGCACAGCTGCGCGTGCTCGGCGGTGGCGTACGCGTGGGCCGCGGCCCGGATGTCGGCCGCCGGGACGCCGGTGATCTCCTCGGCGCGCTCGGGCGTCCACTCGGCCACGGCGTCGGCGAGCGCGGCGAACCCGCTCGTGGCCCGCTCGACGAACCCGCGGTGGACGAGGCCCGCGGCGACGATCTCGTGGGCCATGGCGTTGGCGAGCGCGATGTCGCTGCCGACGTCGAGCGCCAGCCAGAGGTCGGCGAAGGCGGCGGTCTGGGTGCGGCGGGGGTCGACGACGATCAGCCGCGCGCCACGGCGCACCGCCCGCAGCACGTGGTGGAAGAAGATCGGGTGGGTCTCACGGGCGTTGGACCCCCAGAGCACGACGACGTCGGCGTCCTCCACCTCCCGGTAGCTGCTGGTGCCGCCACCGGCACCGAAGACCGTCGCCAGACCGACGACGCTGGGAGCGTGTCAGGTGCGGTTGCAGGAGTCGATGTTGTTGGTGCCGACCGCCACCCGCATCAGCTTCTGGGCGGCGTAGTTGACCTCGTTGGTGGCCTTCGAGCACGAGAACATCCCCACCGAGGCCGGCCCGTGGGCGGCGCGGACCCGGGCGAACCCGGCCGCGGCGTGGTCGAGCGCTTGGTCCCACGAGGCGTCGACCAGCCGGTCGCCGTCGCGGACGAGGGGAGTGGTGAGCCGTCCGTCGGACATGGGGCCTCCGTTGGGGTGCTGCGCGTGTGGTCCCCACGGTATCCGCGTAGCTGTCACACCCCCCTGGGACGATGCAGGCATGGACATCGTGCTCGTCATCGCCGCCGCCGCCCTGCTCGTGATCGCCGTGGTCGTGGGCGTCACCGTGGGGGTCCGGATGGCCGTCCGGTCGGCCGCCGGCGCCTCCGCGCCCGCCCTCGACGAGGGTCCGCCGCCGCTGTCGCCCGAAGAGATCGCCCGCCGGGTGGCCGACGAGCAGCGTCGCCTCGCGACCGAGGACCGCGACGCCGCGATCAAGGTCGCGGTCGACCAGATGGCCCAGCAGAACCTCCAGGTCATGGCCCGCGAGCGCCAGCTCGTCGTGGGCGAGCTCGACAAGCGCAAGGAGGTCATCGACCGCCAGCTCACCGAGGTGGCCCGGGCCGTGCGCGACGTGGGCCAGACGGTCAACCGCCTCGAGTCCGACCGCAAGACGGCGTTCGGTGGCCTCGAACGCGAGCTGCGGATGCTCCACGAGACCCAGGAGACGCTCCGCACCGAGACCGGCAACCTCGTCACCGCGCTCCGCAACCCGTCCACCCGCGGCCGCTGGGGCGAGATGCAGCTGCGACGCGCCGTGGAGATGGCCGGGATGCTGCGACACTGCGACTTCGTCGAGCAGACCACCGTCGACGGCGAGGACGGGCGGCTGCGACCCGACGTCATCGTCCGCCTGCCCGGGTCGAAGCAGGCCGTGATCGACGCCAAGGTGCCGCTGCACGCGTACCTCGAGGCGGTCGAGGCCACCGACGACGGCATCCAGCTGCAGAAGCTGCGCGACCACGCCCGCCAGGTCCGCACCCACATCGACACCCTCGCGTCGAAGGCCTACTGGTCGCAGTTTCCCGACGCCCCCGACTTCGTGGTGATGTTCGTCCCCGGAGACCAGCTCCTCGCCGCGGCGTTCGAGCACGAGCCCGCGCTCATGGAGCACGCCGTGGCCAACCGCGTGCTCATCGCCACGCCGGTCACGCTGATCGCGCTGCTGCGGTCGGTGGCGTACGGCTGGCAGCAGGAGAACTTGGCCGAGAACGCGCGACAGATCGCCGACGCCGGCCGTTTGCTGCACGAGCGCCTCGGCACCTTCTCCGGCCACCTGCGCAAGGTCGGCACCAACCTCGACCGCGCCGTCGGCGCGTTCAACGAGGCGATCGGCTCCTACGACGCTCGGGTGATGCCCGCGGCGCGCAAGCTGAGTGAGCTCGACGTCGCGGAGGATGCGGTGCAGGGCGTGGCCGCGGTCGACCGCCGCACCCGGCCGGTGGCGACCGGCGACCCCGAGGCCACGGTGGGACGTCCGATCGGCGGCTCGGTCATCGACCTCACCGCGCCCACCGGCGACCTCACCGCGCCCACCGGCGATCTGGGCGAACCAGGCGAGCCGCCCACCCTCGCGCTCGAGGCCTGATCCGCCGGCGGTACCCTCGACTGCGTGTTCCTGCTCGTCGCGCTCTGTGTGATCGTCCCGATCCTCGAGCTCGCCGTCTTCCTCCAGGTCGCGCAGTGGATCGGCGGCTGGGAGGCCCTCTTCCTCCTCGTCGCGATCTCCCTCGCCGGGGCGTGGCTCGTGAAGGTCCAGGGCGTGAGCGTGTTCCGGCAGGGCCGGTCCGAGCTCAACCAGCGTCGGGTCCCCGGCCGGTCCATCGTCGACGGCGCACTCATCGTGGCCGCCGGCGGGCTCCTGATCATCCCGGGGTTCGTCACCGCGATCCTCGGCCTGGCGCTCCTCGTCCCGCCGACGCGCGTGCCGGTGCGCGAGTTCCTCATCCGCCGCTGGACCAAGCGCTACACGATCCGCCGCGTGTCGATGTCCACCGCCGCCCCGCGTCCGACCGTGATCCAGGTCGACAGCGTCGTGGTCGACCGGTCAGAGCCGGAGCAGCTCGGGGGCGAGCGGGCAATCGAGCCGGGCGGCGATCCGGTCGGGTGAGTCGAGGCCTCCGGGCCCGGCCACCTTCGCCGCCTCGGCCAGCGGCATCACCTCGATCTCGTCCTCGTCGACCCGCTCGCGCAGCACCGCGAACGTCCGCTCGGGGATGATGCGATCGACCGGGGCCACCAGCCAGAGCGCGGCCTCGGAAAGACCCCAGCGCAGGTCGGTGGTCCCCTCGGGGACGATCGCGGTGGTGGGGCTGGTGACGAGCACCTCCACGAGCAGGTGACTCGCGCCGACGGCCATGGCCTCGGTCTGGTCGACCATGCGCACGATCCGGTCGGCGTCTCCGAGGCGCCGGCGGAACCCCGCGTCGGACCGTTCGGGGCGCACGACGACGACGTCGAGGTCGGTGCGCTGGTCCAGCGCCGCGCCGGCGGCCTCGGGCCAGCCGAGCACCGCGATCGGCGGGTCGTGGGGGAACGGCAGGACAGCGGCCAGCCGGTCGGCGGTCCGGTCGCGCGCCACGACACGCAGCGCATCGACGGCCGCCGCCGCGGGATCGGACGCGCCCACCACCCGTGAGCACAGCCACCACAACGGGCCGTTGGTCGGATGGTGGGCGAGCAGCCGCCGGCACACGAGCACGAGCTGCGCGGGGTCGTCGTCGAAGTCGGCGAGGCAATCGGCGGTCTCGTCCACCAGGGCGCGCTCGTCGCCGGAGTACCGGGCCAGGTTGCGCAGGCGCTCGAACGGGAGCATCGCCGGTCCTCGTGCAGTCGGTGGGGCGCGAAGGGCGTGCGCCGCACGGCGATGCTACCGACGCACCCCGGCGAACAGGTCGCCGACCCGGCTCAGCACCGCGGCCCGGCGGGCCAGGACCTCCGGATTGCCCCGGAGCCGCAGGGTGCCGTCGGAGAGGCAGGTCTGCGCGTTCGCGGTGCCGGCATGGATCCGGCGGGCCGCGTCCTCCGTGGTCACCATGGTGAGGTCGGGTGACGCCGCGGGCCCGGCGACCACCCGGGCCGGCCCCGGCCCGAGCACGAGGTGGTAGGTCACCGTGCCGGCGGCGGTGACCACCTGCTGCTCCACCACCAGGGGCGCCTCGGCGGCGTCGGCGAGGTCGGCCGCGGCGCGGGCGAGCGCGTCGAGCGCCGCGATCCACTCCGGGGTGAGGAACTCGGCCACGCCGGGATCGTACCGAGGCGGTCGCTGCGCCCACCGTCCGCGACGGCTCGTACCATCGGCCGCGTGCACGGACCGGTTCCTCCCTCCCGCGTGGCCCCGGTGCCGCCGAGCCTGCGGGACGTCGGACGCCGGGTCGACGAGCGGATCCTCGGGGTCCTCGACGTCGAGCTCGTCCGCTGGACGGCGGTCGATCCCGAGCTCGCCGAGCCGCTCGGCGCGCTCCGGGCCCTGATCGCCGCCGGCGGCAAGCGCCTCCGGCCCGCGTTCTGCCACTGGGCGTACGTCGGCGCCGGAGGCGACCCCGCCGACGGCCGCGTGGTGGACGCCGGCGCCGCCCTCGAGCTCCTCCACACCTTCGCGCTGGTGCACGACGACGTGATGGACGGCTCCGACCAGCGCCGGGGGCTTCCGTCGGTCCACAGGCGCTTCATCGACCGCCACCTCGGGCTGGGCTGGCAGGGCGACGCCCGCCGCTCCGGCGAGGGCGCGGCGATCCTCGTGGGTGACCTCGCCTTCGTCTACGCCGACCAGATCCTCGGCGAGATCCCGCCGGGCGCCCGCGCCGTGTTCGACGAGCTGCGACTCGAGCTGTGCGTCGGCCAATACCTCGACCTCGTGGGCACGGCCAGCGGCAGCCGCGATGCCGCGCAGGCCACCCGCATCGAGCGCTACAAGTCGGGCAAGTACACGGTCGAGCGCCCGCTGCACCTCGGCGCGGCGCTCGCCGGATCCGGACCCGGCGTGCACGACGCGCTCACCGCCGTGGGCCTCCCGCTCGGCGAGGCGTTCCAGCTGCGCGACGACCTCCTCGGCGTCTTCGGCGACAGCTCGGTGACCGGCAAGCCCGTGGGCGACGACCTGCGGGAAGGCAAGCTCACGCCGCTCATCGCCGCCGCGGCGGCCCGCGTCTCCGGCGCCGACCAGACCCGGCTCGCCCGGGTGGGCGCGGCCGACCTCACCCCCGACGACGTCACCGACATCCAGGGGCTCCTCGTCGACTCGGGGGCGGTCACCGAGATCGAGGACCGGATCGCCGACCGGGTCACCGAGGCGCTCGATGCCCTCGATCGCGCCCCGCTCACCGACGACGCCCGCGACGCGCTCGCCGACCTCACCCGGTTCGCCGCGTGGCGCGACCGGTAGCCCCGCGGGCCCGGGCCGATAGTCTCCGACCTCGATGACCCCGGCGACACCCGCGATCGAAGTCGCCGACGTGGTCAAGCACTACGGCGAGCTCCGGGCGCTCGACGGCCTCTCGCTCACCATCGCCCCCGGCGAGGTGTTCGGGCTGCTCGGCCCCAACGGCGCGGGCAAGACCACCACGGTCGAGATCCTCGAGGGCTACCGCACCGCGGACGCCGGACAGGTCCGCGTGCTCGGCCTCGACCCCGTGCGCGACGGTGCCCGCCTGCGGCCCCAGATCGGCGTGATGCTCCAGGAGGGCGGGCTCTACCCCGGTCTGCGTCCGCCCGAGCTGCTGCGGCTCTTCGCCGCGTACTTCGACGACCCCGAGGACCCCGACGGTCTGCTCGACGTCGTCGGGCTGCGCGACGCCGCGCGCACGATGGTGCGCCGGCTCTCGGGTGGGCAGCGCCAGCGCCTGTCCCTCGCGCTCGCACTCGTGGGCAAGCCGACGGTCGTGTTCCTCGACGAGCCGACGGCCGGGATGGACCCGCACGCGCGGGCCACCACCTGGCGCCTGATCCGCGAGCTCGCGGACCGTGGCGTCACCGTGATGCTCACCACCCACGCGATGGACGAGGCCGAGCACCTGTGCGACCGCGTCGCGATCGTCGACCACGGCCGGATCGTGGCCGCGGGCGCACCGGCCGACCTCACCCGCTCGATCGCGCGCGACGAGGTCGGCTTCGTGAGCGAACCGGGCCTCGCGGTCGACGGCCTCGCCGCCGCGCTCGGCCTGCGTGGGGGCGCGGCGGTGCGCGAGTCTCGGCCGGGGGAGTACGTCGTGGCCGCGCCCGGTTCTCCCGACCTCGTGGCGAACCTCGCGATCTGGATGCGCGACCACGGCCACCAGATCGACGAGCTGCGTACCGGGCGACGCTCGCTCGAAGAGGTCTTCCTCCGGCTCACGAGCGAGCCTCCGGTCGACGACGATCACACCGACGACCGCCCAGACGACCGGACCACCGCATGAGCACCCGCCGCGCGGTCGCCGCGCAGACCCGCGCCGAGCTCGCCCTGACCCTGCGCCGGGGCGAGAGCCTGCTCGTGTCATTCGCGATCCCGATCGGGATCCTCGTGTTCTTCTCCAAGGTCGACAGCGTCAACACCGACTACAAGGACCCGGTCGACTTCCTGGTCCCCGGCGTGCTCGCGCTGGCCGTGATGTCCACCGCGATGGTCAGCCTCGCGATCGCCACCGGATACGAGCGCCGCTACGGGGTGCTCAAGCGCCTGGGCTCGACCCCGCTGTCGCGCGGCGGCCTGCTCGCGGCGAAGACGGTGAACGTGCTGGCGATCGAGGTGCTCCAGGCGATCGTCATCGTGATCACCGGCGTGCTCCTGGGCTGGAACGCGACCGGCGGGCTCGTGCTCG